>SIBJ01000092.1 GCA_009695195.1 Pedosphaera sp.
GTTCATCGGCTTCCTCATCGAGCATTACGCGGGCAACTTCCCGCTCTGGCTCGCGCCGGATCAGGTGCGCGTCATCACGCTCAACGACGACGAAGCGTTGATCAACTACGCCAAGCCCATCGTGGCCGAGCTCCGCGCGAACATGGTGCGCGTGGATGCGGACTACAGCGCGACGCCGTTCAAGGCGAAGATTTCCAACGCGGAACAATTGCGCATCCACACGATGCTGGTCATCGGTGGTCGCGACCTGGAAGCCGGACAGGTCTCTGTGCGTCTCCACCACGGCGGCCCGCAAGGCGCGAAGCCGAAGGCGGAGGTCGTGGCGGACATTCTGGCGAGCATCAAGGAGCGCAGGGCGTGAGTGGTGGAGCGCAGGCTTGAGCCATTCACTCGCGCACGCGCCAGAAACCGCACGCAGCGGCGGCGGGGTTTTGCAGATACGGCCACGCGGGACGATCCACATCTGTCCAGTTCACGAGGTTGGTGGAGGCTTGCAGAAAGCCACCCTGCCAGCGCAGGTCAATCATTGCGCCGCTCATTCGGATGCTGCCGCCAGGCGTTACGACATTGGTCTGCCAGTTCACTTCATCCCGCGTGATGGACCACGGACGCTGCATGAGCGCGAGCGCATTGGTGTTGTCCACGATGGCGATGTGCCAATAGTTCGCGCCGCCGCCGGTGGTGAAGCTGTTCCACACGCCGATCCAGGAGCAGCGCGAGAAGCGGTTCGTGATGGCGTCGGCGTAGAGCGTGTTGTCGAACGTGCCATCGCGTTGTCCGCCTTGCGCCGGCCCGGCCTGGGGGAAGGCATAGACTTTGCCGTAGTCGCGATAAAGTTGTTCTGCGGGAAACGGCTGTTCCCAATCGTCGCTGTAAAAATTGTGGCTCATCACGTCCACGACATCCGCGCCGGGGAAAAAATAATCGCTGGCTAACAGTTCATGCACGCCGGCGTCGCCTTCCCAGGTCCAGATGAGGTGGTTCAATTTTTTCGTGTGCGTGAAGTAATCAAACATGAACCGCCAGAGCATCTGGTAATGACCCTGCGGTCGTTTGCCCCACCAGAACCAGCCGCCGTTCATTTCCGCGCCCGTCCGGTAAATCACGGCCACGCCGTTCGTTTGCAATTCCGCCAACCCGGCTGCGACTTCATCCAGCCAGCCCATGAAGCGCGCGTTGGCGGTGAGATTCGTCGCGAGGCTCGCGGGCGTGCTGTTGTTCGCCGGGTCGAGCAATCCGGGAATATTCACCGGGCCGTGATTCGTGCCCTGTTGCGGGCCGCCCGTCCACGGATTGCGGGGGTTGAACTTGATCCCCAGGATGCCGCCGTTGGTCCACCACGCGCGCGCGAGTGGATTCACGGTCGGAATCTGCATCGGATTCGTGTCGTCGTCGTATTGAAACTCCACCAGCCCCGGCCAGTAACCCGTGTTTGTGTAAAGCCCGATGACTTGGTTGGTGTATTCGTTTTTCGGTGCGCCGGGATTGGAAATGTGCTGCCCTACCAATCCATGCCCGTTGCCCGGCAACAGCGCGAGATAACGCAACACTGCCCGCGCGTTCGCCGACATGTTTGGATTCGCCGGGCGACCCGGAAACGACAACTCGTCGCGCGGATTCGTCGCCGCCCAATATTCCTGAAAGTTTGTGAAGCCGTCGCCGTCGGGATCACCATTGCGCTCGTCGGTGAGCGCCGGATCAAAGCCGTTGCGAATTTCCCATTCATCCGGCAAGCCGTCGGCGTCCGTGTCGGCCAGCACCGGACTGGTGTTGGTCTCAACGATATCAGGCAGGCCGTCGCCGTCCGTATCCGTGTCCATCCGCACGTCGTCCACGGTGAACGCGGGATAATTCGTCTCGCCCGTCTGCCCGACCTCGATACTGAAAATCGCGCTGGTGAGTCCGTTCGACCACGCCACCGGCAACGTGCCACGCACATTGAGCCACGCGCCGTTCGTGCGCGCCACCTGCTCGGCGAGGATGAGTTTTTCCGAACCCGTCGAATAATAAAGTGTGAGCGCGCAGCGCGTCGAGGTCGGCACGGTCTGTGGCCGCAGGCGATAGCTCGTGGTGTAGGTGCGGCCATTCGCGCCGTTGGTGAGCGCGGCGGTGATATTTTGCTGCAACGTGTAATTGATGCTGCCGTTGGCGCTGGGGCGATTGCTGACAATCACGCCGGTCGAACCGTCCGGCGTGTTCGTGGTGAGAATAAACTTTACCGAGGTCGGCCCGTTTGTCTGCCAGCCCGTGAAGCCGCCCGCGAACGAGCCGTTGTTGATGAGGTTGGTGGTGTAGGCCTGCGCGTTGGCCGCGACTACCAGCCCCAGCGCCAGAGAGAAAATAACTTTCATCAACTCTGAATAGCGCGAGGAGGGCGGAATGTTACAAAGCGCGTCATGGACTGCGGCGGGAAGCGCAGCGCCACGCCGCTTTCATGCGCACGGGACGGGTTGGACGTTATCAAGCGTGTCGCCCGCGCGAAAGCGGTGTCGCCGCTCCGCTCTGCCACCGCAGTCCAAGATGAGTCGAAAGCGGTGTCGCGCTGCGCTTGCCACCGCAGTCCAAAATTGTCACGCTCCATTTCATGCCTGCTGACAAAATACCTTGGCCGCACGCGCCGGAACATCGGCTTTGTGTTCGCGGGACTTACTTTGTTACGGCCAGCACCTACCTGCGGGAGCACCGATTTGCAGGCAAAGCCCGGCTCGCAGTTCTGCACCGGGGTTTGCTCAAGGTTACTGCGGATTTCGGTTGGCGGCTGGAAGCGTGGGCGGTGTTCTCGAACCATTACCATTTTGTTGGTCACTCACCGGGCGACGCAGACACAGCGAAAACTCTGTCGCGAATGCTCGGTCTGCTCCACGAGAGGACAGCCAAGTGGATCAACAAGCTCGATGCCACACCGGCGCGTAAAGTCTGGCATAATTATCGGGAGACGCGTTTAACTTACGAAAAATCCTATCAGGCGCGGCTCAACTACACCCATCAGAATCCGGTGAAACACGGCCTTGTGCCGGTGGCGAATCAATATCCGTGGTGTTCGGCGCGCTGGTTCGAGCGCGAGGCCACGCCAGCACAAATCAAAACCATCTATCGATTCAAGACCGACCTGTTGAAAGTGCCCGATGATTTCGAGGTTTCGCCAGACTGGTAAATGTTTTTGGACTGCGCCGGCAGAGCGCAGCGGCGACGGCGCTTTCGGGCGGAACAGGCGCGTTTGAAAATACAACCCGCCCTGTGCGTGCGAAAGCGGTGTCGCGCTCCGCTTGCCACCGCAGTCCAAGATGCGTTCGGGTTTGCTGTGGCGCTTTGTGTAGGCGGCAGCTTCTTTTGGACTGCGCCGGCAGAGCGCGAGCGGCGACGGCGCTTTCGAGCGGAAGAGGTGCAATGGAAATACAACCCGCCCCGTGCGTGCGAAAGCGGCGTGGCGCTGCGCTTCCCGCCGCAGTCCAAAATACCTGCGGTTATTTTGACGCGCTGGGCAGTGCGGGAGCGGCTTCGCGACGGGGTGTGCCGCCGCCGCCGGGGGTCGCTTCGGTGTTGTTGGCCACGACTTGCAGGAGCGGCACAAGTTGGTTCAGGATTTTATCTTCGTCCGCCGGAATTAATTCCGCTTCGCCACGAACCAAAGCGAACGCAGCGTTTCCATAGCCCGAAATGTAAACGCCATAATCCTGCATCGCCCGCGCGAGTTCGTAGCCCGGGCCGGAGTTGCCCGCGAGTGCGCGAATGTCCACACCGGGCGGAATTGCCAGCAGCGAGCCGACGTTCAGAAATTCCCCGCTCGCCGCGTCGCTGCCCGCAGCGGGCCAGACGGTGCTGGGTTTTTGAAAACTGTTCCGCCCGCCGAGACGCTCGCGGTTGACGCGGGCGGAGAGCGCGTGACGAATGCCACCGCTCAATTCGCCCATGCGAATCAGTCCGCCAAGATTCGAGAGGCCGAACGGTTTCGCGGGGATCGCAGCCGGACTCAGGCCGCTGCCTGCAAGATCCGTGCGCTCAATGTCCGCAGCTTCCAAGTCGCCATCCGGACGCACTTGGACATCAACCAACTCCAGCGCGTAACGCTGCGTCCGTTGCATCAAGACCACGGGCTCGATCAAACCAGTGGGCGGCAAGGCATTTTCACTCAGACGCACATCAGCACGGACTTCGCCCCCGACCCAGACGCGGCGCAACGTATCCGTGGGCCGACCAAAGAAGGGATGCCGCCCACGCATGGCGCGCACCAGCGGGCCGTCGGCAAGAAACGGTTTGCCGGGCACGGGCGCAAACTGTGCGCCGCTGCCGATGGGTGTGTTCCACGGACTGTCGCTGCTGAACGGCCAGAAGTAGGGATTGCGGGCGAGCCGTTGGACTTGGGGCGAACCTTCGGTGGCCACCGCAAGTTCGCCCGCCGCGACCGCAAGCGGGTTCGTGCTGCCTATGCCGGAGAATTGCACGAGGCCGTGTTCGACTTCGAGTTGCGTCTGGTTTGTGCCCACCGTGAGATCAAACTCCGTGCCGACGACGGTAACCAGCGCGTGCGGCGTCTGGATGAGCAGGGGCAAACCGGCCGGTTGTTTCGCGACGTCGGCCGAGAGAGCGCCGCTGATGAGCTTGAATTGTTTGCCGCCAGCACGCGGGGGATTGGCGACGGCTTCGAGCCGGATTTCTGTGCCGGGTTCTAGGTGAAGGGTTGTGCCGTCGGCAAACGTGACGGTGGCCGATGTAGTGTCGCTGGCGCGGATGGTGTCGCCGGGCTTGGGCGTGACCATGCCGGAGGCAAGAGCCACTTGTGTCGGTGTCTCGATGGCGAGCGCGAGCGGCGCAGGACGCGTTACGAACCAAACGCCGAGGAAAATGGCGATGCAGGCGGCGGCGGCGGTAAACGTCCACGCGGGGCGGCGGAAGATGGAGGATAGAAAATGAAGGATGGACAATGGGCGAGAAGTGAAGCTGGTGTCCGCCAGCACCTGTTGCTTGATGGCTTCCTCGGTTTCACCGCGAATGACGGCGAGCACGGATTGCTTCACGCGCTCGTGCGACCCAGATTCGCCGAGCGACGCGCGCAGTGCGGCATCGAGTTGCCTTTGGCGGATGAACTGGCGGCGTTGCTGCGGATCACGCTCCAGCTCCGCTTCAACACGCTGGCGGTCGGTGGGTGAAAGCGTGTTCTCCAGATACGCGATGAGGTCTTGCTCGGTCAACATGGCTGCCTCCTGGAAAGTTTGCCTTCGATGCACTCGCGGAGTTGCGCGCGCACACGGAAGAGCGAGACGCGCACCCAGACGAGACTGCGCTTGAGCTTGGTAGCGATGGTTTCCGTCGAGTGATCGTCGCGGTATTTGAGCGTGATGAGTTCGCGCAGCGGGGCATCGAGTTGATCCAGGCAACTTTGCAGATGCTCGGCCTCGGCGGAGGGCGGGGACTCCGTGGCGCTCGTTTCCCAGTCTGCAAGCTGCCACGCGGTCAGGCGGTCAAGATTAGCCTGTTCGCGGGCGAAGCGTTGCACCTCGGCGCGCAGCAAATTCCACGCGATAGCCCGCACCCAGGCGCGGAACGAAGTGCCAACCTTAAACTCACCCAGATGCCGGAACGCGAAGACGAACGTGTCATGCGCCAGTTCATCCACGAGCTGCGGCACGGGCGCTTTGAGGGCGAGAAAGGTGCGGATGTGCGGTAGATGCGCGTCGAGCAACGCTGCGAAGGCGTCGTGGTCGCCCGCTTGCGCAGCACGGACGAGCGGTGCGTCATCTGCAGTGATGGATGTTGGATTCGCCATTTCAAAATAAGGATAGCGCGGAGGCGGCTTGGTGTTACATGGAATTGTTAACCTTGTTGCGCCAAGGCGGCGTTAATCGCCCCCGCCCAGCCCATCGTGGCCGAACTCCGATGAATCGCGAGTGAACTGCGCGCGAACAGGGTGCGCGTGGATGCGGATTTCAGCGCGACGCCGTTCAAAGCCAAGATCTCCAACGCGGAACGTTGAGGGAGTTTCCCGCCTCCTCACGTCGGCGGCTACGGCTGGTCACCCGCCGTCGTTTTGCTTTGGCGCGGCAGCGTCGGCGGTCGCGACATGGAGTCCGGCGCGGAGAGCGTGCGTCTCCACCACGGCGGCCCGCAAGGCGCGAAGCCGAATGCGGAGGTCGTGGTGGAGATTTTGGCGGGGATCAGAGAGCGAAGGGCGTGAGTCGTCTTCAAATCCAAAAACGAAACCGGCAGTGGATTGCTCCACGCCGGTTTTGAGTTTGAGATGATTGGCTGAACTAGGGCTGTAGCGGCAGTTTGGCGGCGACCCGGAAGAAGGCGGTGGGCGCTCCTTGTTCGATGGCCTGAATGGTGTTTGTGCCGGGTGCGCCGGGGACATTGGCGAGGAATAACCAGTTCGTAGCACCGAGGTCGAGCTTTGCCTCGACGCCATAGATGCGTGCTGGGCTGCTCGGCCATTCCATTTCCACGGAGGTCACGTTCGGAATCTTGCTGATGCGCGTGATGCGGAACGGTGCGTTCGGCACGAGCGGGTCGGTGTCGAGGAGGTATTCCTGAACGTCCGTGATGCCGTCGCCGTCGTAGTCGCCGCCGCGGGTGAGAACGGGCAATGCGGGCAATGTTTCGACGTGCTCGCGTTCCCACGCGTCGGAGATTCCGTCGTTGTCGCTGTCGGTCACGGCCACGCTGTCGGTGCGGAGCAGCCCTGTGCCGAGGTTGATCCAACCGCAGTTCGCGCTCCACGCATAGCCGGAGAAATCGCCGGTGCTGATGTCGAAGCGCGGTCGGTCGGTGTTGGTGCTGGCGGCCCAGCCGAAGTTGATCCAGCCGGTGTTTGGAGACCACGCAAGGCCGGAGAGATTGCCCGCGCCGTCCTGGTTCACGCCGAAGTCGGCGCTGGAGCTATTGAGGTAGTGGATGGCGTCGAGCGGCGTGCCGCCAAAGTTAATCCAGCCGGTGTTCGCGCTCCAGGCGTAGCCGGAGAGGAACGTGTCGGTGACGCGGATGCCGTCGCCGGGATTCGGGCGTTCGGCGCGGAAATCAATCCAGCCGGCGTTCGCGTCCCAAGCGTAATGGTTGGTGCTGTTGATGGTGGACTGGGCGTGCGCGCCGAACGGCAGCGCGGCCAATGCTAGTAAAAGGGCAATTGTTTTTTTCATAATATATTTTTCGTTAGGAGATTGAATTCCAGTCCGCTGCTCACGGCATGTTGTATTTGTTGGCGATATTGTTGACTCCAAATTCAGCGATACAGCCATTGGCAACGGTGGCTGAAATGGCGTAGCCGGGGGCGTTTGCATTACCTGTGCAAAAACTGGCAGTGTAAGCTTGTATTCCGTTTCCTAAGAAGCTGATGCCACTACAATTTTGTGCCGATCTGGCATAAATACCAAAACCGTCGCCTGCACAGGTGCCGGTGCAGTTCAGCGCCGTGCGGGCGGCGATACCGCCGCCAAAGCTGGCGGCATAGGTAGTGCCTTGGCAGTTCAGCGCCGTTTCGGCATCAATACCAATGCCCTGGAAGACAACCTCACCCCGACTGTCGGAAATCTGACCGCCAACAATCGCATAGCCCGATCCAATATCCACGGCTTGGCAAGATTTGACAGTGAACGCGCCGATTCCCACAGTGTTATTGCCGCCGCCCACCGTTCGCACGATGCAAGATTCCACCACACTTGAAGTGCCCAAGGAAATGCCATTGCTCAAGCAACCCGAGACTGAGATGTCGCTGGCCCGGACGCCGTTTGGAGAAGCTCCAACATAATAAATTCCGTTCGCAAAGCCCGAACCGGAGTAATTGGTGACACCTTTGGTCACGCCGCCGCGGATATGGCCGTTACGAATCGTGATACCACTCAAGTTGCTGCCGAGAAGGATGGCGGTGCCTCCACTTGCCGCGTTGGTCACGGCAGAGGCGATGGTGAAACCGTTCAAATCAAGAGTCACGCCGTTAGCGGCGATGACGATGGCATTGCTCACGGCGGTGGTCACGTTTGTGGCCAGATAATACGACCCCGGCACAGTGATGGTGAACGGCACGGATGAGATGGGCGTGCGCGGCTCGATTTGCGCGAGCGACTTCATCACTGGCGCGGGCGCACCGACAGGCGGCGTGAGCGAGCCTTGGGCGTGGGCAGAATTTTGAAGGATGAAAGATGAAACGAACGCGGTGAGGAGGAGTTCGGTTTTCATAATTTTGTTTGGTTGAGTTTTCAAATCGTAAATCGGCCATCGTAAATGGTCAGAAGGAGTTCAAGCTATGAGTCACGGTTAAATCTATGCCGATGAGAGATGTGCCATGACAACTGTTAGCGATGAAGGCTTCCAAGCCGGTGCCGGAATAACTGATTCCACGGCAGCCTGTCGCCACGTCGGCATTAAGGCCGGTGCCGGTGTTGCTTTTACCGTAACTGTTCTGCGCGGTGGCAGCGAAAATGCCGTTGCCGAAGCCGGAACTTTCTCCACGACAATCGGAAACTTGTTCGCCATAGATGGCATCACTTCCGCAATCCACTGCCGAGCAGTTTTTGATGGTGGAAGCTAAGATGCCACTAGATGCCACCGTGCGCACGGTACAGGATTCGATCAACGTCGAATTGCCAGTGTCCAGATAAATCCCGAGTTGGCAGCGGGAAACCGAGATGCGGGACACCAACACATTCCCCGGTTGATTGCCGGAATAACCGATGCCGGTGTAAAAACCGCCGCCGCCGAAACCGCCGCTGCCGTTCGTCACGCTGCCCCGGATATGGCCATTCAGGATAGTGATATCGCTCAAGCTGCCACTCAATGCTATGGCAGTGCCCGAAAGGCTGGCGGCGGTGGAACGGATGGTGAAGCCATTCAAATCCAGCGTCACGCCATTGGTGGTGATGTTGATGCCGTTGTTCGTGCTGACGGTGAGGTTGCCGGTAAAGTAATAAGAGCCGGGCTGCGAAATCGTGACGAGGCTGCTTGTGTTGGTGATGGCTGTGCGTGCTTCGACCTGGTCAAGCGACTTCATCACCGGCGCGGGCGCACCGGCGGGCGGCGTGAGCGAGCCTTGGGCGAAGGCGGAGGTGTGAAGGATGAAGGACGAAACGAACGTGGTGAGGAGGAGTTTGGTTTTCATAATTTTGTTTGGTTAAGTTTTTATTTGCGTTGAACCCAGCCGTTTTCAATAAGCGAGGTTCGCCTGTGGGTCGGTGGTGCCGAGCGTGCTGGCGGCGCTGTTGCCGGAGACGGCTGCGGCCCCGGCGGCGGTAAGGTCCACAATCGGTCCGTAACGGTTGCTCAACGCGATGACGTAGTTGGTGCCGTTGACCGCGGCGGTGTTGCCGAGGATGAGATTGCCAGCGGTGACGATGTTCAGGCCAATGCCGTTGCCGCGCACATAATTTCGCTCAAAGACATTGTCGGAGCCGTTCCCCATCCGGATGCCGGACTGTGTGTTGTCCACGGCCACGTTGTTGATGATCTTTACCCCGGAGACAATTGCGCCGCCCACATGAATGCCGTCGCCCGAGTTGGCCCGCACCGTGCAGTTTTGGATCAGGCCGGCACCATAGACAAAGATGCCCATGCCGCCGCGCCCCGCGAGGTTGGACGCACCGCTGTTGTTTTCCGCCATGCAGTCGATCATGGTCACGCCATCGTCCGTCCAAAACCCGCCGGAAGAACCCGTGCCCGCCGAGACGACATTGTTGTTGGCAATGCAGTCCTTGAGAAGGCTGCCAGCAGCCGGGCTGAAGCCAAAGCCGCCCATCACCGCGTTGTTGCCATTCGCTTGGCAGGAATATAATCCGCAGTCAGTTTCGGTGCTGAACCCGTAGGAACTGCTAAACGTCGCCGTGAGGTTTCCGGCCCCACACGAATTAAACGTGCTGCGCGACCCGGCGGAAAACCCGTAGCAGCTGGGACCGGATAAAAAGGCCGCCTGGCAGCGGTCGAACCGAGCAAAGGTCAAGGCACTGAATCCAAACATATTCACTGCGGCGTTGGTGGCGTTGAGCGCGGCACAGTCGCTGAACCGCCACGCGTCGCGAACAATGTAGCCGTAAATGCCGAATCCCATGACCGTCACGCCTTGGACCAATCCCGCCGAGGCCGACTGGCCGTCAATGCCGATGGCAAATCCCCGCACGTTGCCGCTGCGGATCGCGCAGTTGGCCGCGCTCACCTGGATGGCGCTGCCGTTCGTGCCGGTCGCGCGGCTGATGGTGAAGCCGCGCAGGTCAATCGTCACATCATTCGTCGTCACCGAGATGCCGTTGGTGGTGCTCACCGCGATATTGCCTTCCAGGAAATAACTGCCGGGCTGCGCGATGACGTAGGTGGCCGTGCCGTTACCCGGCGTGGTGGTGGCATTGATGGGGGTGCGCGGCTCGACTTGTGCGAGCGATTTCATCACCGGCGCAGGCGCACCAACGGGCGGCGTGAGCGAGCCTTGGGCGAAGGCGGAGTTGGTGGAGGTTAACACGGCCAGTGCGAGTGCGGCGGCGACGGCTTTGACGGTTATTTTCATTGATGATTTATTTGTTTGTTGAGTTGAACTTCACGCCATGGTTTTACCTTCGATTGTCGAACTTGGGCACTGTGCGAGTCGCGCGCAGGGGTGTGCGACTCGCGCACAGGCGGAAAAATAAAAAACCCGGCACAAGGCCGGGCGGTTGAAACATGAGAAGTAAGAAACTATTCCTCGGCGGCTTCCTGCCGCCATTCGGGATAAATCTCCTCGGGCAATTGGCCGCGCTGGATCAGGTCCTGCAAGTCGCGGATGATCGTCTTGCGGGAGACGTTGAAGTCGCGCGCCAGTTCGGAAATGTTTGGGCGATCCTTCGTTGCTCGCAGCCCCTTAATCATCGCGTGCTGACGCGCCGGCCGTTCGGTGAAGCGACGATCGGGCTCGGAGGAATCAATTTTCTCCGCGCGTTCGAGCGATTGCAGCGCGGCGACGGTTTCGCCCAGGCCACATTCCGTCAACGCGATCTCCACCGTGCGGTCGAGTTCGTCCAGGTCCACGGGCTTTTCCAGGATGTAATGCGCCGAGCGCGGGCCTTGCAACGCGGCGAGCTTCTCGCGGATTTGCAGCGTTCCGGAAATCATGATGACCGGCACATGCGCGGCCACCGCTTTGAGCTTTGGCAAGAAATCCAAACCCTTTTCGCCGGCGTCCAGAATGTTGTCCAGGATGACGAGGTCAGGCCTCGCCTCGGCAATGGCCGCAAGCGCGGCGCTGCCGGTAGCGACGCAAGTGAGGCTGTAGCCGCGCAAGGCTTTGCCGTAAAGCTTGAGCTGCTTCGGGTCGTCTTCGACGATCAATATCGAGGCCATGGTTTCTTCAATCGCGGTCATCACTCCGGCAGCTTAGGCCGGAGTCGGGTTTTGGGAACTGTGCGTCTCGCGCACAGGCGGAATTAAATTTTGGATTGTAAATTTTGGATTTTGGATTGGGCGGTGATTTCGCGCGGACGCCGTAGCGCAGACTGGCAGTCTGCAGTGTCGCGGATTGGCAATCCGCCGCAGCTCGATACGTCGGCAGCGCGCCGACTACCAGCCGGCGACACCGCAGGTTGCCAACCTGCGCTACGCCGAGGAGTTGCTTCGTCCGCTGTTCGAAATCCTGTTCGGTCATGATCATTCGCGGCAAATTTCAGTCCCGCACCGGCATCAGGATGATGAACGACGCGCCTTTGCCGGGTTCGCTCTCCACTGCCAGGCCCAGTCCGTCCTGCTTGGCGATGGAGTAAACCAGCGACAAACCCAGCCCGGTGCCGGCTTTGGCGCCGCTGTGTTTCGTCGTAAAGAACGGCTCGAACAAGCGGTCGCGTATCTCCGCTGGGATGCCCGGTCCGGAATCCACGACGCTCAGTTCAATGAATCGTTGCGCCGCGTCGGGTCGGAGCACAAAAACTTTTTCGGGCGGCTGGGTCCGCAGGTGAACCGAGAGCTTTAACTTGCCCTGGCCCTGCATGGCTTCGGCGGCAGCAATTATGACCTGCTCAAGAGCGCGCGACCCACCGGCGACGGTGAGTCTTTCAGTGCTGAACATCAACCATGCGCCGTTGGTGGATTCCATCCCGGACAAATATGTGAACCCCGGCGGCTACGTCAATTTCACAGCGACCGCCTCCGACGTGGACCTGGGTGACACATTGACCTTCAGCCTCGTGGATCCGCCGCCGGGCGCAACCATCTCGGCCGGCGGCGCGTTCAACTGGCGTCCGCACATCACGGAAACGGGCAGCACCAACGTCGTTGCCATCCGCGTGACGGACAACGGCACGCCGAATCTGTCCGCCACGAACACCTCACGGTGATCATGAGTGCAGCTTTTCCGCCCTACTTCCTCTCGTGGGGCTTCACCAACGGTGTGTTCCAAATGGAAGTGATCGGCCAGCCCGGCCCGGAATACGTCATCCTCGGCAGTTCCAATCTCGTGCAGTGGACCCCCATCGGCACCAACGCCGGCACGTTCACGCCGTTCATCTTTTTCGATCCGGGTTCCGATTCCAATCGCACCCGGTTTTACCGCGTCCAGTTCCAGCCGTAGCGGAAAATCGCCGGAGCTACAGCCTATGAAAAACGTGGTTGGCGCACGCGTCCGCAAGCTGCTATCTTCTCGCCGTGAGCTACAAAGGCACAGTCAAGAACGGCGTGGTGATTCTTCCGCGCAACGCCAAGCTGCGCAACGGCACGGAGGTCAAAGTCACCCCCATTGCGGGACGGCAGGACGATGACTTCACCGACATGCTGGTGAGCGTTTCCAAAAAGGTTCGCGGCCTGCCGCGCGATCTCGCGGCGCAACACGACCATTACCTTTACGGCACGCCGAAGCGATGAAGGCCGTCTTCGCCGACACGTCCTTCTTCCTCGCCTCGTTGAATCCCGACGACGAATTGCATGAGCCGGCCATCGCCCTGAGCCGGGAGATTTCCGCTCCGCGTCTCACCACCGGGTTCGTCCTGCTGGAGGTCGCCAATGCGATGCGTCGTGGAGTGCAGCGCGCTCAATTCGTAGAATTCCATGCGCGGCTCAAGGAACATCCCCGCGCCCGCATCGTTCCGGTCTCGCAGAAGTTGTTTGAGCGCGGCCATGACCTCTTCTCTAGTCGCAAGGACAAGGAGTGGTCGCTCACCGACTGCATCTCGTTCGTGATGATGAGCGACGCGGGACTCTCCGAGGCGCTCACGCACGACCGTCATTTTGAGCAGGCTGGCTTCGCCGCGTTGCTGAGATGAGGGCGACGTTCGCAGGTCGCCGGGAGCCGCAACTTCGCAACTCCGAACTCCGATGAATCGCGAGCGGGCGCTTTCGGGGCTGATCACCGGCGGGTTGGTAATCGGAGACGAGTTCGAACATCGCACCAAGGTTGGCAGCAATGTGCGGAGTGGTCAACGCAACCGCGAGCGCGGGCGTCAGCTACGGCAGTCGCCGCAGCCGGAAGAATTCCTGTGGCTGGGTGAGGTTGACGGACACCGAATTCGTCACGCCGACGGCATTGACCGTGGAGTTGGTTTCCCAAGTGGTCAGGTTGGTCGAACTGAGCAAGTGTAGTGATGCGCCGGGAGCAGTTGCGAAGGTCAAGAGCGCCTCCGTGCCGGACGGATTGGGTGCCACCGAAGTAAAAACTGCTGGACCCAACACCTTGGCCAAGTAGGCGGACGGTTTCCCACCTGCGGCGGTGAAATCGCCTCCCAAATAGAGGTCGGTGCCTGATACCGCTAGTGCGGCCACAGAGGCATTCACACCCGATCCCAATGCAGACCACGCCGTGCCGTCCCACTTCGCCACATTCGTTGCGTTATTGCCGCCGGCTGTGGTGAATACGCCTCCTGCATACAGGTCGCCACCGAATACCGCCAGCGCGCTTACCGTACCGTTCACACCTGATCCCAAAGCTGACCACGCACTTCCATTCCATTTCGCCACTCGATTCACCGTCACCGGCGCGCCGCCAGTATTCGTAGCCATTGTGAAAGCACCTGCCACATACAGATCGGTGCCCGAGACTGACAGCGCATTCACTTGACCGTTCACGCCCGAACCCAAGGCGGACCAATTGCTCCCGTTCCATTTTGCCAGGCAATTTGCATTGGTACCGTCGGCGGTGCTGAAAGCGCCGCCCACATACAAGTTCGGGCCTGACACCGCCAGCGCATTGGCCGTACTGTTCAACCCCAATCCCAAAGATGACCACGCACTGCCGTTCCATCTCGCGATGCGATTAGCGCTGTTGCCACCCGCTACGGTGAAAGAGCCGCCCGCATACAAGTTAGTACCCGCCACTGCGAGCGCTAGGACTGTATTGTTTAGACCCAACTCTAAGTCTGACCACGCACTGCCGTTCCATCTCGCGATGCGATTTGCGCCGTTGCCACCCGCTGCGGTGAAAGAGCCGCCCGCATACAAGTTGGTGCCCGACACTGCCAACGCGTTGACCACGCCGTTCAATCCCGACCCAAAGGCCGACCACGCGCCCGCCTCCCATTTCGCAACGTGGTTCGCATTGTTATCACCCGCTGTCGAAAAAAGTCCACCCGCATATAGGTCGCCACCCGTCGCCACCAGCGCAGTGACTGGGCCGTTCAACCCCGGTGTCAAAGCTAACCAGCCGCTGCCGTTCCACTTCGCCACATAACTTGCAGCGCCGTCGCCCGCCCAGAAGAACAAGCCTCCCACAAAAAGATCGCCGCCCGAAACTGCCAGTGCCCTAACCGCTCCGGGAAGGTAACCTTCATTCAACCCAGTCCCCAAAGGTGACCAGGTGCTGCCGTTCCATTTCGCTATGCGATTTCCAATGCTGCCGATCAGCGTGGCGAATGATCCCCCTAAATACAGGTCGCTGCCGGACACTGCCAGCGAGAAGACAGAGTTATTGAATCCGGGACCTAACGCCGACCACGCACTTCCATCCCATTTCGCCACACGAAGTGCATTGATACCGCCTGCGGTGGCGAACTGGCCACCGACAAATAGATCGCTGCCCGAGACCGCTAGCGCACTGACCTGCCCGCCCACTCCCGACCCGAGGGCCGACCAGTCACTTCCGTTCCATTTCGCCACGTTGGTAGCATAGTTGCCGCCCGCTTTGGTGAAAAAACCACCTGCATAAAGCTCGCTGCCCGACAACGCCAGTGCAGAGACGGTTCCCGAAACCCCAGACCCCAAGGCCAGCCATGTGGTCCCGTTCCATTTCGCGATATTCGTTGCATTGTTGCCGCCCGCTGTGGTGAACGACCCTCCCACATAAAGATCACCGCCTGACACCGCCAGCGCCCAGACATGGGAGGAAAGTCCGCCAATTCCAGATCCCAAGGCTGACCAAGCGTTCCCGTCCCATTTCGCCACGTTTTTCGCGCTGCTGCCACCCGCTGTGGTGAAAGTGCCACCCACATAAAGATTGCTACCCGACACCGCTAGCGCCCCGACAGAACCGTTCAGACCCGAACCCAATGCTGACCATGAGGTACCGTTCCATTTCGCCACATAATTAGCGCTGCTGCCGCCCGCCGTGGTGAAAAAGCCACCGATAAAAAGATTGCCTGCTACATCCACTACCGCGGCATACACTTGGTCGTTTACTCCTTCCATGCCGCCCATACTGATCCAATCCGTGTCGCTGAACGTGGGATCAATGCGCACGGGATAATTTGCCGCCGCATCTTCCACCAGAACGGCGAGCCGCGCGCCCGACGTCACTTCCATTCGCGCCGTCAGTTCCTTGCCTTCGGCATCCACAACACGGAGACGGCTGTAGGCAATTTTGCGCCCGGAACCCGCGAGCACCAGCCGCGCGCCATTCGCCAACGACTCGGCCTTCGCGCCCGTCACTTCCAGTTCCACACGCAACGCGCCGTTCCCGGCGGGGCGCTGCGTCACCACAAAGTCCTGCCGCACGCCGTCCACGCTCACGGAGTATTCCTCAGTCAAGCCGGGACGCACGTAGCGGGCGAGCTTGTCACTCACGGTTACGTCGCCTTTTTTCGGCAAGGCGGTCAGTGCGCCTTCGCGGCCAATCGCGCCAGCCACGACCCGGAACTTCTCACCGGTCTGCGGCGCGACGGTCGAGATCAGCCACAACCCTTCGCGCGTCGCCTGGCCTTCCAATTTTTGAAACACGCAGCGCAGCCGCGCGCCTTCCGGCGTCGGCACCACGGACAGGCCGTCGCCTTGGTATTGCGCGTCAACCTTCGTGCCCAACTGGCTCATCGGAATCACTTTGGCGGAATGGTCGGCGGTCTGCGCACGCACGGCGGGTGTCAGCACTGCGAGGCAGGCGAGGCAGGCGACCAGACAAGTTAAGGCGGCGAGGCGTTTCATTCAGATTGCGAGTTGCCAGATTGCCGACCGGCAAAAATACAGGTTTGAAACCGCGTAAACTATGCGCTTTGCCCAAGGAATTTCAACACGAATTCCTGTCTGCGCATTTTTCTCCTGCCCTTCGCGCCGGAGTCTTGTATTCTTCCGCCGTCATGCACATTCCCGAGCATCGCAAGGCGATTGACAAGCTGGACGCGCAGATCGTCCGGCTGCTGAACGAACGCACCCGCCACGTGCTGGCCATCGGCGCATTCAAGCTCAAGGCCGGCGAGGAGATCTACGTGCCCGCCCGCGAGCGCGTCGTGCTCAATCGCATCTGCAAATTGAATCAAGGGCCGATGACCGACGAACAACTTCGCGCCGTTTATCGTGAAGTCATGTCCAGCGCGCTCGCGCTCGAAAAAACTTTGACCATCGCGTATCTCGGCCCGGAGGCGACCTTCACGCATCAGGCCGCCATCCGCCGCTTCGGTTCGAGCCTGCGTTACGCGGCGCAGAAAACCATCGCGGACGTTTTCACCGAGGTCAGCAAGCACCGCGCGGATTACGGCGTCGTGCCCGTCGAGAATTCCACCGAAGGCGTCGTCACGCACACGCTCGACATGTTCGTGGAGAGCGATCTCAAGATCGTTTCGCAGATCGTCCTGCGCATCCAGCAGTGTTTGATGATCCCGTCGGGCACCGCCCGCGCGCAGGTAAAAAAACTTTACGCGCACCCGCAGTCGCTGGCGCAATGCCGCGCGTGGATCCAAAACCATCTGCCGCGCGTCGAGATCGTGGAGACTTCCTCCAACGCCCGTTCGGCGGAACTGGCCGCGAAGGAAAAAAACACGGCGGCCATCGGCGGATTGCTCGCCGCGGAGAAATACAAATTGCGCGTGCTCGAACTCGATATTCAGGACAACGCCGCCAACGCCACGCGCTTCCTCGTGCTCGGCCGCCAAGGCAGTCCGCCGACGGGCAAGGACCGCACGAGCTTGATGGTCAGCATCGCGGACAAGGTCGGCGCGTTGCACCACGCACTGGCCGCCTTCCGCCGTTATCGCATCAACATGACCAAGATCGAATCCCGCCCCAGCAAGCGGAAGGCGTGGGAATATTTCTTCTTCATTGATTGCGACGGCCATCTCCACGACCCGAAGGTCGCCAAAGCCATCGCGCATCTGGAGCAGGAGTGCAGCTACGTGAAAGTCCTCGGGTCTTATCCGAACGCGGAGTGATTGCGGTCGCTTCCCAAATCCAACGTCAAGGCCCTTCCACCGCGCGGTAATATCGGTTCGGATAATTCGTCGCGTCGTAGTCGGTGAAGGTGAAGGGGCCGACGACGGGTGGGTTCGTGAGGATGGATGTCCAACTGACAAGGTCCGTCGAAGCAAGGACGGTCAAATTTCCTGCGCCGGCCGCACCGAGCAATTTTATGGTCGGCACGCTGTTGGAATATTTTACGCCGCTGGCCGAACTGTCGAAGCGCAGCGACTCGCGGGTTACGGTGACGATTGTGACGGCGCTGGTCACGACGCCGAACGCGTTGCTCACGATCACGCGATACTGCCCAGCCGCAGTGACGGGAATATTCCCGATTGTGAGCAGGGCATTGGTTTGTCCGATCAGATCAGTACCGTTGAATTGCCATTGATAACTCAGCGGTGGGCTGCCGGCGGCCATCGCGGGAAGTTGAAGGTCACCCGCCGCAACAATAGTCCGTGTGGACACCGTGTTCGCGAAAGCCGGACGCCCGTCACCGGTCATCGCAAGCCCGTGGTACCAACCAGAAGCTATTTTGACCACGTTGCGGATCCCAATGCTGTCGGACACCTGTTCCGATTCATGTCGGACAGTGTTCCGGGGCTGTCGGACAGTGGTCGGAGCGAAGCGACGCTCTGGAGGAGTGATAAAGGGGTGTCCGACAGGAGTCAAGGTTTGGCCCCACTTTTC
>SIBJ01000013.1 GCA_009695195.1 Pedosphaera sp.
GCTACATTGGGCGGCGACGCAATACGGCAGCGATTGGGTTGATCAACCTGATTTACAACCTGGCCCGCTACGAACAGATCGTGCGATTGAAGCTGCTGCCACGAACCGCCGCCTGAAACCGAAGTTGAAACCAAAAACGAACGAAAACCGAACAAACACCATCAACTGAACCCCAGAAAAGTAGTTTTCGGAGGTTCCCGGATAAATTTTTTTTGTTGCAGAACTTCGCAGACAGGTTTACAAGAGCTTTGAACCTAACGAACATGTTGGCGTAAAAATTGTGGCCCCATCACTCTCCGAAATACTCAACCCCTCAATACGTATGAACCAAAAGTACCTGCCCCGTTCACTTGTTAGCACTCTCATCGCCCTCGTCGCGCTGTTGACGTTCAACCTGGCCGTTCAGGCCCACCCCTACGCCTCCGGTATTACCGGCACCAACGCCGCCGGCGACGTCGGCTTCTTCATGAACGAGACCGGCGCCGCGGTCACTATCACTTTCGAGGACGCGTCCACCCTCTCCCTCGGTGTGCTGCCAAAAGGCACCAATTTTTTCCACTTGGCCCCCCACACCAGCTACCTCATCAGTTGCTACAAACAGGGCGCCGGAATCCCCACGCTGATTTCAGACGACAGTTTTACGAACTCCGCCTGGACCAACGGTACCGGTGTCGCAGTAAATCATAATCCTAAAATTGGTGCAACGTTCGGGCGCCTCTATGCTGGCAATAGTTTCCTCACGACCAATGTGGTGCCGGCAGCAGCTAAGGCGGTGGGCATTTATGCCATGAACGCGGACCAGACGTTCGTGGCCTTTGCAGGACCGACGAACATTCCCGGCACGGGCAATTCATGGACAGGCTCGATCAACGGAAACTTCAAGAGTCCAGGTCGCATGCGTGTTGCGCCGAATGGCAAATTGCTGGTGGCTGATAGCAAGGGAGCCGGTAGCCAAAACCGGGTGTACATGTTCGAGCCGGATTTGAGCAGTGCGGTTGCTCTCCTTGGGCCTTCTACAGCGTCGGGAGCGGGTGACTTGTTCGGTACACCCGTAGCGACCGGCTCACTGGAGACTGGTGACCTTGTGCTCTATACCGCTGCAGCTGGTGAAGGAGCGCCCACCACCGCCGTCTGGGGGGATGACTCGACCAATTGCATCTTGGGACCGTTTACATTCCCAGGCTCATTCAATTGCGTTTTCCGGTACAACATTGGTGCGGGTCCGCTTCCGTGGATCAAGCGTCCTGATTACGCTTACACGGTGGGTTTGGACGGCATTGCCCAATTGCGTCCCGAAGTAGATATCGGATCGGACGGGAAGGTTTATGCGGGATTTGGCCGCGCCAACGGGTCCAACCCCAACCTTCAGATCCTTCGACAGGCCTTTACCACCAACGGTATCACCGGCGACATCGCCAATAAAGCAATTCAAGACGCCGCTAAAAGCCAGACCAACTGGCTTTACACCAGCGGCGTCACGCCTCCGTTCAATTCACCGCCACCTGGTGGTGCTGCTAGTGATCCTTGGAACGGCAGCCAAGGCGGAAGCGGCGGTATATTTGGCACGTACGGTGGCATCAGGGTCTCGCCTGACGGGGCATGGCTTGTCTCGATGGACAACAACAATGGCCTCACCGTCGCCAACCTGACCAATGGCGTCCCCAACGACGGCACAATCTTCGGCATAGCTAATGGCACCACCGCCGGGAATCAGGCTGGGGTGGACTGGGACGCCGCGAACAATATTTGGGCGATGGCGAGAGCATCGTTGCCGACTTCCGTAGGCGCCCAGTCCAGGTTGCGCTGTTATTCCCTTGGCCTGACCACAACCTGTATCAGCAGCAACGATTGGACCGGCACCAACGGCAGTTTCGCAGTGCTCGCGCCGCCGGTGACTGCTTCGCTCGCCGTTACCACCCCGATTGCATCACAGAATTACGTCAATAACACCGTCAACCCCGGCGTCCCGATTCCCGGTGTGATCCGCATCAGCCTTAACACGAACGATACGACTGGCATTGGGGTGACCTTTGTTGGTTTCGTCCGCACCGGAACGGGTGTTTACACCAATAATTACACGATTAATACAAACGAATTTCCCAACGGCGTCACGGTTCTGCCGAACGGCGTGATTTTCCCGTCGGGTGTTTTTACCGGATCGAACGGTCCGAGTTGGAACGTGGATGTGAAATTCACACCTACGCCAATACCGGTGAGCGGCACAGCGTTATCAGTCAGCGTTCGTCTGAACAGTGGCACCAACTTTTCTGCGCAGTCGCCACTTGCCGGCGCTATCGCGATCATCAACACCGGCCCGCAGTTGCTTCAATTGACAGCAGCAACACCAGCCACGGTGGGAAACATGAATCGCGGAATTCCAAACGACCAGGCGAGGTTCGTCATCACGCGCTTGGGTGATACCAACGGTCCGGGTAACGACGCCATCAATGCTATCGTTGGCAGAACCCTCACGCTGACCAATTTCAATTACCTCGCACCGGCTCTCGGAGGCGCGAACAATATTCGCGGTCAGGCAGTCTCGGGGGTGGATTACACGGCGGCACCACAGAATTTTAGCGGCGCACTGCCAGTGAATAGTGCATCCGCCAGCATTACCATCCCTCCCGGTGCACGGACAGTTAATGCCATGATTGGTAATCCTGTGAAACATGCGAATACCAGCCTGACGCGAAGCAATTTGGCAGTCGTAATAAACCTGACCAATACAGTCGCCATCGTAAATCCAGATCTTCCCGGCTCTCCTCCGGCCAGCACAACCAACGCGCTCAGCTCTGAAAACTACGCGTACTCAGTCAATACGACGTCGCTCACGCTGAACGAGTTCGACAATGCGCTCGGCGGCGAAGTCATCCTCTGGTCCAATCCGCTGACCAATTCATTCGACAGCACGAACTGGACGCTGGTGCATGCCAGCATAAATCAGGGGGGCAGCCCGACGCTGCCGTTGGTCATTAGCAATTACGACAATTCAGCGACCGCCAATGGACTCGCTTATCAAGCGTGGTTTGGCAAACCAGTGCATGATCCGGCGAACGACGGTGGTCCATTCACTCCAGCGATTGACGTCCCGCAGTCTGATACCATGCTTGCCAACAACTGGAGCAATGCCTTGAAAGTTGCGGTCAACAAAAATTCGGGCACTGCAGGCGAATCTGGTATCAACCTCTATCCTGGAGCGCCCGGAGCCTTCACGAACTTCCAAGGCAATTACGCGTTGCGATTCGACATGTACCTCTCCCTCTACTACTACGGTCTCAACAATCCGACGATCGGAACACCGGCAAGGGAATACGCGGCCTTTGGCATCAACCACTTCGGCACGAACGCCAATTGGCGATTGGACATCAATCCCCGTGCGGATGGCACCGGCGCCCGTCCAATCAACGCTGACGGTGAATGGTGTTCCATTGGCGCGGCCAGCGGGACCGTTACTCCGGCCGATTACGACATGTTCATTTCGCCGGCGTTCGCCTTGGTTGACACTAACGGCGTCGTGACTGGTCAAGACGTTCCGTACAATACGACTAGGTTCACCAACCAGGTTGCTTCACCGTCGTTCTCACCTTTAACCAATGCCTATCAGTCAAGCATTGGCAGTTACACCGGGCAAACGAACTTCTTCGCGAACGCCGGTGTCCCGAACGACCAACAGAGCGCCAACAACAACGGCCCCGGGGCGCAGAATGGCATCATCAAGAATCCGCCTTTCTCCGGCATCAACGCCAATGGCGGCGCGCCGGACAATGCTTGGATAGATGTGAGCCTCGAACTCTCTCGCCAGACCAACCTCTCGCTGAAGATAGCACAGCAGGAAATCTTCAAATCCAGCATCATCAACCCTGTTTTCGGCACGGCCAATCCGATCGCACGATTCGGGGGCACGCCGATGATTGGATACCTTGATCCGAATGCGGATATCAGCGATTACAGCGGTTTTGTCTATTTCTCCAATATTCGCGTAGTCGAGCTTTCACCTTTCATCCCGTGGACGAACCAGCCGATTGCGGGCCTCATCGTCACACAGGGGACGACCTTCTCGCTCAGCTCGGGGGCCATGTTCGCTTCCAATCCTCTGACCAATACTTGGTACCGAGGCACGACCAACGGGGCATTTGTCGCAGGTAGTCGCGAAAATGGAACGCCGACCGCCGGCATCCTCACGAACACGTTCACGACATTGAATGGCCCGACCAACAGTGGCCTCACCACGCTGACGGTCACCAGTATCCAAGGTGGCACAAATTACATATCGGTCTGGAGCGATGTAGCAGGCTCGATTACCAATTACAACACGATCGTTGAGGTCATCGCCGGCCCCGGAGACAAGACTGTTAACATCACCAGCAACGCAAACTTCGTCGTCGTCCCCTCGGGCAATAAGCCTCCCACGTCTTTCCAGTGGAGGTCTAACAACGTCAACCTCGTCAACGGCACGCATTACGCCGGCGTTACGACTGCCAGCCTGTTCATCACCAATGTTCAACCATCCGATGCGGCCGTTTATTCGTGCCTTGTCGCCAATGCCGATGGAAGTGTCGCACCAGCCGGCACGCTGACCGTCAAGATCGGCTTCGAACCATACCAGTTCAATGGCTTCACGGATCTCGCAGCCACGGTGGGTATGGCCTTTACGACCGGTGATCCGACCGACACCACCGGTTCCTTCACGCTGCAAAGCTGCGGCGTCGTGAATGGCACGTACACGAATTACCCATTCGGTGCGTTTACAGGAGCAAATCCAAACTTCACCGTCACGGTTCCAAAGACCAACGCGATGATGTACTTCCGGCTCAAGCATAACTAAAATCGCACGACAAGGCGGCCAGCTTCGGCCGGTCGCCTTGTCCATTTTCGATGGCCATTGACCGGAGTTTGCATGAACCCATAAAACCGGGTATGAATTTGCTAGGTTCGATTAGCCGTGCAGTTTAAAGAACGAATATGATACCAGACCAAAAGGAAAAGGCTCAACGCCGCTCCGCATTTACGCTGATTGAATTGCTGGTGGTCATCGCCATCATCGCCATTTTGGCGGCCATGCTCCTGCCTGCGCTGGCCAAGGCCAAGGCCAAAGCTCAACGCGCCCATTGCATCAGCAACAAGCACCAGATCACGCTTGCTTGTAGCATGTACAGCAACGATTGGAACGACTACTTGGTTCCAAATGCTCCTATCACCGCTTCTTCAGGCGGGGCCTTCGTCGGCTGGTGTCCCGGCTCCGAAAGTTGGGCCGCAGTATGGCCGAACGTTGTTGTCGAAGCTTATAAGACCAACTGTCTCGGCCCGTACGTAGGCAACGTCCAGGTTTACAAGTGCCCGAGCGATAAGATCGCCTCCGACAACGGTGACCGAATCCGCAGCATTTCGATGAACCCTGCCATGATTGGAGACCTCGCGAATATGGGTCCCAACGGGGTCGCAGCTGTTAAAGACATGACCTCCATGATCGGCAATTGGCGTCTGTTCACGAAGATGAGCAGCCTGAACTGTATTGGTGTGGCGAACATCTGGGTTTTTTGCGACGAGGCCATGTACAGTCTGAATGACGGTTATTTGCAGTGCAATTTGGGAGTTCCAGATTACCCGGATGTCCCCGCTAATTACCATTCTGGTGGCAATTGCTTCTCCTTCGCCGATGGACACGTCGAATATCAAAAATGGAAGTACTTCACCTCCCTTCCCACAGCCGGCCTCCAAAACGTTCCGTACGTCAAAGACCGCGTGGGCACTCACTGGGGCAGCTCGGGGCTGGACGTGGATTGGGTATGGCTCAGGCAACACACCTCTTGCCCGCCATAACCATATTCACGAGTCATTCTCAGTAAGTTCCAGATTCGATCCCGGATGAAGCGCGGGTGCGTGGCTTGATTCCGGCCTTCGGAAAATATCTTCGCGCCGCTTCCAAACCCTCCAGTGCGCATCGTCTGTCGTACCAAACGCCATGGGTCACGTGGGCCCGCGGACCAACTTGGCTGGCGAGAAACTCCCAGGCGCGGCCTCCGGATCGAAAGCAGGAGGTTGCAGCCCGGTTAAAATTTTTCCCACCGCCGGCTGGGATTTTTTTGCGTGGTTTTTGTGTTGCACAAAGCCCACCCCGGGGTTAGAAGAACTATAACCACGGCGGCTTATCAGTGTCGCCGGTTTCAAGAACCACAAACGTCGTATCTTTATGAACAAACTCCGCCCCCATTCTCCGAAACTTCTCGTCATCGCGGTCTGCATCTTCAGCACATCAAGTCTGATGATTCACGCTCACCCCTATGCCTCTGCGCTGACCAACACCAGCGGCACGGTTTCGTTTCGCTTGAACGAAGCCGCCGACAACGTGAAGGTCGTCGGCAACGCGGGCACGTTGACGAACGACCTCGGCGCCCTCGCGCGCGGATTGACCGTGACCAACCTCAACCTTTCCTCCGGCATGACCGGCGGTGTCTTCTCGGTCATCGCTCAAAAAGCGGGCAACGGAACCCCAACGTTGATCAGCGATAATGCCAATGTGAACAACCAATTTTTCGGCCCCCGCGGCGTCGCGGTGAACAAACGACCCGGCAGCGCAAACTTCGGACGCGTTTACGTGGGCAACAACCCGGGCAATACGGGCTCCGGGCGGGCCACCGGCGACGGCATCTACGTCTTGAACGCCGACAGCACGGATGCGCTCGGCCAAGGGAACACCGCGTTGACGGGCGGCTTGGACATGGTCGTCGGGTCTTCGAGCATGCCGTGGCGCATGCGGGTGGGTCAGGATGACGACATGCTTTACATCTGCAACTTCACGGATACTACGGGCAACCTGTTCCGGGTGGACCCGGATGTGTCGGCCACAAGCGGCACGAACATGTTTCAATTGTTCCCGGGCGGTTACGTCGGCACCGGGGCCGGGCTCCCCGTCGGCTACGTTCACGGCAGTCTTTCGGAAGTTTATGTCACCGGATCGCTGGCAACCAGCGACCTGACGGTTTATACCACTGACGAAGATTACGAGACGACCGCCGGCGCTTTGGCCGAGTTGAACAGTCTCTGGCGATACGACATCGGCTCCGCCAGCGGAGGTGCTTCCTTCCCGTGGTCCAACGCCCCGAATGCAAAACTCGCCACTCCGTCCATCGCGTTTGTGGGTCAGACAATGGGCTTGGATCGCGGCACAAATGGATATTTCTATCTGTTGGATAGTCGCTCGACGGGCGGGCAGAACGTTCTTCAGGTCATTGACCCGACCGGCCCCACCGTTCTCTACACTTCAACCGCTGATAGTGCTGCTCTGGGTTTTCCTTTTGACATACTGAGCAACACAGTTTCCGTCGCCGTGTCGCCGGACATGAATTTTCTGGCCTGCCAGCGCATCGCAGGTCAAGTCGTCCTCATACCGCTGGTCAGCGGTATTCCCAATCTGGCTGGTCGCTCTGAATTTGTTGCTCTCGGCAACAACAGCCGGCAGCTTGTCTTCGATGCGGCCGACAATCTTTACTGCATCGGCAGCTCGACGGAGCGCCTGCGCGTTTACTCCCTTGGCCTGACCACCACCGCCACCACCACTTCCGACGGAACGTTCAGCCTGACCACGCCCGCCACCAGCGTCAGCGTTACGGCGGACACGAACACGATTTATGAAGCGGGCGCGACGGTCGCCGTGCTCACGGTCGTGCGCACCAACGATCCGCTCACCACCGCCCTGACGGTCGCCTTCACCATGGCCGGCACCGCCACGCGCGGCACGGACTACGTGCTCCAGACCAACGGCGTCACCTTCACCAACAATTCCATCATCATGCCGGTCGGCAGCGGCACCAACAACATCAGTGTCGTGGCCGTGGACGATTCAACGAAGGAACTGACCGAGACAGCGATTTTCAATCTCGCGGGCACCGCGTTTTATTCAGCCAGCCCTCCGACCAGCGCCACGGTCGCCATCGTAGATGACGAGGCGGTCCCAGCGGCGGATGTTACCGTCGTCCAAGGAACCATGTTTGAAGCGAACACCAATGACTTTTGCCGCTTCCGCATCACCCGCCGCGGCGACACCAACGCCGCCAGCTTCACGGTCAATCTCGCCTATTCTGGCAGCGCGATTTCGGGGGTGGACTTCACCCCGACCAACACGGTGACGATTGACCCGGGCGTGGTCAGCGTGGACGTGAATGTCTTCCCGATTGATGACCTCACGCTCGAAACGAACGAAACGTTCGTCGTCGCAGTCGCCGCGGGCGCGGGCTACACCATCGGGACGAACAGTCCCTCGGTCACAGCCACCATCATTGAGGATGAAGTCCCGGCAGCGACGGTGCTCTTCTCCGACAATCTCAATGGGGACAGTTCGACGAACTGGATTGTGCGCTTCGCCGCTGGCAACGGACTTGATGACTATCGCATCAACGAAGTGGCCAACACCTTC
Organism: Pedosphaera sp.; assembly: GCA_009695195.1. Lineage (GTDB taxonomy): Bacteria > Verrucomicrobiota > Verrucomicrobiia > Limisphaerales > JADLHS01 > CAIKLQ01. The sequence goes on from SIBJ01000013.1 coordinate 8,414, forward strand.
CCCACCACGGCGTGGGACTACAGCACGGACACCCCGCCCATCCCCGCCGCACCGCACGGCACGGACACGCTGGGCCTGAAAGTGACGGTCAACAAGGATGACGGAGCGCTCCTGGGTGGCGCGGGGATCAACCTCTATCCCATCCTCACGAATTACAGTCCGACGCTCACCGGCTTCAGCAACAACTTCGCTCTGCGTTTTGACATGTATGCAATCATCAATTCGGGCTCGGGCACGACCGAATACTCCATGTTCGGCATCAACCATTCCGGCGACAAAACAAACTGGTTCCGCAGCAGTGGTGACGGCATCGGCGCCGGCGGATCGGTGGATGGTTTGTTCTTCCAGGTTGGGTCCGATGGCGCCGCGCTGGGTGATTACGTGCTCAACACCGTGCCCGTAATTGGCAGCCCCATTTACAATCCCACCTTGCCCGCCAGCCGGGCTGCCAGCACGCTCACGGGCATCTTCAAAGCGCCGCCGTGGGGTTTGTCGGGCGCGCCGGCCAACCTCCAGACCACCACCACGCCGAGTTGGGCGCAGGTCGAAGTGGATCAAGTTGGCAATGTGATTACGTTGAAAATCAACAACACGAACATCCTGAGCTATACGAACAACGGCGCCTTCAAGAGTGGCAACCTCATGCTCGGTTACTGCGACGCCTTCGACTCCAACACCGGCGTGGGCGCGGCGGTCATTTTCGACAACGTGCGCGTCGTGGATTTGGGCCGCCCGATCATCACCAGCACCACGCACTCCGGCACCACGACGGTGGTGAACTTCACCTGGACCTTGGATGACCCGACCACGGCATTCAAACTCCAGAAGGCTACTACCGTGAATGGCGCTTACGCGGACACCGCCGCGACGATCATCAAGGTCAGTGCGGGTGTTTACCAGGCCACCCTGACCGGCGAATCCGGCGCGGCGGCGTTCTACCGCATCCGCCGGTAGGTCATGGAATGTTTCAGGGAGGCATCCGCTCACACGGATGCCTCCTTTTTGATTATGCAAGCTGCGCAACCGACTGTTTCCAAAAACCTGACCGCGCGACCGGCCTTCACGTTGATCGAGCTTTTGGTGGTCATTGCCATCATCGCCATTCTGGCCGCCATGCTCTTGCCCGCGTTAAGCCGGGCCAAGGGCAAGGCACTGGCCGTCCAGTGCGTGAGCAACCTCAAGCAATTGCAACTCGGTTGGCAAACCTACGCCGGCGATTTCGATGACTACATGGTGCCCAACGCGCCGCTCTCCTCTCCCATCGGCAGCAGCAATACGTGGTGCGGCGACTCCACGATCAACTGGTTCAACGGCAACGCGAACACCAACCCCGCCACCTATCTCAACTCGATCATGGCCCCTTTCATGGGCGGACAGCTTGGCGTTTACCGCTGTCCGGCGGACCGAATCCCCTCGCTGAATGGCACGCGCATCCGCACCTATTCCATGAGCAGCCAGATGGGAAATCGTTACACCTTCACCACCACCCGCGGCTACAATCCCGGCTACGGCGCCTACAAAAAGATCCCAGAAATCCTCAGTTGCCCCGGCCCCAGCAAGACCTTTGTCTTTTGCGAGGAAAGCATGATCACCATGAACGACGGCTATTTGCAGGTGGACTGCAACAACCCTCGGTTCCCCGATGCGCCCGGCTCGTATCACACCTGGAACTGCGGTTTCTCGTTCGCGGATGGTCACGTCGAGCTTCGGAAATGGGCCACCCCGGTGCTCAAGATTCCCGTCCAGTTTGGCGTTGGTTATGGCGCCGGCGGTGCCAGCCCGACGACGACGGCCAACAACGTTGACTGGCTGTGGTACCGGGAACGCGCCGCGTGCAAAGATTAAGTCCGCCGCCGCGATTTCAAGGCGGCATGTTTGCCGAATTGACTTTCAACCCGGTGAGTGTTGAATAAACCCGTCCTTGAAACCAGTATCGCCGACCCTCCGCGTTTGGATTTAGATTTGGCGAGGGAAGTTCGATGCAAAGCCATTGAATATGCGCAGCCGTATTGACCAAACCTCGGCGCGGAAACCCCGCGGGGCGTTTACACTGATCGAGTTGCTCGTGGTCATCGCCATCATCGCCATCCTGGCCGCCATGCTCCTGCCCGCGCTCAGCAAGGCCAAGGCGCGCGCCAAACGCATCGCCTGCATGAACAACCTCAAGCAACTGATCTACGGCCACGTCATGTACGGGCAGGACAACAATGGCATTCTCTCGGGGACTTACGATTATCTGGACGACAACTTGAACTGGCTGCATCGCGATTACGTCAGGAACGTGAATTCCTTCGTCTGCCCGTCCACCGAAAACTTTATCAGCCCAAACTTGGTGCCCGGGCTGCATGACCCGACGGTCATGGAATTATTCAGCCTTCAGGATTTCGCCCTCTCGCGCGCGCGATGGCCAAACCACAGTTACGAAAACTTTTCCTGGTGGCCCACGCCCAACGAATTCAGCGACGGGCGTTCGGGCCGGCGCAAGACTGAAAGCCAGGTGCAAACTTTCGTCCATACCGGTCCTTGCGGCACGCTCGGTTTGCAAAACACGATCGCCGGCCCGTCCCGGATCTGGTTTCAAGTGGATTCCGACCGGCTGGCCGCCGGTTATCCCGGTGCCATCAATGATTACCCCGACATCGGCGACAATCACGGTGCGGACGGTCACAACGCCAACTTCGCGGACGGACACGCGGAATTTGTCACCCCCCGCGGCAAGAATTACATCATCGCGCGCGACCTGTCCCAGAACACGCACCGGGGACTGCCGTGATTCCGTCACCCTCGAATTCCTGCATGAACGCCCTCCGGATTTTCTGCCTCGGGTTTTGCGCTGCCGTGTTGGTCGTTGGGTCAGTCGGTTGCGGCGACAAAACGGTGGACGATGCGCTGACCTCCGACGCCAACGGCTACCTGTGCAAGAAGTGTTCGGCCAAGTTCTATCTCGACCGAAAATTTTTCCCCAACCGGTGTCCGGAGTGCAAGACTCCGAACTATGAACTGGTGCTGGGTTTCGTCTGCCCGGTGGACAAACACGTCACCTATGCCGGCAAAGGCCGCGGCTCCCACGCGTGCGAACAGTGCGGCAAAGTGACTTCGGCCATCCTCATCCCGCGCGCCGCCGATCTCAAAGCGTGGGGTGCCACCAAAAAAACCGCCGCCGAAGTTTTGGGAAATTGACGGCCAGCGGACGGCGAACCGGCCGTCCCCAAAAAAATCTCAGTGACGGCCCACGGCCTTCCTGTTAAGAAACGCCGCAAACCATGACCCACTTCAACTGGCTTTTGGACGGCAGCATCGTCGGCGTTTATCTGCTGGCGACGATGGCCGCCGGATTGATGGTGCGGAAATACGTGTCGAAGGTGGACCACTTCCTCGTCGCGGGCCGCGAGATGAATGTTTATCTCGGCATCGCGTCGCTGGCGGCCACCGAATTCGGCATCGTTACGGCGATGTACACGGCGCAGGCCGGCTACACGCGCGGATTTGCGGGGGCGGTGCCCGGCATTTGCAACGCTGTGGCGATGTTTGTCATCGGCTGGACAGGATTTTGCGTGAAGCCGCTGCGCGATTCCGGCGTGATGACCATCCCGGAATTGTTCGAGCGGCGCTACGGCAAATTCGTGCGCTGGCTCTCCGGCGTCGTGATCGTGCTGGGCGGCTTGCTGAACATGGGCGTGTTCCTGCGCGTGGGCGGGCAATTCCTCGTCGTCTGCTGCGGCATGAATCTCCGCTATCTCGAACTCGCGATGACCGTGCTGCTCATCGGCGTGGCGGCCTACACCATTCTCGGCGGGATGTTGTCCGTGCTCGTGACCGATTTTCTCCAATTCATCGTCATGAGCGTTGGCTTGCTGGTGGTGACGTTTCTCGTGCTGCATCAAGTGGGCTGGGACAAAATGGTGACGACCGTGCAAACAAATTTCGGCGACGGCGGTTTCAATCCATTCGTCCCGAAAGACCTCGGCTGGCCGTTTGTGCTGTCGAATCTGCTGGTGAACGCCGCCGCTGTGCTCACATGGCAGGCCGTGACGGCGCGTTTGCTCGCGGCCAAGGACAGCAAGACCGGGCGGAAAGTTTTTACCGGCACGGCATTTTTCTTCATCTGCCGCTGGGTCATTCCCGGCATCTGGGGCATCGCGGCGCTGGCAATGATTGAGCCGTCCGTCGTGGAGAAAATCGGACTGCAATTCGGCGAGAAGGACGGCTCGCTTTTCGCCATGCCGTTTCTGTTGAGCCAGATCGTGCCGGCGGGAATGATGGGCCTGCTCGTCGCGGCGATGCTCGCGGCGGACATGTCCACGGATTCGTCCTACATGCTCACGTGGGGCAGCGTGATCTACAACGACATCCTCGCGCCGTTCCGCAAGGTCGCGTGGTCGGAGAAAAAGGGACTGCTCTGGAATCGCTGCATCATCGCGCTCATCGGCGTGTTTCTGCTGATCTGGGGGCTTTGGTACAAACTCGAAGGCAACCTCTGGGAATATCTGCAAACCACCGGCACGATTTATCTGGCCAGCATGACTGTCCTGTTGATCGCGTGCTGCTATTGGAAACGGGCCAACAACTGGGGCGCCATCGCGGCCATCGTCGTCGGCGCGGTGTTGCCAGTGCTCTCGCTCTCGCTGGACCTTTTCGTAAAAGTGCCCGCACTGGACGCCGCCGGGCAGGCGCTCTTCAAAGACGGAAAAGCCGTGCTCGAGGGCTGGGCTAAGCACAACATTGGCGAGCATCTTGTGACCATCGCCACGTTCGCCGCGGTGACGGTGGCGATGGTGATCGGCTCGCTGCTTAAACCCAAACCGCAACGCGCGTGAACCCGAACTCCGAAATGGAAACCGCTAATCTACGCTCATCACCGCTAATCCAAATAAATGGGATGGGCCTGGGTCGCGGAAGCTCGTTTCCGGGCGTGACCGTAGGCAGGGCCTGTCATCAGCGAAGATTAGCGAAGATTAGCGGTTCAAAATCGGAGTTCCGGTTGAAAGGATTATCGCCATGAATATCTCCGCCATGTTGACCAACCACCCGTTCTGGGGACTGCTGACGCTGGCGGTGCTCGTGTGGTATTCGACCGTCACCGTTTACGTCGGCGTTCGCGGATTTGCGGACATCAAACAAATGCTGCGCAGCCTGAAGGAAAACCACGATGAGGCCGACCCGGAGAAAAAGTAGTGTCCCAAGCTGAACTCTCTTGTGCCGATCGCCCAGATGCCGTCAATGCAGCTGTGAAATCATTCTCCAACCGAGCATCATTTTCGCCCCATGATCGCCCCGGCAAGGTCCGAGAATCCGGAACGGGAACTTTCATTTGCACAGTCAGCAAGCAATTCATCCAGTTCGCCCTCTGGCAAAATGGCTGGAATCGAGAGGACTTTTGGCAAGGCACGCAAACGTGTCTTTGGGACTGTTCCCACTTGGTGTTCTCTTATAAACTTTCCCGCGAGACGCAGTTCACCGAGAAGCGTTTATTCTCGAATTCCCGCGCTAGGGTTGCAAGACGTTCGCGTCTGGCGGGCTGCAGCACCATTCTGGACAAAATTTGGTCGGCTGTTGGGTTGCCTTTGGACGACTTCGTAACTTTAGCTCTTGCAGAGGCCAATTGGCTTTCGATGCTTACCTCAGAAACGTCGTTGATACGGGCAAGGCTTTGCACTACCCGTGCTCGCCCATGTTCGACCACGAGAAGTTTAAGATGTAAGTCTAATACGTCGATTGACATGCCACAATTACACCCCAATTTCCCCAAAAAGTTCAGCGCTAAAAGCTACGATCGCTCATTTATTTCATGAGCGGGCGTAACTGGTATGTTCCACTGCCGAAGCTTCCCGGGCTGACTTCGGAATCGCCTTCGAGTGCGGAACCTCATTCGCGAATACGGGCCATCCGTGTTCTTTTGCAAGGGCTCGCACTTCACGCACCGACGCCTTCGCCTCCGGCCCGGGTTGGCGTGGCGCCAGGTTGCTTTTTCATTCCCGCCTGGTGGCAGGAAAAACCTCCCGCGCCAACTCACCTTCTCATCAAATGATGGGATGACTGTGAATTCATTCAGACGTTCTCCGGGTTCGCGCGGCGCGGCTCGTGCGATTGCGATTCTCCTCTCAGCCGGTTGCGTGGTTGTTCGCCACTCATTTTGTTTCCACCCGTCCGCGCAAGACTGACGTTTGAAGTCGCGCATGGCGGCTTTCGGCGCTCTGCCGAGTCGCCGCTACGTTAACGGCGCAGAATGACGCAACTTTAGACTTTAGACTTTCGGCTTTTGACTGTAATCTCGCGACAAGTTGACACGGCAAAATTCAACAGAAACGCGCGCATGATCCGCTCACTCGCATTCACGACGCAAGGCCGGTTGCACAGCAAGGACATTGAAATGTTCCTGATGCCGACGCTGTTGACGGACACGAATCTGTTTCTCTGGATTGATCTCGAAAGCCCGACGGCGGAGGAAACCCGGTTCGTGTTCGAGGAGTTGTTTCACTTTCATCCGCTCTCGATCCAGGATTGCGTCTCGGTGAGCCGGACGCCCAAGGTCGAGGAGTTCTCGCCGAAGGACGACGACAAATTTCCGCTCTATCTTTTCATGGTGATCCACGCGGTGGATTACAGCCGCACGGACGGCGTGTTCGCGACGAGCGAGCTGGACTTCTTTCTCGGGAAAAATTTTCTGGTGACCTATCACAACGGGCCGTTGCGCAGCGTGGCGCTGGTCGAGGAACGCTCGGTGAAAGGCACGACGCACATCGCCCGCGCGCCGGACCGCGTCGCGCACAACCTGCTCGACGCGATCGTGGACAATTACAAGCCGGCGCTTGAGGAACTCTCGCTGGAGATCGCGGAACTGGAACAGGAGGCGTTGCAGCACCCGACGAAGGCGACGCTCAACAAGATTTTGCAAGTGAAGAAGGAGGTGTTGCACCTGCGCCAGATCATCGGCCCGCAACGCGAAGTGCTGGGGCGCTTTGCGCGCGGCGAGTTCAAGCTGATCCGCACGCATCTGGTGCCATATTACCGCAACGTGTACGACGGGCTGTTTCAGATTTACGAATCGGCGCAGTTGTACACCGATTCGCTGACGGGAATTTTGCAGGTCTATTTGAACATGACGTCCAACAAGACGGGCGAAGTGGTGAAGCTGCTCACGCTCATCACGCTCATCACAACGCCGCTGACGATGGTGGGGACGTGGTACGGGATGAATTTCAATTTCATGCCAGAATATGAATTGCGTTACGGTTACGAACTGGCGATGGCCATCACGCTGTTTTCCACGCTGGCGCTTTATTGGTGGTTCAAAAAGAAAAAGTGGTTCTAACACCCCGCACCTGACACCCTTGGCTACCGCCAAATCCAGTTTTCTCGACAAGGTTCTCGGCCGCATCTCGCGGCTCGACGCCGAAGGTTTGCAGACCGTGGTGCAACGGCTGGCGCGCGAACGCAGCTTTCTCGAAACGCTGTTCAACACCATCGAAGACGGCGTGATCGTGGTGGATGAGCACGGCCGGATTCTTTATTACAACCAAGCGGTCACGCGGTTGCTCGGACTGCAAGACGACATCGAGGGCCAGCAGGTGACCGAGTTTCTGCCGGAATTGGATTGGAAAAAAATTGCGACCTTCGACCAAGCCGGCGGACAGCACGTCGTCCGGCATGAATTTGAAGTCGAGTATCCGCGCCCGCGTTTTCTGCGGCTCTACGCCGCGCCGCTCGATGGTGAACAGGCCGGCAGCACGGGCGTGGCGTTGATCCTCCACGACGCGACCGAGGCGCGGCAGAAGAACTTCGAAGCCATCGAGAGCGAGCGCGTGCAGGCGCTCACCCTGCTCGCGGCCAGCGTCGCGCACGAGATCGGCAACCCGCTCAACGCGCTGCACATTCACCTCCAACTCATGGAGCGTGAGGTGAAGAAATTGAAAACGGATGGCGGTCGCGCGCGCGCCGCGGCCAACTCTCGCAGCCGCACGCAGGTCGTGACGGACGATTCCGACGTGGCCGACGTCGCCCGAAAACTCGACCAGTATCTCTCCGTGGCAAAGGGCGAGATCAACCGGCTGGATTACATCGTCACGCAGTTTCTGCAAGCGATCCGGCCAGCGCCGTTGCAGATCAAGCTCGCTTCCTTGAATGACGTGGTGCAGAAAACCCTCGAACTCCTGCAACCGGAACTCGACAACCGCGGCATCACGGTCAAATCCAAACTCGCGCGCCACCTGCCCGCGACGCCGATTGATGCGACGCAACTCCAGCAGGCTTTGGTGAATCTGGTGAAGAACGCGATGCAGGCGATGACGAAGGGCGGCACGCTCTCGCTCCAGACGGGCGAGAGCGTCGAGGCGGCCTGGGTCAGCGTGGCGGATACCGGCGGTGGGATTCCACAGGAGCAGATCAACCGCATCTTCGAACCGTTTTACACGACGAAGAAAAAAGGCACGGGCCTGGGCTTGATGATTGTGCAGCGCATCGTGCGCGCGCACGCCGGACGGATTGAACTGGAAAGCCATGTCGGGCGCGGCACAACGTTCCGCTTGTGGCTGCCGTTGCACGAGAAGAAGCCACGGTTGTTGCAGGCGCCGTTGCATGATTGACGGACAAAAACAAATTGATGAAACCGATGCTGCTGATTGTTGACGACGAGAAACCGACGCGCGAGGGATTGCGCGCGGCGCTGGAGGAGCGTTTCGACGTTTACATCGCCGAGGACGCGAAGGCGGGAATGGAACTGCTCGAACGCGAACACTTCGACGTGTTGCTCACGGATTTTCGCCTGCCGGGCGAGGACGGGCTGAAGCTGATCGGGCGCGCGAAGTCGCTCTCGAAACCACCGATCTGCATTTTGATGACGGCTTACGGCTCGGAGGAACTCGCCGTGGACGCGATGAAGCGGGGCGCGGACGATTACATCGCGAAGGGGCGGTTGCAGATTGACGAACTGGAGATGCGCATCGCGCGGGCGTTGAAGCAGCAGAACCTCGAAGTGGAAAACGTTTCGCTCCGCCAGCAACTCGACGCGAAGTTCGGCATGGAAAACATCGTGGGCGAATCGCCGGAGATGCAGGAGGTGTTCGACGTGGTGAAGCAGGTCGCGCCGGCGCGGACGACGGTGTTGCTCTCGGGCGAGAGCGGGACGGGCAAGGAACTCGTCGCGAAGGCGATCCATCAATTGAGTCCGCGCGCGAAGCAGCCGTTCGTGGCGGTGCATTGCGCGGCGCTGGCCGCGACGTTGCTGGAGAGCGAACTGTTCGGGCACGAGAAGGGCGCGTTCACCGGCGCGCACGAGCGGCGCATCGGACGGTTCGAGCAGGCGCAGGGCGGGACGTTGTTCCTCGACGAGATCGGCGAGATTGATCCGACGATCCAGATCAAGCTGCTGCGGTTTCTCGGCGAGCGGACATTCGAGCGCGTGGGATCGAACAAGACGTTGACAGCGGACGTGCGGCTGGTCACGGCCACGAACCGGAATCTCGAAGAACTGGTGAAAGCGAAAACGTTTCGCGAAGATTTATTTTTCCGGCTGTGCATCGTGGAAATCCATCTGCCGCCGTTGCGCGATCGCGTGGGCGACATCCCGTTGCTGGCGGGAAATTTTCTGCGTGAGTTCGCCGCGGAGAACCAGAAACCGGTGAAGGATTTCACGTCCGATGCGCTGGAATTGCTGCTGAATTACCCGTGGCCGGGTAACGTGCGTGAATTGCGCGCGGCCATCGAGAGCGCGGTGGTGATGTGCCGGGGCGAGCGGATTTCGGCGCGCGACCTGCCGCGCACGGTGCGGGCGGACACGGCGCGGGCGAGCGATCCGGGCCGGCTGCTGGCAAAGAATGACTTGACGGTGAAGGAAGCCGAGAAACAATTGATCGTCCGCGCTTTGAAAGACACCAATGGGAATCGCACTTTGGCCGCCAAAAAAATCGGCATGAGCCGCCGCACGTTTCATCGCAAGCTGCACACGTATCATTTGGAAGGATTTTGATTTATGCCGATGCTGCAAGATGTCATCCACAAACTCGAGGTTGGCCCGTGGCTGCGCTACCTGAAAATCGGGTTGTCGTCGCTGGCGCTGGTCGCGCTGGTGGTCGGCTACAACTGGCGTTCGTTCCGCAACCTCGGCACGCAGGAGGCGATGGACTCGGCGCAGGTGGCGCGCAATATCGCGGAGGGCAAGGGCTACTCCACGCTGTTCATCCGACCCTTGAGCCTTTACCTCGTCAAGCAGCGCAACCTCGCGAAGGGCGTGGCGGTGGCGGACAACGATTACAGCCAGATCAAGATCAACCATCCCGATCTGGCCAATCCGCCGGTGTATCCCTGCGCGCTGGCGGCGGTGTTGAAGGTGATGAAGCCCAAACTGAAATGGAACATTGACACGACCAAGGCGTTTTGGAGCAAGGACGGGAGATTCTGGCGTTATCAACCGGACCTCGTCATCAGCCTGTTCAATGAAGTCATCATGTTCGGCGTCATCCTGCTGACATTTTTTCTGGCGAAGCGGTTGTTCGATCCGGGCGTGGCCTGGCTGTCGGGCATCCTGCTGCTCGGCAGCGAAATGATGTGGCGCTTCGCCGTGTCCGGGCTTTCCACGATGTTGCTGCTGCTGTTTTTCATGGGGCTGGTCTGGTTCCTGGTCCTGGCCGAAAGCGAGGCGCGCGAACCGAAGCGCGGACAGACGGCGGCGTTTCTGTTCGCGGCGGGCGCGGGCCTGATGGTCGCGCTCGGGATGCTGACGCGGTATTCGTTCGGCTGGCTGATCGTGCCGGTGGGATTGTTCTTCGTCCTGTTCGGCGGCACGCGCCGCGCCGCGCTCTGCCTGCTGGCGGTGGGCGTGTTCGCCGCCGCGGTCACGCCGTGGATTTATCGCAATATGAAAGTCAGCGGGATGCCGTTCGGCACTTCGACCTTCGCCATTGTGCAGGGGAGTTCGATGTTTCCCGAATACAAACTCGACCGCGCGCTCGAACCGGATTTCAAACGCATCTTCTTCTCGGGCTTCACGCAAAAACTGCTCGGCAACTCGCGCGTGATCCTGGAACAGGAAGTCCCGAAGATGGGCGGGAGCTGGCTGACCGCGCTGTTCCTCGCCGGATTGCTGCTCGGTTTTCGCAACCCCGCCATCCGGCGGCTGCGCTATTTCTTGATGTTCTGCCTCGTGATGCTCGTGATGGTGCAGGCGCTGGGGCGAACGCAACTTTCCGAGGCCTCCCCTGAACTCAATTCGGAAAATCTCCTCGTGCTCCTGACGCCGCTGCTTTTCATTTACGGCGTCAGTCTGTTTTATCTGATGCTCGAGCAGATGAACCTGCCGTTCAAGGGACTCCGGTATCTGGTCATCGGCGCGTTCGCCGCCATCATGATGTTGCCGATGATCGGCACCTTCCTGCCGCCGAAACCGACGCCGGTGGTTTATCCGCCGTACTATCCGCCGGCCATCCAACAGGTCGCCGGCTGGATGAAGGAAAACGAACTGATGATGAGCGACATCCCGTGGGCCGTCGCCTGGTACGGGCACCGCCAGTGCATCTGGACCACGCTCAACGCACAGGAAGAATTCTTCGCCGTCAACGATCTCCAGAAATCGGTGCGCGGCCTTTACCTCACGCCCGAAACGATGGACAGCCGTTTCCTCACGCAATGGGTGCGCGCGGGCGAACACAGTTGGGGCAGCTTCATCCTCGAAAGCATGTTGCAGCGGCGCATCCCGCCGACGTTTCCGCTGCGCGAAGCGCCGACCGGTTTTCTGCCGGAACAACTTTTTCTCACCGACTGGAAGCGCTGGAAAATTGAGCCGACGCCCGACCTCCCGCCGCAACCCGTCGAACCGGGCAGGACCAACCGCCCCGCCAAGTAGCCGCCGCGCGCCGCGAAAAATTGGCGGCGGGTTTTTCCGGGCCGCGATTTGCCCTTGCGCGCGCGACGGAACATTGATTCATTATGCGCGTTCCGCTGCGCACGTGGCGAAATTGGCAGACGCGCTACTTTGAGGTGGTAGTGCCGCAAGGCATGCAGGTTCAAGTCCTGCCGTGCGCACCACTCCACCAGTTCGACTGGTTTCGAGAAGCACCCCCAAGGTTTCACGCCAGAACCACACGCCGGTGCCCGCCGGTCTGGGCGTCTTAACGATGGCCCGATGCCAATTGACTGGGCAGGCGGTTTGACACCACTGCCCCAATCTTGTGGCAAGGCTCTGGCCGGATTCCCGCGCGTGGTTGGGTTTCAGCACGCTGGCACGCAAGCTGCCTAAGTCGCCGCGTGAAGTGCCAGGTTGTAACGTCCATGAGCCCGCCGGGATCCGAAATCCTCCTTTGCAGGAGTTTCGTCGTTACGTCTGGAGCGCCCCGAAGCAATGACCGGACTTACCAGATTCATCTATGACAAATTCCACCGCAACGAACGCGCCTGACCTGGGCTTTTCCCCGTGGCAGCGGTTGAAGAGTAAACGCATTTCATACCTGGTGCTGCCGTTGCTCGTCATGGCGACGGTGACGGAGTTCGTCATTTTGGCGACCGGGTGGAAATATCAACAGATGGCCTGCCTGCCCCAGGGCATGGGCGTCACCTTTTTTGGCATCGGCCCGATCGGCGCGACCATTCTCGCGGTGGAGTTGCTGAAGCTGCCGCTGGCCATCTGGACCGCCTCGCGCATGGGCTGGCAAAAAGGATTCATGCTGGTGGTGGGGTTGCCGCTGATCTGTGTGCTGACGTTCCAATTGGTCAAGGACATGGCGGTTTATGAGATGGGCGTCGCCATGACGCCCGCCAATCAGATGTTCGAGAAGGCGACGGCGGAGGAAGTCAAAATCTCCAAACTCAACGGCGAACTGGCGGTCATCGAGCAGAAGAAAACGGATCGCGAGCGCAAGCTCGCCGAGCTGTCCGCGAAGAAGGCCAAGGCGAAAGCCGATTTTGAAGAGTCGCTCAAGCGCAATGCGGATGTGCGGCAGGACGCCATTTCCCTGACGGATTATCAGAAGAAAGAATTGTCCGAAGTGGAATCCCGGCAGGCCGCCATCATCAAACAGTTTGACGCGGACACCGCGCAACTCACCAAAGCGACCACTGACTTGCGCGCCCAGCGCGAAATCGAGCTGGGCCGGGCCACCAAATGGAACGCAGAGGAAGCCCGAATTGAAAATGCCTACAAAGCGAAGCTGGCCGAATACGCCAACAAGAAAGCGGCATACGAAAAAGATAAAACTGATTACGACAACGCCAACTTTCTCAAGCGTCAGTTGCTGAAAGAACCCGTGAGTCCGGGCGTGCCGCCCGAGCGCGAAGCCAACACGGTGCTCAAGCCGACCGCCATCGCGGAGATGGACGCGCAAATCAAAGCCAAGGAAGCCGAGTTGCTCGCCGTCAATAACAAGCGCCGCGACCGGATCGCCCAGGTGGACGCCGATGCCCGTCAAGTGCGCGGGGACTTCGACCGCCGCTCCAGCACCAAGCGCGAGGATGCGGACCGCAAGCGCGAAGATTTGTCGGCCGGGCAGGTCGCGCTGGCCGCCGAGTTGAAGGCGGAGGAGAAACAGGCGGACGTGGAACTGGCGGGGGCCGTTCAGAAGGTGGATGGGATTCGCGCGGCGTTGGATGTCAGCCGCAAGAAGGCGGAGGGATATTACGAGGCGCGGGAAGCCTCCATTCGCAACACCCAGGTGCATCGCATCGCCACCACGGTGGAGATCGTGCGCGGCTTGCTGATGGGTGAGCGGCCGATGTCCATCAAAGCGTCCGCCAAGGAACGCGGCGACCTTCTCACCGACCAGATCAGCATGGTGCGGATCTGGGTCTATCCGGTGCTGGCGTTCATCGTCGCCTTCCTGCCGACGTTGATGGTTGAGATCGGTTTCTCCACTCTGTTCGAACCCGAGCAGGTGCGTCCGCCGCATCGCCTCGGCTTCTTCGGTCGCCGCCTGCACTGGCTCTACACCCGTGCCGGACGGCAAAAGATTTTACGCGCCGAGCGGTCGGCCAACGAAGCAACCGCGCAGATCGCCGCCCGCGACAAGGCGCTGGCCGCCACAAAGACCGCTTCCGAGCGCGCGCTCGCCGAGAAAGAAGTGGAATTGCAGGCCGCGCTCGAAGCCAGCGACGCCAACGCCGCCGAACGCGAGGCGCAATTCAAGCAGCAGGAAGTGGAATGGGTCGCCAACCTTTCCAGCATGGCGGATTCGCTCAACCGCACGGTCATCGAGAAGGACGCCCTCCGCGATCTGCAGAAGTCGGAAGTCGAACGCCAGATTTCGATGCGCCAGAATGCGTGGTCCGAACGCGTCACGCAATTGCGTCAGGAATTGGACGACCAGCGCGCTGCCGGCGAGTCGGAGCGCACGGCGCTGTTGCAGGAACATCAAAAGAAATTGCTGGAGGTCACTGAGGATTGCAAAACCCAGGTCATTCAAGCCCGTCGCCAGATGGCCGATGCCGAACTCGGGGCGGTGGATAAGACGGCGAAGTTGTCGCATGAGCTGAAGGAAGCTTTGCGCGCGCGCGATGAGGCTGAGTCCAAATCACGGCATCAGGCCGATGCGCTGGCCCTCCGGCTGTCGCAGGCGGAGGAAGACGCCGCCCGGGAAAAGGAAAAAACGGCGCGGCAGGAGAAGCACCGGCTGGAGCGGCAGCAACTGGAATTTGAAAAGACGCTGCGCCAGCGGGAAGACGATTTTGACCGGCGCTTGAAACAACGCGAACAGGAATTGGCCCTCGAAGCCGACGCCCGCGTGGTGGAGGACAAAAGCCGGGCCGAACAGGAATCCCGGATCCGCGAGGCCGAGCTTGAGCGCCAGCTCGAGGCGCGGGCCCGTGAGATTGACGCGCAGTGGAGCCGCGAGGTCGAGCAGAAGGAAGACGCGGCGCAAATCAAACTCAAACAGCGCGAGCAACAATTGCAGTCGCAGGCGGAGGCTCGTCTCCGGGCCGTGCAAACGCAGGCGGAGGAACAGTTGCGCCGCCGCGAGTCGGAATTCGAACGCCTCCTGGACACCCAGGCGCGGGAAACCGAGTCGCGCTTGCGCGAGGAATTGCAGGCGAAGGAGCAGGCTTTTCACGCCAAGCTCAAGGAGCGCGAACAGGAGTTGACCGGCAAGGCCGCCACCTGGGAAACGGAATTGAAAGATCAGTGGGCTTCGGACTTGCGCGCCCGCGAGGAGGACTGGAAACAGCAGGCCGAGTCGCGCGTCCGGGCGGCGGAAGCCCGCCTGGCGCAAGAGGCCCAGCAGAAGGAAGAGGTTTTCCAATCGAAAATCCGCCAGCGCGAACTGCAACTGCAATCACAACTGGACGCCCGCCAGGCCGAGTTGCAGGCGCAACGGGATCAGGACCTACGCCGCCGCGCCGCGGAATCAGCCGAGGCCGGACAGCGGGAGCAGGACTTGATCGCGAAATTAAACTCGCTCGCCGAGGCTCATCAAGTGGCCCGGAAAGAGTGGGAGACAGGTTTGGAGTCCACGCGCGGCAACCTCGAATCGCTCAAGGCGCAATTGGTCCGCACCGAGAAGGAGCGCGACGAAGCCCGGGAATTCGCCAACGATGGTTTCCGTCAGGTGCAGAGCCTGGAGAAGAAATTGACGGAAGCTTCCGCGTTCCTCATCGGCCTGCAAAACGGAAAACATCTGGTCGGCGGCCGGAGTTGATGACCACAGCCCCGACCACCCGCTATTTCACGCGGGCGAATTTGTGGAGGTGGCCAAACTTGCTCCACTCGGAGACGATCAGGTTGCCGGCCTTGTCCATCGAAGCGCCGTGAGGCGAGTTGCAGATGCCGTCCGACCACTGGTCCTGCGCCAATGCGAAGTTGGCGCGCTGCTTCTCGTTGGGATTGTCGCCGACCTGCGCGGCGATGTTGCCGGCCTTGTCCAAAACGGTGACGCGGCCTTGCAGTTCGGGAAACACGGCGTAGTCGCCCCGGATGTGAACGGCCGCGGGCATCCGCAAATCTTTCTGGATGACGCGCACGAAGTTGCCGTCGAGATCCCAGTGCTCCACGCGATTGTTGTTGCGATTGCAAACCAGCAGCAGCGGCTTGCGTCCGCGCGCGTCCAACGCGATGCCGTGACAGGTGTTGAACTTCCCTTCTTCCGCGCCCGGTCCACCAAAGGCTTTGACGAACTTCCGGTCCTTGTCGAACTTGAGCACGAAGTTTGAGCCGTAGCCGTCGGCGACGAAAATCGAACCATCCGGCGCGACGGTGACCGCGCAGGGCTTGAAGCCGTCCGCATTTTTGTGAATGCCAGCTTCCATCGGAACGTGAATCGCCCAAACCTGTTCGCCGTCGAGCGTGAGCTTGACGACTTCATGCTCGGAAGGCCGCGCGCCGTAGATGAATTCCCTGCCCTTCTCTTTGCGCAGCTCCAGCCCGTGAATGCGCGTCGGGCCGAAGGCGCGCAGGAACTTTCCCTTGGGCGAAAAGACCACGATGCCGCGCGGCGTGTCGGTGGTGACGTAAATGTTGCCCGCCTGGTCCAGCACCACGCCGCCGTGGCAGGGGCCGAGCGGTTGACGGTCGGGATCTTGATCGAAGAAATTGGGCGCGATCGAAAACTTCAATTCCGCGGCCAGCGTCGCGGTGGCGGCAAGGCCGATCACAACCAGCATCAGCGAACATCGGATCAGGGCGGCGGTCAGGTAAGTGAATTTGTGCATGACCGATGAAGTACCCGGAATTCTCCGATTGGGAAAGCTCGGAATTCAGTCAGCGTTGTCCCGGTTCGGCGATGCAATAAAGGAAGCGTTCGCCGCGCAGGTAAAGTTCACGATCCACCAGCGCCGGCGAGGCGCTGAAGGAGTCGTCAAGACGGTTGACCGCCAGCGGGACATTCTCGCGGTCATGACGCAGGACGACGGTGACCCCGTCGCGACCCGTGACGTAAATGCGGCCAGCGGCGCCGACTGGCGAGGCGAAGATGAAGTCGTTGATGCCTTCGAGCCGCAGCGCTTCGCCGCGCGGTTTGCCGGTCGCGGGTTCGAGGCGGGAGAGAATGTTCTGATTGTGCCGCAGGAAATAAAGGGTGTCGTCGTAGAGCAATGGCGACGAAACGTAAGGGGTCATGCGGTTGAGTTTCCAGGCGACGCGGTCGGTGCCGGTGAGGTCGCCTTTCGCCCCGGCGAGGCGGATGGCCAGCATCGCCTGCTGATAATAACTGTTCCCGGCGATGACCACGCCGTGGCCATCGTACACCGGCGAGGAGACGACGTTGTCCGTGAGGCCGGCACATTCCCAAAGTTGCGCGCCGGTGGCCAGATCGTACCCGCGCACGCGCTTCGTGGCGCTGACCACGATCTGCGTCTTGCCTTCGTGCTCGACGACGAGCGGCGTGGACCACGAGGTTTTTTCGTCGCGGGCAACTTTCCAACGTTGCTGGCCGGTGCGTTTGTCAAAAGCGTAGAGGAAGGAACTGCCTTCGTGATCCCAGCAAACGATGAGCGCGTCGCCGTGGAGCACGGGCGAACTGCCTTCGCCGTGGGCGTGGAGGGTTTGCATCCGGCCGAGGTCCTTCGACCACTTCACTTCGCCCTTGAGGTCGAGGCAATAAAGCCCGCGCGAACCGAAAAAAACGTAGAGCCGCTCGCCGTCGGTGACCGGCGAATTGGACGCGAGGCTGCCGGTCTCGTGACCGCCCTCGTGCGGCCACTCTTCGCGCAGGATTTTTTTCCACAAAACTTTTCCATCAATGCGACTGATGGCCAGGACGATAAACTGGTGACGGTGAGTCACCGGCACGCTGTCGTGAACGCCGGGGGCGGCGTCATAAACGGGCTTTTGCGCCGCGCCGACGGGCACGGCCGCAGTCAGGAAGATCGCGTCGCCGAAGACGATGGGCGAGGCATGGGCCTTGCCCGGCAGCGGGACTTTCCAGCGGAGGTTGTTCGTCTCGCTCCAGTGGATCGGGGGATTGGCGAATGGCGCCACGCCGTTCGCCAACGGTCCGCGCCACTGCGGCCAGTTGTGCCGGGCCTCAGCGCCGGCACGAACACCCGCATCATCGGCCGGCGCTGATAGCGCGAGCAGACAGCCAAGGACCGGGAGCCAACGCGGTGGGGACATCATGCGAACGCAGTTTGCACCTTTCATCAGCGACTTGTCAAAGCGGCGCAAATCCTGTTTCCCGTTTCCGCCGCGATGCCTTAAACTCGCGCGCGTATGGACTGGCTTACGAATCTCAACTGGCACGACGGCTTCAGCCACGGACGGTTTCTCTGGATCGAGTGGCACTTCTGGAAAGTCATCGGCTGGCTGGGCAACCTGGTTTTCTTTTCCCGCTTCGTAGTCCAATGGTACGCGACCGAAAAGAAAAAGCGCGTGGTCGTGCCGCTGGCGTTCTGGTGGCTGAGCCTCGCCGGTTCGTTCCTGCTGCTGGTCTATTCGGTGTGGAAAAAAGATTCCGTCTTCATCTTCGCGTACGCCTTCACGTGGATCCCGTACGTCCGCAACCTGATCATTCATCATCGGCACGTGGGTGCGCACCTCGACTGTCCCAGCTGTGGAAAATCCTGCGCGCCGAATTCCAACTTCTGTTCCGCGTGCGGCGCAAGGCTGACGACTGCACCCAACGTCGCCAAGTGACCGGAGACTATTTCTTCGGGGCGGTGGCGGGCGCGGCTTTCGCGGGGGCGGGGGCCGCCGGGGCGGCGGGTTTGACGGCCGACGCCGCGGGCTTGGCTGCCGACGCCGGGGCGACGGCATTCGTGCCGGGCTGAAGCTGATACTTCTTCATGATCGGCGCGAAATCAGGATGCGTCTTGCCGTAATCCACGAGTTTGGCGAGGAAGGCGTCCACGGCGGGCTTCTCGTTGTTGTACCCTTGAATCACCGCCGCGTGGGTCGGGCGGAAGGCGTTGACATCCGCGCGCAGGTGGCGGGCCTGGACGTAAAGATACGCGGCGACCGTGGCGGTGAGGATGATGAGGGCGCCGAGAATCAAATTGATCTGCGTCTGGATGCCGTCGTTCTGGTTGTTTTCGCTCATAGGAAAATTCGGGTAACGGTTTGAAAGATTACTTGGCGGCGGGCCGTTTGCCGGTGATCGGTTCGAGAATGGGATCAATGGCCGGATGCTGCTTGCTGTATTCGGCGCAGTCCACGACCAGTTGCTGCACAAGCCCGCGCCAGCCGTTGATGGCGGACACCTGGCCGTTCAGCGACCGGGCCTCGCCGCTGAGAAAATAAGTCTGCACACAAAACATCCCCGCCAGCAGCAGACACACCGCCAGCACGGCGAACAACATCAGGGTCTTCGAATTCATTTTCATAAAAGTGCCGGGACTGTAGCGATTCTGCGGTTGATGTCCACCCGTTTTTAACCCAAAGAAAGCCGCCGTGGCCGGTAAAATGCCCGCGGTCAAGGCCGCAAACTCCCACGCCTCAGGACTTGCGCTTGATCAACTCGCGGAACTCGGCGAACAACGGCGTCGAATCGTGTGGCCCCGGCGAGGCCTCCGGGTGATACTGCACGCAGAAAATCGGTTTCGTCTTGTGGCGCAAACCCTCGACGGTCTGATCGTTCAAGTTGATCCGGTTCACCGCCACGTCCGCCGGCATGGACTTCGCGTCAACCGCGAACCCGTGGTTCTGCGACGTGATCTCGACCTTGCCGCTTTCCAAGTCTTTCACCGGCTGGTTGGCGCCGCGATGGCCGAACTTGAGCTTGAAAGTTTTCCCACCGAACGCCTGGCCGAGAATTTGATGTCCGAGACAAATGCCGAAAATCGGGATGCCGGAGTCAACGAGCGTCTTCACTTCGCGCACGATGTAATCGAGCGCCGCGGGATCGCCGGGGCCGTTCGAGAGAAAAATTCCGGCAGGCTTGTGCTTGAGTGCCTCGGCGGCGGTGGCCGTCGCCGGCATGACCTGAGTTTGAAAGCCATGTTGCCGCAGCCGCCGCAGGATGTTGTATTTCATCCCGAAGTCGAACGCCACGATGGGAATGTCCGCGGGCGGCAGTGGCTTGCGCACGTCGCGCGCGTCCTCGGCCTTCGTGCCGCGCACGAGATCGAACGCCGCGCTCTGCTCGTCCTTCGCGTCCCACGCGAACGCCTGCTTGTGCGTGACCTCTTTCACGTAATCCACGCCGGTGAGGCCGGGCCATTCCTTCGCGCGTTTCACCGCGTCGGCTTCGGAAATATTTTCCGTGGTGATGAAGCCATTCAACGCGCCGCGCACGCGCAGTTTTTTCGTGAGCGCGCGCGTGTCAATGCCTTGAATGCCGGGGATGCCGTTGCCTTCGAGATATTCCGCGAGCGTCTGGTCCGCGCGCCAGTTGCTCACCACCGGCGAGACCTCGCGCACGACAAATCCCGCCACGTGCGGCCGCCACGATTCCACGTCCACGGAGTTGATGCCGTAATTGCCGATGAGCGGATACGTCATCGTGACGATCTGGCCTTTGTAGGACGGGTCGGTGAGTATCTCCTGATACCCGGTCATCGAAGTGTTGAAACAAACCTCCCCGCAGGCCGACGCTTTCGCGCCGAAACCCGCGCCGTGGAAAACCGAACCATCTTCGAGAGCGAGAATTGCTTTCATTCCTCAACGACCGCGCGCGGATGCTAACCACGAATGAACACGAATCAACACGAATCCTCATCTCCGCGAGCATTCCCATTTTCGATTCAACGCGAGTGTCGGAGTTGTTCGGCGGTGCTTTGAATCTGGCCCCAGACGCCGCGCGCGTATTTCCAATTCTGCATCGAGTCAAATGCCGCAAGCTGGTAAGACACCACAATCAACCAGAACCAGATCTGGAACTTCGGCTTGGAACATTTGTGGCGGAGTCTCCGTTGCGCGAGAAACGCCCCCGGCCAACCGCCTAACAATGCCAGCAGGTGCAGCTTGGTTTCTGACAGTCGCCATTCCTTTTCGCGGGCGCGCCGCTTGTCCACGGCATACGCCTTGTAGGCAAACAAATTCATCATCAAGCCAAGGCCGCCGGCCCACCGCCAATCCACCCGCCACCGCCACAACGCGAGGACTGGCAACACCAGCAACCCCGCAAGCACAATCAGGTTCACTGCCGTGATTCGACCGCCATCATTCACATGCACCGCTTGCTTGGCACAGGTTCGGCCCTGGGCATCCTGTCCCGCAATGAAAGTGATTTTGTCGCCGATTACGGGCCGCTTGTGGCGCTCGGCAAAGTCGCGGATGTGAAGAAAAATCCGCAGCCGGCCCACTTCCAGAAATCCGTAGCGCTTTTCCTCGTTCCACTCAACGAGTGTGCCGGTAAGGGGAGCAATCGGATCAACCTTGTCGGGCCGGCTCATGCTGGAACCATGTCGGACTTCTCTGCCCACACGATTTTCCCGGTCACGATCGTCGCCACCGCGCGGCCTTTCAGTGGCCAGCCGTAGAACGGATTGTTGAACGATTTGCTCGCCGTCGCCTCGCGCTCGAAAACCCATTCGCGATCGGGATCGAACACCGTCACGTCCGCATCCGCGCCGACGCTCAGCGTGCCTTTCGCCAGCTTGAGCAATTTCGCCGGCGCGGTCGTGTACTTCGTGATGAGGTCGGACAAGCCCAACCGCTTCGCGTGGTAAAGTTGCATGAGCGACAAGGCGAATTCGTTCTCCAATCCCGTGATGCCGAACGGCGCGTAATCGAACTCCACTTCCTTCTCGAAGCCGCAATGCGGCGCGTGGTCGCTGCACAGGATTTCAATCGTGCCGTCGGCCAGTCCTTCGAGGATCGCCTCGCGGTCACGCGCGGAACGGAGCGGCGGGTTCATTTTGAAATTGGTGTCGTAACTCGGCCACTCGGGGAATTGCCGATTGCCGAAAATCTGCTTCCCATCCTGCGCCCAAAATTTTTCGCTGCCGGCGATCGCGGCGTCCGTGAGTGTGAAGTGGTGCGGGCACGCCTCGCCGGAAATCGGCACGCCACGTTTCTTCGCTTCACGGATGAGCGCCACGCTGCCCGCCGCGCTCAAGTGCTGGCAATGCACCTGCGCGCCGGTCAGTTCGGCGAGCAAAATATTCCGCGCCACGATCATCTCCTCGCCCGCCGACGGCCAGCCTTGCAGCCCGAGCGACGTGCTCCAGCGGCCTTCGTGCATCACGCCGGTCGTCACCAGCGAATAATCCTGGCAATGATCCATCACCGGCAGGTCGAACATCTTCGCGTACTCGCAAGCGCGACGCATGAGTTCGTTGTTCTGCACGCAATGGCCGTCGTCCGTGATGGCGACAACGCCCGCGCGTTTCAACCCGCCGATGGGCGCGAGTTCCTCACCCGCGATGTTTTTCGTGATCGCGCCGGCCACAAAAACATTCACCACACCCTCGCGCGCCGCGCGTTCGTGGATGAGCGCGACCGTGCCGGAGTTATCAATGGCCGGCGCCGTGTTCGGCATAACGACGAGCGAAGTGAATCCGCCGCGCGCCGCCGCCGCGGTGCCGGTGGCGATGGTTTCCTTTTGCGTCTGGCCGGGTTCGCGCAGGTGAACGTGCAGATCAATCAGGCCGGGGCAAACGACGAGTCCGCTCGCGTCAAACTTCTCGATGTCACGCGGCGCGTTCGCGGAAGCATCGCTGCCGACGGCGGCGATCTTGCCATCAAGAATCAAAACATCGGCGGCGGAGTCGAGGCGGTTGGCGGGATCGATCACGCGCCCGCCGGAAAGGAGCAGCGAATTCACGGCGGCGAGCCTAGCGACGGTGAATTGACATGGCAAGTTTGGGGGATAAGATTCGCGGCAGCGGTGGCGGGCGTAGTTCAATGGTAGAACGGCAGTCTTCCAAACTGCACACGAGGGTTCGATTCCCTTCGCCCGCTCCAGCTTTCTTTTTCCCTGTTCTTAATCGTAATCGTAATCTTGCTCTTAATCCCTCTCCGTCCGAACGGAGCGAGGTTAAGATTACGATCAAGATTAAGACCGGAAAATCGCCGCCTTGCACAACCCCCGCGCCCGCCTACATTGAGGCCGTGAAGCTGCCGCGCGAGGTGCCCGTGATGACGCTGCCGGAAGCGACGCTGTTCCCGCAGGCGTTGCTGCCGCTTTACATCTTCGAGCCGCGCTACCGCCAGATGCTCGCCGACGCGCTCAATTCCCATCGCATGTTTTCCGTCGCGATGCAGCGCACCGACACCGCGCGCGAAACGCCGTTGCTCGTCGCGGGGGTCGGACTGATCCGCGTCTCCGTCGCGCACGGGGATGGCACCTCGCATCTGATCTTGCAAGGGTTGGCGCGCGTGGAACTGGAGGAAGTGGTCCAACTCAAACCCTATCGCATTGCGCGGGTGCGGCCCATCGAGACGCCGCCGTGCGACTCGGTGGCGGCGGACGCGCTGCTGGGAAAAGTGCGCGAGTTGTTGAAGGAGTGGCTGGAGCTGGGCGCGCCGTTGCCGTTCCCGTTTCTTTCCCACAGCAAGGAGAGTTCGGCGCCGAGTAAGTTCTCTTCCGCGGAAATCCTGGGCTACCTCGAATCCATCACCAACCCCGAACAGGCGGCGGATTTGATTTCCTGCGCCGTGCTCAAGGACGCGGCTTCGCGCCAGGCGATCCTCGAAGCAGCGGACATTGAAACCCGCCTGCGCCGGCTGACGAAATTCCTGTTGCACGAAGTCCGTCGGAAACGCGAGGATGGCGGCAATTGAATCGCCCGGAAAAATCATGAACGAACCGAATCGCGAAGAAATGCAGTCGGCGCTGTTCGCCCAACTGGTCATGCAACAGGCCAATCTGGCGATGATGTTGCTCGGCCAGACGCCGAATCCCGAGACCGGCGAGACGATGCGCGATCTCGAGTCGGCGCAACTGTTCATCGGTCAGTTGGAAATGCTCGAGGCGAAAACCAAGGGCAATCTCAACGCGCAGGAAGCGGCATTGCTCAAACAAACTTTGATGTCGCTGCGGATGACTTTCGTGGAAGCCGTCAATGCGCCCGCGCCGAAACCGGCGGAGGCCGCCGCCGCGCCGGCGGTTGCCCAAACCGCGGAAGGCGCGCAGGAAAAATCCCCGTCCGCGGAGAGCGCGGACGAGGATCAATCGGGAAAACGGTTCTCGAAAAAATATTCCTGAGCCGGGCGGCTATTTCTTCTCCTCGGGCTTCTTTGCCTCCGGTTGCTTCTCTTCGGGTTTCTCCGCCGCTTTCTTCGCGTCGGCTTTTTTCTGCTCCGCTTTCGCGACGTCAAGCGTGTCGGCCAGTTTCTTCAACTTCTCGTCGAGGATTTCCACCTTCGCGTCCTTTTCCATCTTCTCGATGTAATCCGGCAGCAGTTTTTCTGTTTGCTGGCGTTTCAATCCGTCCTTCAGGGCGGTGGAAACTTCGGTGAGGGGCAGTTTTCGCGCGGGAATTTTCTCGCTCAACTTGATGATGTGATAACCGAAAGTGGTCGTCACCACGTCGCTGATCTGATTGGTGTAGAGCGCGAAGGCGGCGGACTCGAACTCCGGCTGCATCGCCCGCCGCGGGTCCGCGCTGGCGCGTGGGAACTTGTATTCACCGCCGGTCTCGCGCGAACCGGAGTCCTCCGTGTAATCCTTGACGAGCTTGGCGAAATCCTCGCCGGCACGGGCGCGCTTGAGGAGGTCGTCGGCCAGTTTGCGCTTGGCCTGCTTCTGGTCGTCCGGCAGTTGCGCGCGAGTGGCGGTGTCGAACGTGGTCAGCAGGATGTGGCTGGCGCGGACCATCTCCGGCTCTTCGAACGAAGCCGGGTGTTCGTCATAATATTTCTTCGCCTCGTCTTCGCTGACGACGACGTTCAACTCGCGATCCGCCACCGTCTGGGCCGTGGCTTCGTCGGCCATTTTCACGCGCAACTCGTCCGCGTTGAGGCCGACGGATTTCAACTGCCGCGCGAGCGCCTCCTCGGAGCCGGCGCGTTGCAGGATGACCTCGAATTGCTTCGCGGCCGTTTCCTTGCCCTTCGCCCGGTCGGCGTCGGTGGCTTTGTTGACGAGCAACTGGATCTGGATCATCCGCTCCAGAATCTGGAGTTCGAGCAGCGTGGTTTGATCGGGAGTATAGGTCTTGTTTTGGGCCGCGGCGTTCGCCTTGATGCTGATCGTCGCCGAGTCCAACTGGCTGCGTTTGATGTCGAGATTGACGCCCTTGGCAACGGTGGCATCGCCGAACAACTCCGCGATCTTGTCGGTGGTTTTTTTGGCGGAGGACGTGTTGGTGTCAGCCGCGGAGCCGACCATGGCGGGCAGCCAGACCGCCAACATCGCCGCGGCGAGCAATTTGATTTTTTTGTGATTCATGATTTTTGATTTCAAAGTTTGACCACCTTTACGTTCGTGATGTCCGGGTCCTGTTCCAGTTCGGTGAGCACGCCGGCGGGCGGCTCGCTGTCGAGATTGAGCACGGTGAAGGCGTGTCCGCCGACCGTGTCGCGACTCAGGCTCATGCTCGCGATGTTCACCTTGTGCCGCGCCAGTAACGTGCCGAGGTGGCCGACGATACCCGGCCGGTCCTTGTTCGTCAGCAGCAACATCACGCCGCTGACCGGGATCTCGACCGGCGTGCTGTACAGCCGCACGATGCGCGGATTGTTCGGCGAACCGAAAAATGTTCCACCGGCGGAGATGACCTTCTCGTCGCCGTTGAACGCCTGCACGTGCAACCACTCGTTGAACGTCACCGGCTCGCTCGACCG
This sequence comes from Pedosphaera sp., assembly GCA_009695195.1. Taxonomy (GTDB): domain Bacteria; phylum Verrucomicrobiota; class Verrucomicrobiia; order Limisphaerales; family JADLHS01; genus CAIKLQ01. The sequence goes on from SIBJ01000013.1 coordinate 33,990, forward strand.
CTTTTCCTCCACCGTCAATCCGAGTGTGGATGCGACACTGCGGACGTTGATGTTGTTCAAATCTTTCACCGCCGCGCGCGACAAAAAGCCCTGCAACACCGCGCGCGTGACCGGATCAATGTTCGGCAGTTCCTGCGCCTTCCCGCCGTAGGTGATGTAGAGGCGGTCAATCAACGGCGGCGCGAGTTGCGCCAGCAGTTTGCCGAGCGCCGTGCCGAGCGTGAGGTACGGTTTCACCTGCTCGTAAGTCTTCGCGTCGAGGAACGGCAGGTTCACCGCGTTGCGCACTTCGCCGGTCAGCAGGTAAGCCGTGATGACTTCCGCGACTTCGATGCCGCATTTTTCCTGCGCCTCCGCCGTGCTCGCGCCGAGATGCGGCGTGAGCGTGATGCCCGGATGTTTGCGGAACGGATGGTCCGCCGGCAGCGGCTCGACGATGAAAACGTCCAGCCCCGCCGCCGCGACCTTGCCGGAATCCAGCGCGGCGATGAGATCGTTCTCGGTGATGATTTCGCCGCGCGCGCAATTCACGATCCGCACGCCGGGCTTCATCTTCGCGAACGCCGCCGCGTTCAACATCCCCTTCGTCTGCTCCGTCACCGGCATGTGGACGCTGATGAAATCCGCCTCGCGATAAACCGCGTCGAGTTCCGTGGCCAGTTCAACCCCGAGCGCCTTCGCGCGCGCGTCCGTCAGGAACGGATCGTACCCGATCACTCTCATGCCGAAGGCGACCGCGCGCTTGGCGACTTCGCCGCCGATGCGGCCCATGCCGAGCACGCCGAGGGTTTTGCCGGCGAGTTCGACGCCTTGAAATTGTTTCCGGTCCCATTTGCCCTCGACCATCGTGGCGTGGGCCTGCGGGAGTTTGCGGGCGAGCGCGAGGATCATCGCGAAGGTCAGTTCCGCCGTCGTGATGGTGTTCCCGGCGGGCGTGTTCATCACCACCGCGCCACCTTGCGTCGCCGCCTCCACGTCCACGTTGTCAATGCCCACGCCGGCGCGGCCCACGACGCGGAGTTTCGGAGCGGCCTCGATCACCTTGCGCGTCACTTTCGTCTCCGAACGCACGACGAGCGCCACGGCATCGGCCACGACCGGCAGCAACTCCGCTTCGCTCAGCCGTTTGGGCAGCACCACGACCTGGAATTCAGGCCGCTGTTGCAGGAGCGCGATGCCCTTCGGCGAAATCGGATCACAAACCAAAATCTTCATAAAAAGGAAGGCGGAGTCTAGGGATGCGCGGAGGGCAGGTCAAATCTTCAAACCACCGGGTAACGGTATGTTTTCACCGATGGTAGGCGACGAGGTGACGAGTCGTTCCGGTGAAGCACTCCTAACGTCGTGCCCTACAATCAAACGCAGCACCACCAACTGCTGACTGCTCAATGCGTTGTCTGGGATGGCCGCCACCGATTGTCTTAGTAACCGTAAGACCCGATCACCCCGACGCCGGGAACGCTCACGTAACCCGCCGAGTTGTCGTCGTTGTAATTGCCAGTGCTGAACCGGGTGGACCAGCCGTGGTCGCCGCCGCGGCCACCGCCACCGCCGCCCGCGCGGTTCTGCGCGTTCTGCGCCGCGGCCACGTAGAGATTTACCACTGGGTTTGCGACGCCTTCGTAACCGGCGTTGCCCAGCGCATCGAGCCAGTAACGACCGGGTTGAATCGCCGCGCCCAAAACCGTACTCCAGATGATCCACTCGGATTGGGGAAGCTGGCGGCGATTGATGAAGATGCCGGTGTTTCCATTCGAGGCATCCTCGGCCAGCGTGCCGAAATCGTGGCCCGGGTACATGAACCCAAACGCCGCCTCGCCGACACTCCCGTAAAGACCGCTGACGGAATCGTACCAATATTTCCCCGGCTTGGGCTCCATCTTGTACTTCTCCTTGAACTGCGCGAGTTGCGCCGCCGAAAGCACCTGGCAGTTGACGCGCACTTCGCCCTGGGGTTTGGTAGCCGGATTCATGGGCGTGTTGGCTACGTTTGATTTTTCCGAGCAGGAAGTCAACACGAGCAGGGCCGCACTGCACAAGGTCAGGATTCGTTTCATAAACGGTGATCGTTAGAATGGGTGTTTGCGAAACACATGATTGTTGGGAACACGGTTGGATGTTACGCGCAAACCAAACCGGCTTCAAGCGTAACGGTGCTCAGTAATTTCACCGGCAGCACTGTCGCAACCGAACGCGACGCGGTGAAAGCACCACCGCTTTCGGACGGGGAAACGATTTTTTAGAGCGGTTTAATTTATTCTGTGGCCACTAGTTTTATCTGAAACTCGTGAAAACTAACGCAAACTGACTGTTTCTTGTGGCTACGAAGTAACTGAAACCGCTCTAGGCATTCCCGTAACTTGGGATTCACTTGCGGGGCATTCCCGTTTGACTTGCCAATCCGCGAACGACAACCTCCAATCCGTCCATGGGCGAAGAAAACATTTTGCGCTACACCGATCTGGCCGCGCTGGTGCAAATGGCCAGGGCGCGTGGCTGGCCGGCGGGCCGGATTGTGCGTGAAATGTCGCGAGGGCTTTCTTACTCTGATGCCTTGACTCTGGCGCGCAAGGCTGCGCCGTTGCTGGACATTTCTGTGTCCGAATTCATGAAGCTACGGAAGATTGAATAAAGTTCAGGCGGCTTCGAGCTTCGACACCAGCCGGTCGCTGTAGCCGTCCTTGCGAAGTTTGGCGGAGTCCACGCGGCCTTCCCTCTTGACCATGTCCTTTTTCAAAGCGCGCAGCAGATTGTTCGTGGCGTGATCCAGCACTTGCGCTTCGGACTTGGCCCGGCTCTTGGTAGTCGCTTTCACGCGCACATAATGCCTCAAAGGCGGCGCTTGTTCAACGGTCAATTTGACACGGTCAAATTCGGTACGATGTAGCGGCGCGTTCACCGCCGCTTGCGGAGGGGGGAAATGATTCTTTCGCCAGTCCCGCGATGGGGGATGCAGGCGCATGATTTTCTTTTCCATTATCACGCGTTTGGTTCATTTTGCTCCAAGAATTTCTATGGCCGCAAAAACGAAACACAATTACGACGAGAGCAAGATCAAGACACTGAGTTCGCTGGAGCATATCCGGCTGCGCACGGGCATGTACATCGGGCGCATCGGCAACGGCAACCATTACGACGACGGCTGCTACATCATGCTCAAGGAGGTCGTGGACAACGCGGTGGACGAATACATCATGGGCCACGGCAAGGAGGTCGAGATCACAATCGACGGCACGCACGTGATGGTGCGTGATTTCGGGCGCGGCATCCCGCTCGGCAAGGTGGTGGACTGCGTTTCCAAGATCAACACGGGCGCGAAATACAATGACGATGTATTCCAGTTCAGCGTCGGCCTCAATGGCGTCGGCACGAAGGCGGTGAACGCGCTGTCGAAGGTGTTCGTGGTGCGGAGTCATCGCGATGGCGAGTTCGCCGAGGCGGCGTTCAAGATCGGCAAGCTGAAGAAGGAGGACTCTGGTAAAACGAAAGAGCCGAACGGGACGTTCATTGAGTTCGAGCCGGACCCGGAGATTTTCAAGGCCACGGAATTCAAACAGGAATACGTGGAGCGTCGCCTGCGCCATTACAGTTACCTGAACACGGGGCTGAAGTTGATTTTGAAAACGTCGGCTTCACCTGAGCCAAAAACTTTCCAGTCACGCCACGGCCTGATGGACCTGGTGATGGAAGACCTCGGCACGGACGGCAGCGAGCCGATTTATGCGCCACTGCATTACGCGAGCAAGACGCTGGAGTTTTGTTTCACCCACAGCAATTCGCGTTACGGCGAGACGTTTTATTCGTTCGTCAACGGCCAATACACCAGCGACGGCGGCACACACCTGAGCGCGTTTCGCGAGGGTTTGCTCAAGGCCGTGAACGAATACAGCAACAAGAAATTTGAGGGAGATGATGTCCGCGAGTGCATGGTGGGAGCAGTCGCGATTCGTTTGAAGGACCCGATGTTTGAATCTCAAACGAAGAACAAATTAGGCAATACCGAGATTCGCACCGAACTCGTGAACAATGTTCGCGAGGAGTTATTGCACTTCTTCCAACGTAACAAGCAGATCGCCGAGACGATCATGGCGAAGGTTGCGGACACGCAGGAGTTGCGGAAGGAATTGCAGAACGTGAAGAAGCTCGCGCGCGAACGTGCCAAGGCGATCACGTTGCGCATTCCGCAGTTGAAGGACTGCAAGAATCATTTCGATAAAAAGAAGGAAAAGGGCAAGGGCACGATGATCTTCATCTGCGAAGGTCAGTCCGCCGCCGGCTCGATCACGAGCTGTCGCGACGTGAACAATCAGGCCGTGTTCGTGCTCAAGGGCAAGCCGCTCAACGTCTGGGATCTCAAGCGCGACGTGATGTACAAGAACGATGAGATGTACAACCTCATGCAGTCGCTCAACGTCGAGGACAACACCGAGGGCTTGCGTTACGACAAGGTCATCCTCGCCACCGACGCGGACGTGGATGGCATGCACATCCGCAATCTGATGATTACGTATTTCTTCCGCTTCTTCGAGCAACTGGTCCACGACGGCCACGTCTATGTGCTGGAAACGCCGCTGTTCCGCGTGCGCAACAAGGAGAAAACGATTTACTGTTACAGCGAAACCGAGCGCGACAGCGCGGTAAAGGAACTCGGCGGCAAACCGGAGATCACGCGGTTCAAAGGCCTGGGTGAAATCAGCCCGAAAGAATTCGCGCAATTCATCGGCAAGGAAATGCGCCTGAGCAAAGTGGAATACGCGCCGCGCGCCGAGTCCGGCCCGATCTTCACTTTCTACATGGGCAAGAACACGCCCGAGCGGAAAGACTACATCATGGACAAGCTCGTCGTGCCGGTGGAGGAATGAAGCGCCGAACCGCTACGGAATGCTGTTACCGTCCACGGGGCGTTCAATTGGAAAACCCTGCTGCCCTCGCCAACTCCTCGCGATAATCAAGGTTCAGACCAGCAGTTCCGGTTAGTTCTTGCAGAACTGAAAGACAGGTTTCCTCTCTAACCCACGCCAGGAAGTCCTTCTTCTCAAACTGCCAATGGTAACCCATGGTCCGGGCGGCAGTGAACAGAGCGATTACGTCATGAAACGACAGAGCAGCGTTACGACGATCCCCGCCATCGAACGGAGACTCTTTGCGCAGGCTCTTGAGCATGAGATCGGCGCCAAGTAGTTCGGCTTCAGTAATAAGGATGACCGGGTTCCGGTCGACAAGACCTTTGACGGGGCTGAGGTTTCGCCTCCCTGCGGCGATCTGTTGCCTCGCTCGGTCCGATGCCTGAGTCTTTCCGTCGGCTAATAAGGCGTTCGCTCCGTTCGTGCGCATCAAATCGAGCAACAGCCTTGCGTGGAGCATGCACCAATCAGCCTTGTTGTTATGAATTGCCAACTGGTCACTGCTGGAGCGGCTGAAACTTGCGGCTTTCGAAAGATCGTCTTGGGCTTTGCGTTCAAGTTGGCTTAATTTCGATTCGAGCGCCTTGAGAGCTTCCGGTTGATCTGGAGTGCTGGCTCTTTCGAAAAGATAGCCAAATTTGCGACTGCTTGCGCGATTGAGATGCGGTCTGGCAAAGTCGTGTTTTATCAGAATAGCTCTATCGGCTAACTCTTCTGCTAGCCGATTGGCTTTCTGCGCTTCCTCGGGTCGGTCGCCTTTCATGATTCTGAAACGCTTGAGTTGAATCACCGCTTGAACATTTCTCGAGTATGCGGCCAGATCTTTTTTTACGAAAGTTGTGTGTTCTCCGATCTTTGCTGGCGCGCTATCAGTCAAGTGGTCCACCTGGGTCCAGATATCCAATGTCCTGTTTAATGGTGCTTCAAGTTCCTTTCCAGACCGTCCCACGCATTCCTCGAAGGACAGCAGGCCCTCAGCGGTGAGTTGCAGGCAATCGATAAGCTGAAGCTCCGCACTATGTTCGTCGTCCGATGCCCCCTTTGAATTGCTGATATGCTCCTTCAGGTCTTTAATCCGCCCCTGGTCGTCGCGAACTCTCTCCAAGAGAAGCCGATCCGGGAGGTTAAGCGTCAAATCTTCAAGGTGCCTGCGAAGATCGTATTTTAGGCGGTTGAGTAGTGTGCGACGATCCAGGCGTGTGAGTCCCGTAAGCTCTTTTTTCAATACATCAACCTCGCCTTTGGTGGACTGAAGATCTGCGGCTTTTTGAAGACCAAATATGGAGCCGACAGCGATTAGAATTCCAATCGCTGTCGCGATGGAACCGAATATCCATTTCAACACGTCAACTCCTCTCAGTGCGTCGGTGATACGGTCTTTCAATTCTCCGCGAGTGCTCTCGATCTTCTCGGAAATACGGGACACCTGCTGATCAAGGGTCTTCTCGATTGCTTCTTTGGTGGAATTGACGAGATCTTGCGCTTTTGATATTTCCGTGCGCAAGCCGTTCATGGCAGAGATAAGCTCGCTTTCCGCAGCTTTGCGAAGATCTTTATGGAGTTTGGTCAAGTGGACCAGAAAAGCTTCATTTAGTGCCATCTCAACCTGAAGCTCGTTCAAATTAGCGTCCAACAGATCGACTATCGCATCTTTTGTGGCGCCGGTTGGCAAGCCGATTCCGTGGTGTTCCGCCAGAAACATCAACACTTCCAAATCAAGCTGATGGCAACGCGCGCGCAGTTCCTTTTTCATAATTTTGCTCCAAAGATTCTGAACTCGCCAGATTGAGATACCCCGGCGGATCGCGAACATTAACTCTCGCTGAGACCCCCGTTTCATATCACCGGTTTTTTTGCGAGACAAGGAGCAACTATCTGACAAACTGGAAATCACGCGGTTCAAGGACCTGGGTGAAATCAGCCCGAAAGAATTCGCGCAATTCATCGGCAAGGAAATGCGCCTTAGCAAAGTTGAATACGCTCCGCGCGCCGAGTCCGGCCCGATCTTCAACTTCTACATGGGCAAGAACACCCCCGAGCGGAAGGATTACATCATGGAGCGGTTGGTCGTGCCGGTGGAGGAATAGTCCCGAGTCTTGAGTCCAGAGTCCACAGTCGTCGCTTTCGGGCGAGGTCGCTCAATCGCCGTTCTGATGCGTTTCCGGTTCCGGTTGGCTGTTCGCGTCGGCGAGACCGCGAACTCTCAGCGTCTTCAGCAGGCCGGGAAGCCGACGCAGCGCCACGCTTTCCCGTTTGGCATCATGCGCCCGGCGGGCCGGCGATCCCCAGACCACCTGACCGGGCGGAACGTTCTTGGTGACGAGGCTCACGGCGCCCACCACGGCATTCGCACCAATCTCGACGTGATCCACGACCGACACGCCGCCGGCCAAAGTAACGCAGTCGCCCAACCGCGCGCTGCCGCCGATGCCGGTCATGCCCGCGATCAGACAGTTGCGCCCGATCACGACGTTGTGCGCGATTTGAACCTGGTTATCAATTTTGGTCCCACTGCCGATGATCGTCGCGTTCATCGTCGCGCGATCAATGGAAACGTTCGCGCCGATTTCGACATCGTCCTCGATGACCACCCCGCCGATCTGCGGAATCTTCGCGATGCCCGAGGCGTGGCGGGCGTAACCAAAACCGTCCGCCCCGATGACCGTGCCCGAATGGACGATCACCCGGTGGCCGAACTTCACATTGGAATACAGCGTGATGTTCGGGTGCAACATGCAATCGTCGCCCAACGACACGCCCTCGGCGATGACACAATTCGCGAGAATCGTCGTGCGGTCACCGACCGACACGCCCGCGCCGAGCACCACGTTGGGCCCGATGAACGCGCCCTTGCCCAACCGCACATCCGGCGCAATGCGGGCCGACGCGTCAATCCCTGCGCCGTATTGTTTGGGCGCGTGGAAGATCGTCATCGCCGCGGCAAACGCCTCGCGGCAATTCTCCACCCGGATGAGCGTCTTCGTGCTGGTCGGCGCGCAACGCCGGACGAGCACCACGCCGGCCGCGCTGGCAAACGCCTCCGCACAACTCTTCTCGCTCTCCGCAAACGTCACGTCGGTGGCGCCGGCGCGCGCGATGGGCGCCACGTTGGTCAGCAGCACGTCCCCGTTGCCCTCGATGTCGCCGTGCAACTGGTCCGCCAACGCTCGGGCAGTGATGGTCATGCGATGCCGGGGTTGATCATGCCTCATTATGGGCCGCTCCGGCGGCAAATGCAACGACTTCGCGCGGGATTTTCCGCGCCGGAAGAAATTTTTAAATTTTTTCCCGGGCCGGGCGTGAAATTTTTTCGGGCTTTTGCCATTTCGACGGACGGGACGGGGCGCGTTGTGGAAAACTTTTTTGCAGCATCTGTTGATTTCTGCGCCGCACTTTTTATAGTGCGCCTCGATTGAAGCACACGAGATGAGCAATTCGACCGACGCGGGCGCACCCTGGGACATTCAGGCGGCGCGCGACCTTTACAACATTCGTCGCTGGGGAGCGAAATACTTCGACATCAACGAAGCCGGCCACGTGGTCGCGCATCCGTTGCAAGACGTCGGCGTGGCGGTGGACCTCACCGACGTGATCGAGGAGGCGAAGGGGCGCGGACTGAAGCATCCGCTGCTGATCCGTTTCCAGGATATTTTGCGCCATCGCGTCGAGGCCATCAATCTCGCCTTCCGCAATTCCATCACCGAGTTCGGGTACCAGGGAAAATATCGCGGCGTGTTTCCGATCAAGGTCAACCAGCTCCGTGAAGTCGTGGAGGAAATTCTCGACGCCGGCAAACAGTTCGAGTTCGGCCTCGAAGTCGGCAGCAAACCGGAACTCTACGCCGGCCTCGCTTTGCAAAACCAGATGGGCAGCCTGATCATTTGCAACGGCTACAAGGACGTCGAGTTCATCAAGATGGCGTTGCTCGGCATCAAGCTCGGCAAGAAAGTCATCATGGTCGTCGAGAAGCTCGAGGAGTTGCGGCAGATCATCGCCGTGTCGAAACAGCTCGGCGTCGAACCGCTGGTCGGCATGCGCGCGCGGTTGCTGGCCAAGGGCGCGGGGCGTTGGGCGGACAGCGGCGGCGAGAACGCGAAGTTCGGCCTGAGCACGGCGGAAATTTTGGAGGCCACGCACCTGCTCAAGACGGAGAATCTCAGCCATTGCCTGCGGTTGTTGCATTTTCACATTGGTTCGCAAGTGCCGGATATTCTCACCGTGAAGAAGGCCGTGCAGGAGGCGGCGCGATTTTACGCCAAGCTGCACAAGATGGGTTTCAACATCGAACACCTCGACGTCGGCGGCGGCCTCGGCGTGGACTACGACGGCAGCCGGTCGGCGTTCGACAGTTCCACGAACTATTCGCTCCAAGAGTACACCAACGACATCGTTTATTACATCGCGGACGTTTGTAACGCGGAGAAGGTGCCGCACCCGGACATCGTCAGCGAAGGTGGACGGGCCATTGTCGCGCACCACAGCGTGCTCGTCGTGGAAGTGTTTGGGGCAATTGAAAAAGTCCGGCCCGGAAATTTTCTCCAGTACGGCGACAACGAACATCCGCTCGTCAAGGAGTTGCTTGACATCAAAAAGAACCTCGGGAAGCTCAACAAGCTCGAAGCCCACCACGATTCGCTCGAACGTCGCGAGGACGCGCAGCACATGTTCACGCTGGGCGTGATGGATTTGCCGGACAAGGCGAAGATCGAAAATCTCTACTGGGAGATCAGCCAGGACGTGGTGGAGAGTTTCAAGGGCCAGGCCTACATCCCCAAGGAAATCCGCAAACTCGAAGACAGCCTCGGCGACCAATACCTCTGCAACTTTTCCGTGTTTCAATCGTTGCTCGATCACTGGGCGCTCGGGCATTTGTTTCCCATCATGCCGATCAGCCGGTTGAACGAGCGCCCGACGCGCGAGGCCACGCTGGCCGACATCACGTGCGACTCCGACGGTCAGGTGAACAAGTTCATTGATCTGCGCGAAGTGCGCGACACTTTGCCCGTCCACAAACTCAACACCAACGGCAACGGCCAGCTCGAGCCGTACTACATCGGCTTTTTCCTCATGGGCGCGTATCAGGACATCATGGGCGATCTGCACAACCTTTTTGGCCGCGTGAACGAGGTCCACGTTTTCCTCGAACCCGACGAACCCGCCGGTTACTACATCGAGGAGATCATCGAGGGCAACACCATCATGCAAGCCCTCGCCGCCGTGCAGTACGACGAGAATGAATTGAAGCGGCAGATGAAAGCGCAGATGGACGAAGCGATCAAATCCGACCGCATGAAGCCCTCCGAAGCGATGCGCCTGCTCGACGACTACGAACGCGGCCTGAAGTCCTACACCTACTTGAATTTTTGAATGAAGAACGAAGAATGAAGAATGAAGAAGTCTGAAAATTCGCGCGCGTGCTGGCCGGGCTTGTTTCTTCAATCTTCAATCTTCATTCTTCATTCCCTCGATGTCTGACACGCCGCCCAATCCCGAACTCCTGCGCTCGCTGGGCCGGCTCGCGCGCGGACTCTCGGCACTCTTCTGGGGCTTGCCCGCCGCGCTCATCGTGAGCGTGCGCGCCGCGAAGTCGGAATGGCCGCCCATGTGGATGATCGGCACCGCCCTCGCGCTGGACGTCCTGCTGCTCTACGGCCTTTGGGAGATGGGCGCGTTTCAAAAACAGGAACGTCCCTGGCACGCCGCGCTCGACCGCGCCCGGCTGCTCGCGCTGGTGAACCTCGGCCTCAGCCCGTTTCTCTACTGGGCGAACCGCGTGCCCGCGGAGAACTTTTTCGACGTCGCCGTGCTCGTCCTCGGCGCGTCGGCGATCCTGTTCCTGTTCAATCTCAACATCGTCCTCGAACGTCTCGGCGCGATGCTGCCGGATGAAACGCTGCGGCATGAAACGAAACAGTTCACCGCCATCAATCGCGGATTGCTCGTCAGCCTGCTGCTGGTTTGCGTCGCGTACCTGTGTTGCGAGCGCCTGCCCAATCTGCCCGTCTCCTTCCGCATCGCGGCCTTCTACCTGGATCAGTTCGGGATGGTGGGCATGATCGTCCTCGTCCTGCTGCCGCTCGCGATGACGATGGCGCTCATCTGGAAAACCAAGGAAGTGATTCTCGAAAGTGTTTTTGGCGGGAGGAGTTGATCGCGCGCAAAATCCCCCGGTTGACATCTGTCACCTATAGATTACACTGCGCGGGTGATCGAGCGGGAAATCAAGAAGCTGGAGCTTCAGAACAGTCTCGTCCCGTTTGACGAGTGGTTCGATTCCCTGGGTGACAAAAGAATGCAGGCCGTGGTGGACGCGCGACTGGTTCGAGTGCGTGCCGGAAACTTCGGCGATGCGAAATCCGTTGGCGGCGGCGTGTTTGAGTTGCGGATTACGTTCGGTCCCGGACTCCGCGTCTATTACGGACTGCGCGGCCAGCAGGTGGTTGTTCTCCTGGGTGGCGGCGACAAACGCAGCCAACCGCGCGACATCCGCCGGGCACAACAGTTGTGGCAACAGTTTACGAAACATGCGCCTTAAAAATTACCGGGATGATTTGCTGAAGCGGCTGCGTGATCCCAAATACGCCGCCGAGTACCTCGCCCAAGTCTTGGCCGAAGACGATAACGAAGCTTTTCTCATCGCGCTCAAAGATGTGGTGGAAGCCACTGGCGGCGTGGGCGAACTGGCCGGGCGCGTCGGCCTCAAGCGACCGAGTCTTTACAAGATTCTGTCCAAGCGCGGCAACCCCACGCTTGAAACATTGCAGGAAATTTTGAAGCCGTTGGGCTTGCGCGTTTCCGTTGCGTTGGACAAAGCAGCGTGAACGCAAAGATTCAATTCACCAGCCGATACCAATTGTCCCGCTGATGCGGTTCGTAGCCGAGGTCTTTGATGAGTCGCTGCATGTCCGCCACCGTCATGCGGAACGTCGTGCCCGCCTGCGAGACCACGTTCTCCTCGATCATGATGCTGCCGAGATCGTTCGCGCCGAACTTGAGCGCGACCTGCCCGATCTCCAATCCCTGCGTGACCCATGAGCTTTGGATGTTCTCGAAGTTGTCGAGGTAGATGCGGCCGAGCGCCTGCGTGCGGAGATATTCGTGCGCGCCAACCGTCGGCGCGCGGAGCTTCGTGTGCTCGGCCTGAAACGTCCACGCGATGAACGCGGTGAATGCGCCGGGTTGAGGGTTGAGAGTCGAGCGTTGAGAGTTTGCAAGTCTGTTATTCCGCACTCCGCACTCCGCACTCCGCACTCTTTCCAACGACTTCTCCTGCTGCGCGCGCAAGCGGTCGAGATGTTCAATCCGATCCTCCGGCGTCTCGACGTGCCCGAACATCATCGTGGCGGAAGAATAAAGCCCGAGCCGGTGCGCCACGTCCATGACTTCGAGCCAGTCGTTGCTCATGGCCTTGAGCGGCGAGATGCGTTCGCGCACGCGGTCCACGAGGATTTCTCCGCCACCGCCGGGAATCGAGCCGAGGCCCGCGGCCTTGAAATCGGAAATGATTTTCTCCAGCGGCTCGTCGAACACTTCGCGGAAATGAATGAACTCGCTCGGGCTGAACCCGTGGATGTTCACCGACGGAAACTTCGTTTTGATGTGCGCGAGCAGCTCGAGATACCACTGCTTCGTCAGCTTGGGATGATGCCCGCCTTGCATCAAAATCTGCGTGCCGCCGAGCGCGAGCGTCTCCTCGATCTTCCGGTCCATCTCGTCGAACGTGATGACGTAGGAATCGTCGTCCTTCTCGACGCGATAGAACGCGCAGAACTTGCAATAGACGTTGCAGACGTTTGTGTAGTTGACGTTGCGATCAACGTTGTAGGTGACGATCTCGTTGCCGCGCCCGCCGTAAGCCTTCGCCTTCGCGAGCTGGCGGCGATGGTCCGCGAGCGCGCCGAGTTCTTCGAGCGGCAGCGAATAAAGCCGCAGCGCCTCGGCCTGGTTGATGCGCTGGCCGTCCCAAACTTTCTGGAGCAACTCGTGAAGCGCCGCGTCGTAAATCACGCTTCCATGTTACGAGCCGCGGGAGAAAAGGCAATCAGGCTCAACGCAGAGACAAATGGCGATATAACGCACCAACCGCGTGAGGCGGTTTGCGAAATACCTCTGCGGCTCTCTGCGTTCTCCGCGTCTCTGCGTTAACCCCCCCGCTTGAACAAACAGCCGGCCACTCGCGTCCTTTACAGCGACCAAAACAAATCTAAACTCTCCGCCATGCGCAAATTGTTTTCCGTTTCACGCCGGCATCTTCTCCTCGCCACGTTGCTCCTCGCCTCCACCGCCACCGCCCAGCCGCTGCCCAAGATCGAACTGCGCGAAACCTTTCCCGCGTTGAAACTCGAGCGCCCGCTTTGGATGGAGCAAGCCACCGACGGCTCGGATCGTTTCTTCATCGTCGGACAGGATGGGCGCATCGTCACCGTGAAACGCGGCGCGGACGGCGCGGACGCGAAGGAATTCCTGAACCTCGCGGATCGTAAGCCGCACATGGAAAATGAAGAGGGCCTGCTCGGCTTCGCCCTGCACCCGCAATTCAAATCGAATCAGCTCTGCTACGTTTTTTACAGCCAGCAAAATCCCAAACGCAGCGTCATCAGCGAATTCAAAGTCTCCGCCGACGATCCCGACCGCGCCGACCCCAAGTCCGAACGCATCCTCCTCGAAGTCCCGCGCCCCTATTGGAATCACGATGGCGGCCAGCTCAGTTTCGGCCCGGATGGATTTCTCTACATCGCGCTCGGCGACGGCGGCGCGGGCGCCGACCCGCACAACAACGGCCAGAACCCCGCCACGTTGCTCGGGAAACTATTGCGCCTCGACGTGAACTCGCGCGCGACCACCGGCAGCGGGCCGAACAAAAAAGAATTGCCCTACGGCATCCCGACCGACAACCCGTTCACCGGCGAGCCGGCCAATTACAACGTCCGCCGGGAAATCTACGCGTGGGGACTGCGCAACGTCTGGCGCTTCAGTTGGGATCGCGCGACCGGCGACCTGTGGGCCGCCGACGTGGGCCAGGATTTTTGGGAGGAGATTGATTTGATCGTGAAGGGCGGCAACTACGGCTGGTGCGTGCGCGAAGGCCGCCACCATTTCAAGCCCGGCCCCGATGGCGCGCGCTACATCGAGCCCGTGCTTGAATACGCGCACAACCCCACGGTCGCCAAGCAGGGCCAGTTCCCTGACCACGGCATCGGCGTGAGCATCACCGGCGGCTACGTTTATCGCGGCGCGAAATTCCCGGCGCTGCGCGGCGTCTATCTCTACGCCGACTACTCGCTCGGCACGATCTGGGGTTTGCGCTTGAAGGACGGCATAGTCGCGGAGCGCGGCACGCTGCTGCAACAACCGAAAAATATTTGCAGCTTCAGCGAGGACCGCGCGGGCGAACTCTACGCGCTCACGCTCGATGGAAAAATTTTTGCGGTGACGGTGCCGGACGCGAAGTGAGACGGCGGTAGTAAGATCACTGTGATTGTGGTGTGATTTCCGTAGGCGGTAGTGGTGGCATGACGCCGGGACGGATGCGGTCGCCGTTAATTTTGCGATTAAGCTCAATCAATACGGTTTGACCTACGCCGAAATCAAACTCCGGATGCGCGGCCAAATACTGATTCGCTTTGCGATTGAACTCCGCCCCATAAACACCCAGTCCATGCAGTATCTGCGGCATCAACCCGCGCGGGTCATCCTGTCGGTGACGGTCGCGCAAAGATTTTTGGCCGCCGAAATAGTAACGAACACCGAACAGCCAGTGGTCGTAGCCATTGTCGCCACCGGCAACTCCCGCAGTCAGGGCAAGACCGCGAACCGGTGTTTGATATTCCACTTCGCCTTTGACGAGATTCTCGTGAAAAGCGCTCGTGTAGGAAACGCCGAGGCGCAGGTCGTCCAGCGGGTAGTAGTCCGCCGAAACGCGCCCTACGAACCGCGTTGGATTCGTACTGATGAATGGAACGGTGCCGGCGTATTTGATCGAGCCGACGCCCGCGAAGAATCCAAATGTGAACCGTCGCAGATACCACTCGCCTTCCGCGCCGACCTGAAACGTTTCCACTCCGTCACGACCGAGATAGCCACCGGCCAGACCGAGCAGGCCGGTTTCGGGATTGCGCCAGAACAGATGGCCCGCGCCGCCGTAAAAATCCAGACCGGATGTGCGGCTGTAAAGTCCGTCGGCTTGAAATCCAAACTGCCGCCCAATCGGAAAAGAAATGCTCCCTTCGAGGTTGTGGCTCTCGGCTGAATTCAGAAGTCCCCCGTCGTAGCCAAGTTTACCATTCACCGCCGAAACCGCCGGCGGGCGAAGTGTAACCTCCGCCGTCGAGAGATTTGATTTCACATCCGACCGGAAAACGCCCGGATTGTCCTGCGCGAAGCCGAAGACCGACGACAGCAGGAGAAGAAACACGGTCAGGCAAGAAAATGGAGGAAGCTGGTCTTTCACCGTGCCCGAGTCTCGCAACATCAAAACTGTTGTCAAGGCCGCCCGTCGCGATCTGACTTCCGGGGTGTGATTAAAAACGGGTGAGGGCATTATGGACTGCGGTGGCAAGTCGGACGCGACACCGCTTTCGAGCGAACGGGGCGGGTTGCTCATTTCCATCGTCGTCGTCGGTGCCAAAGCGGTGTCGCGTCCGACTTGCCACCGCAGTCCAAAAATACCGCCAGCACCCTCTCACCCTCACCCGCCTTTAATCGCGCCCGACTTCCGGCCTCCACCCTCACGGCTTCACGATGGCCCAGTCCACCTGGTTCGTGTCCGTCGTGCTCGTTGAGAAAATGGTGAACGCGGTGTTCGCGGTGATGTTCTTCACGCCCACCGCGAAAAGATTTCCGTTCAGCGAGCGGTAGGTGAGCAGGAAACGATTGGTCGCGTTCGCGCTCGTGTTCGCGACGCGGTTGGTGCCGAACGCGAGCGTGGCCGTGCCGCTGGCGATGATGGCGTTGGGCAGATTGGTCAGCCCGTGGCCGTCGCCGATGACGGGCACGAGGGCCGGGTCGGGGAAGACGTGAAAGAGCGCGACGTTGGTCTGGCCGAGGGTGTAATTCCAGGCGCCGGTGAAGCTGGCCACGTTCGTGAGGTTGAGCGGATCGCGTACGCGCAGGACGGTGTTGGAGGAGACGCCCAACTGCGCGGCGGTGACGGTGAGGGTGGCGTTGCCGTTCGTGGCGGTGTTCAACAGGAGCACGAGGTTGCTGCCGGAATTCGCGCCGCCGAGCGGGCGCACCCAGACTTCGTTGAAGTTGTTCGAGAACGCGACGTGACCGACGAGGCCCGCGGCGTCGCCCCAGCACTCGTATCGTAAAGGTTGAACCGAAAATCGTAAGTCCCGCCCGCCGGATTGGTGCCATCGAGCAGCCGCCCTTGATACGTGAACGCCGTGCCCTGCGCGAAGAGCGGCGAACCACCAACGCACAACACCGCGGTCACGCCCGCCAACAGCAACGTCTTGGACATCGTGGCTGGGATTTTGACGGAGAAGAATTGCTCCGCAAGGAAAACTCCGGGGCCGCCAAGACCTGCGCGAACGAAATCTCCGCCGCGCTCGATGGAAAAATCTTCGCGTTGACTGTCGCCGGACGCGAAGTGAAGCCTCCGGTTCAAATTTTCCGCAAACGGAAATATTTCTTCGGCCCGTTCCGGGGATAATCGAGCGTTGCCCCGGCAGCGGGGGCGTTGGTGAAAGTTTCTATCACCGTGAACGGACCCGCCGGCGTGTCCGCCGATTCCAGCACGTAACCCGAAACCGAAACCGGCGTGGAGATGGCGACATTCGTTCCCGTCGCATTCGCGGCCAGAACCGGCGGCGGCGGATTCGTCGTGATCAACAAACTGTAACCGTTACCGGCCGAGATCGCCGACACGTTGGTCAAGCCGCCCGGCAACGTCGTCGCGTAGCCCAGCACCGTGCCGTCACTCTTGAGCGCGAGACCGTGACCGAAAGCGGACACCGCCACCACGTTGCTGAAGCCGGGCAGGTTTGTCGGGCCGACATAATACTGACCGCCCGTCACGTTATCGCCATACGTCACCGTCCCGCCGGTGCGGATGGCCAGTCCGAATCCCTGACCGATCGCGACGCCGACGACATTGCTCAGGCCGTTCAAGGTCATGGGGGCTGAGGGAACGAACGTTGGCCAAACCACCAGCCGCCCGTCATTTTTCAAAGCGGCCCCGGCGGCGAGGGCGACGACATTGCTCAAGTCCGCAGGCGCGCTTCCCTGCCCCCATTGCACGACCGTGCCATCGCTCTTGAGCGCAAAGGCCATTCGATCCCGCGCCGCGATGGCCACGGCGCCGAACAAGTTCGGCGGCGGTGGCAGCGGCAGTTCACCCCAACTCGTGATCACGCCATCGTTCTGGAGTGCGAGACTGAAATCTCGCGCCGCGGCCAGGGCCACCACGTTGCTCAAGTTCGCCGGCACGTTCGCGGCATAGCCCTGCAAATCTCCACCCCACGCGGTGACGGTTCCGTTCTCCCGCAAAGCGACCGATTGCGGCCGGCCGTAGGCATCGGCGCACGCCGCGACGGCCACCACGTTGGTCAATCCCGGCGGCACCATCGGCCCACCGAGACTCACGACCGTGCCGGGCGGTGAAAAGCTGAACGTGTGCGCCGTCACTGTCAGTGTCACGGGCGCACTGGTGGCCATGCCGTAACTGTTGCTCACGATCAAAGCATAGTTGCCCGCGTCCCCCGGCAACGCATGGGCAAGGGTGAGGCTGGAACTGGTCGCGCCCGAAACGATTTGTCCGTCATGCAACCACTGGTAACTTCGCGGGACGGCCCCCACCGCGCCGACGCTGAACGTCACGAGCGCGTTGCTGAAGACGCTCTGCGATGTGGGCGGCGTGGCGATGCTCGGAATCAACGTGACGGTGAGCGCGGCGGGTTGGCTGACGGTTGAGCCGCCGGGATTCTCAACCACGACCCGGTAATTCCCGGCATCCGCGCCTTGCACGTTCGTGAGCGTGAGCGTGCTGCCGGTCGCTCCCGCGAGATTCGTTCCGTCCTTTTGCCATTGATAACTCAACGGCGGCGCGCCCGCGGCGGCGACTGTGAACGCAGCGCTTTCTCCGCCGTTGACCGTGATGCTGACAGGATGCGTCGTGATGACCGGCCCGCCCGTAACGAGCAGCAAGCTGTAACCGTAACCGGCCGCGATCGCCGCCACGTTTGTCAGGCCTGCCGGTAACGTCGTGTTGTAACCGAGCACTGTGCTGTCACTCCTGAGCGCAAGTCCCTGACCGAAGGCCGATACCGCCACCACGTTGCTGAATCCCGGCAGGTTGGTCAGGCCAGTATAATTCAGCCCGCCCGTGATGTAATCGCCGTACGTCACCGTGCCGTCAGTTCGAATCGCCAAGCCGAATCCCTGCCCCACGGTCACACCGACCACATTGCTCAAACCGTTCAACGTCATCGGGGCTGATGGCACCACCGGCGTCGTCCAAACGACCAACCGACCGTCATTTTTCAATGCCGCTCCCGCCGCGATGGCGACCACATTGCTCAAGCCCGCCGGCGCACTTCCATTCCCCCATTGCACGACGGTGCCGTCATTCTTCAGCGCAAACGCAAGGCGGTTGCGAGCCGCGATCGCCACGACATTGCTGAGACCCGCCGGCGGCGATAGCGGAAACAAACCCCAGGCCGTCACGACACCGTTGCTGGTGAGTGCCAGATTGGAATCTTGTCCCGCGGCAATCGCCACCACGTTGCTCAGGCCGGGCGGCACCGTCGCATTCTCAGGGAACGAACCGCCGCCCCACGCGGCCATCGTACCGTCACTGCGCAACGTCACGGACTGAGCGGTGGACGGCCCGGAGCCAACCGCAACGGCCACGATGTTCGTCATGGCCGCTGGCACGACCGGCCCGCCCAACGTTACGACCGCGCCGGTTGGACGACTCGTCAACGTCAAGCTCGCCGGCGCGCTCGTCACCGAGCCGGACGCGCTCGTCGCGATCAACACATAAATTCCTCCGTCCGCGGCCTGCAAATTTCCAAGCACCAGCGTCGGCGAATTGACATTGATCACGTTCGTCCCGTTTTTGCGCCATTGATACGTCACCGGCAACGCGCTGCTGACCGTGGCGGCGAAGAACGCCGTTCCACCGAAATACCGCGAGAGGTTTTGCGGTGACGCGACGAAACTCGGAGCGGGCACAACGGCCAGCGCAGCGGCGCTGCTGTTGAGGCTCGCGCTCGTATGGCTGACCACGGCACGATAATTTCCCGCGTCGGCCGGCTGGACGTTCGTCAAAGTTAACGTAGTGCTCGTCGCTCCCGGCAAATTGGTTCCGTTTTTCTGCCACTGGTAGTTCAAGGGAATGAAAGACTGCGCAGTCACGGTCAACGAAACCGTGGATCCGGCATTCGTGTTCACGCTCTGGGGCGAAGAAATGATTCGGATGAGGGGTGTGGGCGTGAGCGCCACGCCAAACTGGGTTCCCGCTGAGATGGCAAAGACATTGGTCAGTCCCGCGGGCACGCTGGTCCCGCCGTTGCCGGGATAGCCCCACGCCACGACCGTGCCGTTGCTTCTCAGCGCCAGCGCGTGAACTGACCCGGCTGCAATGGCGGTGACGTTATTCAGACCGGCAGGAACAGCCGTCTCACCATTATCAGCGCTGCTCGTTCCCCACGCGATGACCGTTCCGTCACTCTTCAAAGCGAGACTGTAAAATTGGCCCGCCGAAATGGCGATGACGTTGGACAGCCCGGACGGCACTGACGAAGGATTGCCCCAGGCCACGACCGTTCCATTACTCTTCAACGCAAGACAGTGGTACGACCCGGCCGCGATGGCGGCAACCTGGTTGAGTCCCGCAGGCACGCCTGCAACCGAAGATTCATTTCCCCATTCGGCCACCGTGCCATCACCTTTGAGGGCGAGCGTGTAACCGGCGCCGTTGGCGTTGGCACCCGCTTTAATGGCCACGACGTTGTTCAGCCCGGCGGGTACCGTTGTCACCGCCGGACTGCTGCTGCCCCAAACCACCACCGTCCCATCGCTCTTGAGTGCGACACTGTGAAAGCCGGTCGCAACCGCGGTCACATTCGCCAGACCGCCGGGAAAATCGAACTGCCCTTCATTCTGCCGGCCCCATCCCGCAAGCGTGCCGGCCTCAGTGATGGCGAGGGTGTGGTACACCCCGGCGGCCACGACTCGCGTGTTCCACATTTCTACCGGCACACCGGTTTGACCGAAATCGTTGTTGCCCCAGGCTTCGGCGTAGCCCAAGGCACTGGCAAGCTGCGACGTGGACAAGAGGAGCAAAAGTCCGGCCGCAGGGAGACACAACTTGAAACTCAGGCGCGCGTACCACCGCTCCACGAAGGAGAAAACGGTATTCATACAGAAATCTTGTTGAACCAGTTTGACTCTGCCTCCCCCCGCCGGCAAGTCAACCCTTTCCTGGAGAATCAGGCGCTGCTTTTCCGCGCTGTCGTCTCAACCCGAAAGAGGCAGAAGGAACAGGAGCAAACAGAGGAAACAGAGTGCTTCTGAAGGGAAATTGCATTAGCGACCTGCGATGGAAATTCCACCAGTCGGTGGGTGGCAGCGCGCTCGCAATGCCTCCTTTTCCCTTGGCTGGCAACTCTGTTTCCTCTGTTCCCTCCTGTTCAAAAAATAGATACGGCTTAAGCCGGCTTCTCAATTTGAAGCGTCCACTTCCGGCAAAACCACAGCGGCAAAAAACCAGACACGCCGAACGAGCAATCAATCAGCCGCCACCAAAAAGGAATCCCGCGCACGGCCCCGAAGACCAGCGCGAATGGAATCACCGCCACGCACGCGATCAATCCGAAATCAAACAGCCACCGATTCCGCACCGGATCCCGGAGCGCGCCGATGAACGCGATTGCGATGACGAAATGTCCGAACGCCAGCCAGTCCGTGCCGTAGAAAAGAATGGGATGTTTCTCCGTCGTTTCGTTCAGGGACGATTGAACTTTCAACAGCCAGATGGCCCAGGTTGGCGCGGGCGTTGAAGCGGGACGTTCGACCAACTCGCGAGCGCCGGTAAACTTTACCAGCCAGTTCAGTTCGGTGGTGAGCGGAATCGCCGTCGCCCCGCTCACCACGAGGCCGGCGATGAAAAACCAGGTGAAGAACTTGATGCGACGGCGCAGCGTTTGTTCACGAGTCATGTTGGCGTGCGGCGTGACGCCAGGAATTTCTCCCAGAGCATCAGCAAGCCGGCGGTGATGAAAAAAATCGGAACGAGCAGAATGGCCGCGAGGTACAACAGGACGTAAAGCACGCCGAGCAGCACCGCGTTGTCGGGATTCATGTTCACGGCCCCGGTCGTCCCGTTTAGCACGCTGGTGGATTCCCGCAGGCCCAGCAGATGGATGCCAGCAAACGCCAGCAGGATGAGCACACCGTGACGACAAAAATCCTTCGCTGAGAAAAATTCCGCGCTCCACCAACGCGACTTCCGGGGTTGGTTGGTGTCGTTCATCGCGCTCCTTGCGTTTTGAGTTTCTCCCACAGCGGCCCGAGGGTCGCGGCGTAGAGCAACGCCGCGTCGCCAACCTGATTGCTCGCACAGTATTTCAAGCGTTGGCCACGACGCGAGGGAAACGCGGCGAAGTCCAGGGTCGCCGCAAGCGATGCGAGAAATTCTTCATCCTGAAACGCGCTCGCGCCGATGAACGCCAGGCCGCTCGAACCGGCGCTGATGTCGAACACCGGAATGATCGGGCCGGAATCAATGTCCGGAGAGCCGTTCCACGAGCGCGGCCATTCGTGCGCGTAGGCAAAGCCCGCCGTGATTTCGCCCAGTTCCTTCCGCGCCCGCTCGTATTGATCGCGCGCGAAGTCGTCGTCCAAGACCTGCAAGCAATGGCAAACGAACCACAGCGTCGAACCCTCGGGCCCGTCGAGGGGTTTGCCGCGCGCGGTGAAACTCGCCACCAACAATCCCGACTCAGGATGCACGAGCTTTTGCTTTGCCATCGCAATCCAGTTGCGAATGAGCGCGGAGTGATCGCTGCGGTCGAGATGATCAGCTGCCCGCAATGCCGCCAGCGCCACGCAATGATCGAACATCCAGCATTCGTTCGGGTAGCTCTCCAACACCAAATCCGTTGCGCCGCGCAAACCGGTTGCCATCAGACTGACCCGCTCGGCCAGCAATGGTTTGTATTCCGGCTTCTCCTCCAGTAAGCGGCGGGCGGCGAGCATCAGTGCGACCTCGCCGTCGAGAAACAAACTGCGCGCCGGCTGCACCACGTAGGAAGAGGGTTTGGCGTACGACATCAGGAAGAAGCACATCCCCTCCTGCTTTTCCAAACGCAGCGTTTCGTCAATGATCCGATCCATCGTTTCGAGACAAACAGTTTTCTCCGCCGGATCGCGGAGCCCGATGTTGGCGAGCGACCAGACGAGGAAACTGCGCCCCATGAAATCCCACTCCGCATTGCTCGCCCGCATACGCTTGAGTTCACCGTCGCGCAATTTTGGATCGCGCCAAAGTTCCAGATGCCGGTTAGCAAGTTGCCGTGCTTTGGTGGAGAGGCCGGTCGGCGCACGAAACTCAACCGCCGGCCGCGTGAAGAAGAAATGCAGGCTCGGCACCCAGATGGCCGTGGCGATCCCCGCCGCGACCAAACCCGTCCCCAACCTGCCCGCCAACCGTTTCATACCACTTCCAATTCCCTTTCGCCCGCCGCCAACACTCGCTCGTACGGCCTGGGCAGATGCGTCAGGGTGTAGAGCATCACGTAGGCGAGGAAGATGAACGTGCCGAACAACAGCGGAAAACTGAACGTGTTGGAATTGGCCATTGGGTTCGCCGCCCACGCGCTGACGCCGTCGTAGAGTTTCCACGGTTTGGCGATCACATCCCAACTGTTCAATCGCAAAAAGCGCCCGAGATAAATCCCGAACCCGCTCAAGCCCGCCACGCCCGCGATGAAGAACCAGCTCGTGATCTGCCCGTACATCCGCCGCACCACCGATTGCATCAGGTAGAGCGACACGAAGCCGAGCACCAGTCCAGTGAGCGCGCACGTGAGGATCAAGGTGAAGTCCACCCAGAAATGCCGGTACGAACCGTAGATCAAATGGATGAAGTCGGTGAAGATGTACGGCGCGTTCGGAAAGAAGAGCAGCCATGCGCCGGCCAGCGCGCCGAAGCGCCAGTTGCGCGGTTCGCCCGCGCGGTATTTCGCGCGCGCCAGCAGCGCGAAGATCAGCGGCAGCCACGCGAGGAACAGATTCCATACGAGGTAGGCGTAATGGATGTTGCGTGTGACGAGGATGCGCGCGATGACGAGCGCCACACCCGTGACCGAGGCGAACGTTAGCGCCAGCATCGGCGAACGCGTGTCACGGCGGAAAAGGAGATTCAGCATTTTCATAAATTAAATCTGTGACTGGCAATCATAGCGCGTTGTCGCGCGGGTGGAACAACCGTTTCAGAAAATCAACCGGCGCGCCGCCTCGAACACGGTTTCAAAAAAACTTCCGTGCAAATATTCCCGTCCGATGAAGCGCGGCGGGCCGGCGGGATCCCAGAGGAACGGCCGCAACACCCAGCACACCTGGCTGCCGAGGAACAGATTCGTCGCCAGCCACGCGAACAGCACGCGTCCGCCGATCTGCGCGTTGCCCGCCCACTCGCGCAGCAACGGCCACAGTCGCGCGCACCCGGTCACGCCGGCAACGGCGATGAACACGGCGAGCGCCAGTTGCAGAAAACCGTATTCCGGCGACGTGAGTTGCGTGGCGGCATTGAGCGGCGGCGTGTTCCAAACCAGAAACAGCGCCACCGGGCTGAGCGCGCCGAGAATCACCGCCGTCACCGCGAAACCGAACAACACCAGCCCGAGCGATTGACGCAACGTCACATTCAAGCCGAGGAGCGGAGCCAACATGCCGTTGAGCAAACCGTTGCCCAGCGTCGTGAGCAGGATCGCGAGCGGCAGCTTGATGCCGGTGTAAAGCGATTGCAGCGGCTCGCGCCAACTGCCCATCGCCGCGCCGTAAAGTCCCGCGCCCACCACCACCGCCGCGACACAGAACCCCACGAGGCCCGCGTCGCGTTGCGCCATCCACTCGCGCAACCGCCGCGCCTCCGCGCGTAAGAATTCGCCGACGGAGAAGGCAGGTTTGACGGCGGTTAGCATGGTGACATTCCGCTGGGTGATCGCACATTCAATCGTTGCCCCGCGACCGGTGTTTGTAGGAAGCGTCCATGCAGTCGGCCCAGTGGCTGAGGAAAAACTTTTTCTCCGACGCCGAGGGCAGGAATTCTTCCGACCGGCCGATGAGCGGGCGCAACGCAGCGCTCATCTGCAACATCACGAGCATGAAGATGACGATCCAGGTGTTCAACCCTGCGCTCGACCGCGCGTTCGAATGGGCGAATGCCGCGTTCAAGAACCGCACGCCAAAAATCGTGGCGACGAACCAGAACAACAGATGCAACGCGCCCATCCAGGCGACGTGTTCCGTGGATTGCGAGAAGAGCCACGCCACCGGCGCGAACCCGACCAGCAGGAGGGTCATCAACATCAGCAGCCCGGCGACGAGGCCGAACATTTCCGCGAGCCGCGCCTGTGAGCCGCTCAAGCACGCGAAGATGTAAAGGCTCGGCAGGCAGATCAGCGTCGAGATGAGCAGCCCGACGGAAATTTTTACCGGCGCGGCCCACCATTGTTCGTGGCCGGAAAACGAACCTACGACCACGCCGTAAATCAAGCTGCACACGACGGCGACGAACAACATGCCGGCGATCAACCCGCCCGCGCCCGGTTGCCGCAGCGAATACATCAAGCGCCGCGGCTGGCGCAGGATCGCTTCGATGGCGGCGATGGGGTTCGTGATCGGGACGCGTTCGGCGGGATCATCGCCCAATGGACGCGGGCCGTAGCCGGGCGGTGGAATTTGCGGCGGCACTGGGAGTGGCGGATTCATGTTCATGGTTTTTGTCCTGGTTGATTGGGCGGCTCGGGCGAAACGAGCCAGTCCAAAGTTTGAAAAACGTTCTCAAAGAAATTGCTGCTGAGTGCATGCTCGCGCAGAAACACGACGGGCAGTCGCGGCGCGCCGATGAACGGGCGCGCAATCCACGTGAGCTGGCTGCCGAGAAAAAGATTCACCGCCAGCCACGCGAGCAACACGCGCTGCGCGACGCGCCGGCTGCCGCCGAGTTGCGCGAGCAGTTGAAACAGCCGCACGTTCCCCGCGATGCCAGCGAAGGCGATGACGACCACGTGCAGCAGCTTGATGAGCGCGTAGGCGGTCGTGGATTTCACATCGGGCGTCATCGGCGGCGTGTTCCAAACCACGAACGCCAGCAACGGACTGAACGCGCCGAGGATCGCCGCCGTGATGGCGAAACTCATCAGCACCGCAAGGAGCGATTGCCGCAGTGAGATATTCAGCCCGAGCAACGGCGCGAGCATGGCGTTGAGCAGCGCGTTGCCGAGTGTGGTGAGCAGAATGATGAGCGGGAATTTGATGCCGACGAAAAGCGCCTGCATCGGAGCGCGCCACCAGCCCATCGCCGCGCCGTAACATCCCGCGCCCACGACAATGACCGCGATGTGAAACGCGAAGCGACGCGACTCGAATTGCCCGGCCCAGCCCGCGAGCGTCTTCGCCTCGCCGCTGAGCAGCGTGCCAAGCGCCGGCGGATTTGAAATAGTGGCTTGAGCTGTCACGGGCTATTTGGACTGCGGTGGCAAGCGCAGCGCGACGCCGCTTTGGTTTGTGACGACGTCCACCGCGAAAGCGCCGTCGCCGCTACGCTCTGCCGGCGCATTCCAAAGTTCAGTTGCCAGTTTCACCACCGGCGCGGCCATGAGCGCGAGCGCGATGAGGAACAAGGGCCAGTTGAAATTCGTTGGCAAAAGATTTCGCAACGCGTCCACGCCGCCGCCGGAAACGCGGATGGCGTCCGCCATGAAAACGTAAAGCGCCAGCGCCACACCGATGAAATTGAAAGCCCACACGCGCCAGTTTGACAGCGACGGGGGGCGGGGCCGTTCAAACTGGCTCGCGAACGTACCACACGCGATCATCAGTAGTGAAATCAACACCGGCGCGAGCACCGGCCCCCACCACGGCAAAGGCACAAGAAACAAAATATCCCAATCCAGCAGCGAACGCGGCCAGTCGCACATCAACTTGAGGAAGACGTAGTAGAAAATATCCCACACGCCGAACGCCACGACCATGTAGCCGGCGCGCGCCCGCCACGTCCGCCCCGCCAGCGCGCCGACGGTGAAGAGCATGACCATCGTCGCGAGTTCGCGCGCCATCTCCACCGGACCGAGTCCGCCGATGATTGGCAGCGGATTCGGTTGATACGGCTCGATGCGGTCAATGTGCGTCCGCAAATAATAAACGACCGCCGACTCGACCCACGCCATCGCCGCCGCGAAGACGACGACCACCAGCCAGCGGCGGCGGGAATCTCGTTCGAGGGTTCTCACCCGTTTGCCTCCATTGCGAGTCGGGCCGGCGCGAGCACGTTGGCCGGACTGAAAATGCCCGCCGCCGTCTCGTCGAAGACGCGCCCGCACCCGTGCCAAAAATCACCCGGCTTCACGCCGCAGGCGCGCAGCACGTCGCGATGATCGAACATCACCACCAGACACGTCGCACGGAACGCGATGCGCCAGGCCACCTGTATTGCGATCCGTTGGCTGAACGACAAATGCTCGAACACGCGCCGCAAGTATTCGACGTGAAACGCGACGTGTCCTTCTTCGTCCCGCACGATTTGCTCGCACACAGCGCGCAGGATCGGATCGCCCGTACCGTCGCGCAGTGCGCGGAAGTAACGCTTCGCGATCATCTCCGGCAGCAGCAACACGAACAATTCCTCGCGCAGTCCGAACAGATGCCGCATCAGCTTGAAACAATTGTCCGTCCAATCGCCCGTCAACAGCGGCGCGTCGAGCCGCTGCAAAATCTCCGCCATCAGTCGCGCGTGTTCGTTTTCTTCCTTCACGAAGAGTTCAATCGTCCGGGCATAGACGGCATCGCCGGTTTCCGCTGCGTGCCGCCGCAGGTTACGGCCATCGCCGCTTTCGCCGATCTGGAATTTTTGCAGCGAACGGATGAGCGGCTCGCGCAGGTGCGCCTCCACTTTTAGGCCGCGTTCCCATGGCACGGGCAGGCGATGATCTCGGTTTTGTTCAAAATATTTCAGCCATTGTTGCATGTTGTCTCCTTTCGGTTGGAGGAAGAATCCGTTGCGGATGCAAGCTGAGCGAGCCGCCTCGCGACGGCTTCGATGACGGAGTCGGGCGTTGAAGTTCCGGCCGTGATGCCAACGGTGTCATCAGGTTGAAAACACTCCTCGCAAAGCTCCGCCACAGTCTGGATGTGATGCACGCGCGCGCACTGTCGCGAACAGGTTTGCACGAGTTCCCGCGTGTTGTTGCTGTGCGCGCCGCCGATGACGATGACCACGGTGCATTGCTGCGCCAGTTCCACCGCCGCGTGCTGGCGTTGCTTCGTCGGCTGGCAAACGGTGTCCACGAAGCGCACGTCGGATTTGGGAAAACGTTTGCGGATCAAACCAACCAGTTCGCGCACGCGCTCGATCGGCTGCGTGGTCTGTGCGGCGATGCCGAACCGCGGACGCTCGCGGAGTTCCGCCACGTCCTCCTCGCTCAATACGACGTCGAACCCGGCCAGGTCCTCCGTCATGCCGCGCACTTCCACGTGATCACGCTTGCCGATGATGACGGGGTGAAAACCTTCGCTCACCAGCTTCGCCACCGCGCGGTGCGCCACGTGGACGAGCGGACAAGTGGCTTCGAGCACGGCCAGTCCGCGTGCGCGCACGGCGCCGAGCTTGCGCCCTGACGCGCCGTGCGCGGTGATCATCACCGTTCCCGTCCCGACCTCCTCAGCGTCGGCTTCAAATCGGATGCCTCTCTCCTTCAACTCCGCGAGCACGGTTTGGTTGTGGACCAGATCGCCGAGAATCGTCAACGGCTCGTGCCGCGCCGTCTCGATTGCAAGCGCAATGGCGTCCTTGACGCCGAAGCACATGCCCAGATGTTCTGCGCGGATGATTTTCATGGCGATATTCGTTCCGGCCGCGTTTTCAATTTCGTGTCCGGCCGCGGAAAGCATTTCTCCGCCAGCAGCCAAATCATCGCGCCGGCAAAAAGCGACACTCCGATCAAAAACAACCCGATCGCGATGGCGAGCACGTAATCCCTACCGTCGGGTAGCGCGACGGCGATCAGGCACGACCCAGCGGTGAAAAAAGAACCGAATGATAGAACTGCAACGGTTCGCATCGCTGTCTTCATGGACGTAATTTAGGTTTGATGCTGTCGGCGCTTTTCTCGCGGTGCTCGCACGACGGCGCTTTCATTTCGGTATTCACTTTGCAATACAAAGTGCGAGACTGTGAGCGTTCTGGTTCGTTCAAACAATTTTTCATTTGGGTCGGGTTTGCTGGACGATCTGTTCCAGCAGAGAGATGTATTCAGCGAACGCCTTGCGGCCCTTCGCCGTGAGCGAGCAGGTGGTGAGCGGGCGGTTGTCCTGAAAAGATTTCGCGATGGCGACGTAGCCGGATTCCTGCAATGTGCGCACGTGCGAGGTGAGATTGCCGTCGGTCATTTCGAGCGCGTCGCGGAGTTCGGTGAACGAAAGCTCCGGCGAGGCGGCGAGCATGGACATGATGGCCAGCCGCCCTTTCTCGTGGATCACACGGTCGAGCTGAAGAAATGGTTCCGGGTTCACGCCACATTCTTTCGCTCGGTGAAGTAGAGGTAGATGCCGTATGCGAGATGCAACAACCCGAAGGCAGCGCCCATCGCCAGATGACCGGCTTCCGGTTCTCTCCCGAAAACCGGGATGTCCGCGCCGAAGCCCAGTAACAACACTCCGCTCCCACAAAGGATGAACAACCATCCGAGCCATTTGATTCCTCTGGGTATGAAAAATCCCGCAGCGTGCAGGGCACATCCGTAAAGCGCCATCCACACAGGCGCGAGCACATGCGGTGCTTCGCTGTGTCCGCCCGCAGGGCCGAGGAAAAGCAGGGTAACAGCCGCACCAAATGATAAAGGCGGCGCGATGGCTTCAACTACTCTCCGCGTCGGCGGCGTCCAAAACGGTTCCGCATCCTTCAAGGCTTGTCGTCGAATCAACACAAATGCCCCAGCCATCGCCACGAAGCTGGTTCCCAGCCACAGTTCCAGGAATGCCATATCGGACTTCAGGTGAGCAAGCAGGCCGATGGCTGCCGCGAGAACGCCAAGTGATCCCACCAGCAACATGACCGGGGCCAGCGCCCGGCGATAAAGCGCGGCTCGCTCCATCAAAGTGCGGATGGTCTGAAGATGTTCGGCGGCTTGATTCGTTTCCATGCCGTGACTTTGCACTGCAAAGTGAATGGTGGCAAGCGAAAAGTGCGGAGCGCCGATCTCCGAATCGGCTCGAAACCAACCGCAGTAACTTGCCGAGGCGGTGCTCGGCGCTCCGTCACGGTTTGACCAGCACTTTGCCCAAAACTTCGCGCGAACGGAGTTTCGAGAAGGCAGCGGCGGTTTGAGCGAGTGGGAAGATGGAATCAATCACCGGCTTCAACTTCCCGGCCACGGCCCATTCGAGCGTGGTTTGCACGTCGGCGCGATTGCGACCGTAACTGCCGATGAGCCGCTGCTGCTTCACGAAGAAGGGCCAGAGATTGAAGCTGATATCGCGTCCGGCGGTCGCGCCGCAGGTGACGATCGTGCCGCCGCGCGCGAGACACTCGAAGCATTTCGGCAACACATCACCGCCGATATGTTCGACGACCAAATCCACACCGCGCTTGTTCGTGAGCTTGCGGACTTCGGCGGGCCAGTCGGGATTGGTGGAGTCCACCGCGAAGTCCGCGCCGAGTGTTTTCGCGAGCGAACGTTTCGCTTCCGTCGAGCCGGTGCTGATGACGCGCGCGCCGAGTTGTTTCGCGATTTGAATCGCCGCCGACCCGACGCCGCTCGATGCGCCGATGGCGAGCACCCAATCGCCCGCACGAACTTGCGCGCGGTCGGTGAGCATGTGCATGGCGGTGCTGCCGGCCAGCGTGAGGGCGGCGGATGTTTCAAATTCAAGACCCGCCGGCAAGCGAACCAACGCGCGCTGCGGCACGAGAACTTTCTCCGCGAAGCCGCCGTCGCGCGCGATGCCGAGCAGTTCACCGCGGAGACAAAGCGACTCCTCGCCGCGTTTGCAAAACTCGCACTCGTTGCAAAAGATGTTGGACTGGACGGCGACCGCGTCGCCCGTTTTCCAATCCGTGACCGCAGACCCGACGGCTGCGACCCGCCCGGCGACCTCGCTGCCCGGAGTGCGTGGCAGCGGGATTTGGACGGGCAGGCCGCCTTCTTCGAGCCAGAGATCGAGGCGGTTCAACCCGCACGCGACGACATTCACGACGACGTCGTCCGCGCCGGGCTGCGGGTCGGCGATTTCGCGCAGTTCAATTTTTCCCGGCGAACCGTGAGCGATGAGTTGGGCGGCTTTCACGCGCGCAGCTTAACGCAGAGACGGGAGAACGCAGAGAAAAACTGCAGCCAGCGGTCAAAGGCCAGAAGTAAGAAGCGTGAACTCCAACTCCACACTTGCCGCGCGGGTCCGGCGCGTTTAGGAACCGGCGGTGATTTTGAACGGCATCTGCGGCGCGCTGGCGATCCTGAGCTTCCTCCTGACGCTCTGGCAATGGCTGGCGGCCCGGCGGTTTCCTTTGCATCGGCGGGTCGCGGACAAATCTTTTGCGCCCGCCGTCACGTTGCTCAAACCGCTGAAAGGTTGCGACGAGCACACCGAAGCCTGTTTGCGAAGCTGGTTCACGCAGGATTACGACGGCGAAATCCAAATCCTCTTCGCCGTCGCCGATGAAAACGATCCGGCTGGCACAATCGTAAAAAAACTACTGGCCGAATTTCCCCAGCGCGCCGCGCGACTGGTCATCTGCCCGGAACGCCTCGGCGCGAACGCGAAAGTTTCCAAGCTCGCGCAACTCGAAGCGCTCGCGAAGCACGAGGTCGTCGTCATCAGCGACGCGGATGTGAAAGTGCCGGCGGACTTGCTCACGAACGCCGTCGCGCCGTTGCGCGATGAGAAGATCGGACTCGTTAATTGTTTTTATCGCCTCGCCAACCCGACGACGCTCGCGATGCGCTTGGAAGCCATCGCCATCAACGCGGATTTCTGGAGTCAGGTGTTGCAAAGCCAGTCGCTCAAGCCGCTCGGCTTCGCGCTGGGCGCGGTGATGGCGACGCGGCGGAAAGAACTCGCGGAGATCGGCGGCTTCCGCGCGCTGGCGGATTGCCTCGCGGACGATTACCAACTCGGCCATAGGATCGCCAAGGGCGGTCATCGCATCGAACTCTGTCCGGTCGTGGTCGAGTGCTGGTCCTCGCCGATGGGCTGGGGCGACGTTTGGCGGCATCAATTGCGCTGGGCGCGGACCATCCGCGTCTGCCAGCCGTGGCCGTATTTTTTCAGCATCCTCAGCAATGCGACGTTGTGGCCGCTGCTGTGGCTGCTGTTCTTGCAGTTGCGTGGTGAAGTGCTGGCCTGGGAGTTGGCTGATGATCTCAGCGCGGTGGACGTGGGCTTCACTGTGCCCGCGTGGGCGTGTGCGTTCTTCCTGCTCACGCGCGTTGTGGCCGCCGTCACGCTTCACCGGCGGCTGGCGCGAACCGGTATCGGGCTGGCCGCGCCGTTGCTCGTGCCGCTGAAGGACTTGCTGCAAGTGGTCATCTGGGCCGCGTCGTTTCTTGGCAGCCGCATCCACTGGCGCGGTGAGCGGTACCGTCTGCGGCGCGACGGGACGCTCCGCCGGGAGTAGTGCTGAATTAACATGTTCGTGTAGTTTGACCTCAAAGCGAACTCATGCTGGAATTACGTCCGTCCTTGAGCCAGATTGGCCTATGAGCAAAACGAACCGTCCGCCACCCAGTGAGCGACTTCACGCCCGCGCGTTCACGCTTATCGAACTCCTGGTCGTCATCGCCATCATTGCGATTCTGGCCGCCATGCTGTTGCCGGCGCTCGCGAAGGCCAAATGCAAGGCGCAACGGATTTATTGCATGAACAATCTGCGGCAGTTTGCCGTGACCACCAAAATGTACACCGACGACAATTACGGAAGGCTGGTTTCTTCCTATCCGACGTTTGCCGGGTTTACGGCGACCTGGTGCGGCGGCAACGCGCAAACTGGCGGTGCCCCGGGCTCCTACGTTTATGGCGGTGCCGACCCGACGGGAATTCAACTGGGACTGCTCTGGCCGTACGCAAAAAACTTGGGCATCTACCACTGTCCGGCGGACAACCGCATTGCCACGGCAGGCCTGGCCCAGTACATCGGAAAACCCATCCTGCGCAGCATCTCGATGAACGCGGAATGGCGCTTAGATAAGGAAAAACGCGTCAGCAATTGTACGCGAATATAACTGGATCCTTGGAGCGAGTTGTTTCAAAGTGGCGCATGAAACAAACGACTCCATTCCTCGCTGGATTTTCACATCTGCTGTCTGGCAGTCAACGCC
>SIBJ01000093.1 GCA_009695195.1 Pedosphaera sp.
CGTCAAGGGCAGGCCGGTGATGTTCCGGGTGGAAAGTTTCGAGTGATGGGCACGCTTCTCTTTCGCAGCACGAATGGCCAATCGCCGGCAGTGAACCTGCGCGAGGCGTTTCTCGCCGGGCAGGCGCCGGATCGCGGGCTTTATTTCCCCGAAAAATTCCCGCGCCTCATGCCGGAGGAAATCGGGGCGTTCGCGAAGTTGCCATATCCCGAGATCGCCTTCCGCGTGCTGTCGAAATACACCGACGGCATCGTCGCGAACGACGCGCTCGCCGCGATCTGCCGCGACGCCTACAACTTCGACGTGCCGCTGGAAAACGTTTACGACCGCGTCTCCGTCATGCGGCTCGATCAGGGGCCGACGGCTTCATTCAAGGATTTTGCCGCGCAGATGATGGCGCGCCTCATGGGACGGTTTTTGCAGGAGGACGGAAAGCAACTCACGATCCTGACCGCCACGAGCGGTGACACCGGTGCTGCGGTCGCGCACGCGTTTCACAATGTACCCGGCGTGCGGGTCATCGTGCTGTTTCCCTTTGACGAGGTCAGCATGAGCCAGCGCAAGCTCATGACCACGCTGCGCGACAACGTCCGCACGGTGGCGATTGACGGGAAGTTCGACGATTGCCAGGCGATGGTGAAGCAGGCGTTTGCCGACCCGGCGCTGAAACACCTGCCGCTTTCCTCCGCGAACTCCATCAACATAGGCCGCCTATTGCCGCAAAGCGTTTATTATTTTTATGCCGCCTCGCGCCTTGCGAAACCCGGTGAACCGATCGTGTTCTCCATTCCGAGCGGAAATTTCGGCGACATGATGGGCGCCGTCGTCGCGCGCGAGATGGGTTTGCCGGTGCGGAAAATCATCGCCTCGGTGAACGACAACGACGCCTTCCCGCGTTTTCTCCAGAGCGGGGTTTACGAAAAAGTTTCGCCCTCGCGCAACTCGGTTTCCAACGCGATGAACGTGGGCCACCCGAGCAATCTCGCGCGGCTCGTGGCGGTTTACGGCGGACAGATGGACGAGACCGGCAAAATTCATCGCCAGCCCGACCTGGCCGCGATGCGAAAAGATTTATTTTCCGGTTCCATCTCCGACGAGCGGACGCGCGTGACGATCCGGGAAGTCTGGGACAAACACAAATTGCTGCTCGAACCGCACGGCGCCGTCGCATGGCGTGGATTTCAAGACTGGCTGGAAACGGAACCGCTCAACGGACTGCCGGCGGTAATCCTTGAAACCGCCAACCCGGCGAAGTTCCCCGAGGAGATCGAGAAGAACATGGGCTGGTCACCGGACGTTCCGCCCGCGATGGCCGCGGCGATTTTGCAGCCGGAGGCCTTTGACCGTTTGGGGCCGGATTACGAGAAGTTCAAAGAGTATTTGTTGCGACAGCACCCGGCCTGACATTTCCGAGCATGGAAAAGACCATTAAAGTTCTGAACGACTTGGAGAAACGGAGGCTGATGGCGAAGTACGCCATCGGCGGGGCGGTGGCGGTTTTATTTTACGCAGAGCCAGTCCTGACTTACGACCTGGATATTTACTGTTTCCTGCCGGAGCCGAACGGCCGGTTCGTGATGCTCTCCCCGATTTACGAGTTCTTGAAGCAGTTGGGCTATCACGAGGACAAGGAACACGTTTTGATCGAGGGCGTGCCGGTGCAATTCATTCCGGCTTACAACGAGTTGGTGGTCGAGGCGGTTGCGGAGGCGGTCGCCGTGAAATTCAAACGGACGCCGGCGCGAGTGACGCGGGTCGAACATCTCCTGGCCATCATGCTGCAAACTGACCGCCCCAAGGATCGCGCCCGCATCACGCATCTGCTCGCAGAAGCGAAGATTGACGCGCGGCGATTGAATGGAATACTGAAACGGCACGGCTTGAGCGCGAAATGGCGCAAATTCAAACAGCGGCACGATGAAAATTAACCGGCAAACTCGGATGCTCGCAAACCACCTGTTTGCTCAGAAGCGCGCGCGGCGGCGGGTTTTGGCTGCGCTGCCGGTCTCCCAAAAACTTTCGGTCCTGATTCAATTACAGCAGATGGCGGCGGAGGTCCAGGCCGCCGCCGGACGCACACCTCGCTCCCCGTGGAAACTCGCGTAGCGCAGTCGCGGTTGGAAAACTCCAGACTTTTCAAACGCCGGTTGCATGACTAATCTCCCGCTCCCTTTGGGGTTTCGCGGACTTCCGGTGGCAGCGCATCCCCACGGTTTTTATGGCCTTGATCGTTCAGAAATATGGCGGCACCTCGGTGGCCAACACCGAGCGCATCAAGAATGTCGCGCGTCGCGTCGCGGAATATCGCAAACGCGGCGACAAGGTCGTCGTCGTCGTCTCGGCGATGAGCGGCGTGACGGACGGCTTGATCAAGCTCGCCAAGGACATCGTTCCGCTGCCCAGCGAGCGCGAGATGGACATGCTCTTGGCCACGGGGGAGCAACAGACCATCGCCCTCACGGCCATTGCGTTGCACGCGATGGACGTGCCGGCGGTTTCCATGACCGGTGCGCAAGCGGGCATCGTCACGGACGGCGTTCATACCAAGGCGAAGATTCACAACATCACGCCCAAGCAGGTCCACGATTCGCTCAATGCCGGGAACGTCGTCATCGTCGCCGGTTTTCAAGGCGAAACGAAGGACGGCCAGATCACCACGCTGGGCCGCGGCGGCTCGGATTTGACGGCCATTGCGCTCGCGGCCGCGCTCAAGGCGGACCTTTGCCAGATTTACACGGACGTGGATGGCGTTTACACCGCCGACCCGCGTATCGTGCCCGGCGCGAAGAAGCTCCCGGAAATTTCCTACGACGAAATGTTGGAACTCGCGAGCCTCGGCGCGAATGTGATGCAGAGTCGCTCGGTTGAATTTGCGAAGAAGTTTGGCGTGGTGTTCGAAGTCCGCTCCAGTTTGAACGACAACCCCGGAACGATTGTGAAAGAAGAAACCAAAAGCATGGAAGACGTCGTCGTGCGCGGCGTCTCGCTCGACAAGAACCAGGCCAAGCTCACGCTCGTGGCCGTGCCGGACAAACCCGGCGTGGCGGCGCGCGTCTTCAAGGCCATCGGCGACGCGAACGTGAACGTGGACATGATCGTGCAGAACATCAGCCACGGCACGGGCACGCCGGCCACGGACCTGTCGTTCACCGTGGACAAACCGGATTTGCTCAAGGCGCGCAAGGTGATTGACGCGTTGAAGAGCGAGATCAATTACAAGAGCGTCATCGCCAACGAAGGCATCGGCAAGCTTTCCATCGTGGGCGTGGGCATGAAGAGTCACAGCGGCGTGGCCGGGAAAATGTTCGAGACGCTGGCGAAAGAAGGCGTGAACATTGACATGATCTCGACGAGCGAAATCAAAATCTCCGTGGTGATTGACCTGGCGAAGGGCGAGCAGGCGATGAAAGCAGTTCACGCGGCGTTCCTGGGTCAAGTTGACGATTGACCCGCGCCGAGCGCCCCGCTAGATTGAATCCGTGAATAAGAATTTGAACCTCGGTCTGCTGCTTGTGAACGCGCTGCTGCTGGCAGGCGCGGCAGTCGGGTTCTGATTCGCTCACCAGAGATTTAATGAACCCCACTGCCGAGCGGCGGTGGGGTTTTTGTTTTTAACCACGAATGTACTCGAATAGACATGAAGCTGAAGCAGAGACACGGATTGCACAGATTGACACGGATTCGATCCGTGAAAATCCGTGCAATCCGTGTCAAAAATTATTCGTGTGGATTCGTGTCCATTCGTGGTTCAATTCCGCAATCGCTTGAGCGTATGTTAAAAGACCCGTCGAAAAAATACCGTCCGTTCCCGCCGGTGCCGTTGCCCGACCGGCAATGGCCCAACCGCGTCCTCACGCACGCCCCGCGCTGGTGCAGCGTGGACCTGCGCGACGGCAACCAGGCGCTTGCCGTGCCGATGAACGTCTCGCAGAAGCTCGAATTGTTTCACGCGCTCGTGAAGTGTGGTTTCAAGGAGATCGAAGTCGGTTTCCCGTCCGCGTCGAACACCGAGTTCACGTTTAACCGCCGGCTCATCGAGGAGCATCGCGCTCCGGACGACGTGTGGTTGCAGGTGCTCGTGCAGGCGCGCGAGGATTTGATCGAGCGCACCTTCGAGTCGCTGGTCGGCGCGAAGCGGGCCATCATCCACATGTATAATTCCACCTCGCCGGCGCAACGGCGCGTCGTCTTCGGTAAATCAAAGGACGAGATCAAGGCCGTCGCTGTCAACGGCGCGCAGTTGATCAAGGACCGGCTGCCTCGGCTCGCGGGCACCGAAGTCATGCTCCAGTATTCGCCGGAAAGTTTTTCCGGAACCGAGGTGGACTACGCGAAGGAGATTTCCGAGGCCGTCATGGATGTCTGGCAGCCGACGCCCCAGCGCCCGATGATTTTGAATCTGCCGGACACCGTCGAGGTCGCGATGCCGAATGTCTACGCCGACCAGATCGAGTGGATTTGCCGGAACATCAAGCAGCGCGACTCGCTCATCATCAGTCTCCACACGCACAACGACCGCAACACCGGCACGGCGGCCACGGAGTTGGGTTTGCTCGCGGGCGCGGATCGCGTCGAGGGCACGCTCTTCGGCAACGGCGAACGCACCGGCAATCTCGACATCGTCACGGTCGCGCTCAATCTTTATCAGCACGGCATTGATCCGAAGCTGGACTTCACGGACCTGAATGCGATTCGCGAAGTTTACGAGCGTTGCACCGGTATGACCGTGCCGGCGCGCCATCCTTACGGCGGCGAATTGGTTTTCACCGCGTTCAGCGGTTCGCATCAGGACGCGATTAAAAAGGGACTGGCGGAGTGGAAATTGAAACATCCAACATCCAATGCCGGCACGGAAAACGAATCCGCACATTGGGACGTGCCGTATCTCACGATTGATCCGACGGATATCGGGCGCGAATACCGCGAAGTCATCCGCGTGAACTCGCAGTCCGGCAAAGGCGGCGTGGCGTATCTGCTGGAGAGTGAATTCGGCATCGCGTTGCCGAAGGACATGCAGCGCGAGTTCGGGCCGATCGCGAACGACGCGGTGGACAAGCTCGGCCGCGAAGTGAGCGGCGCGGAACTCAAGGCGATGTTCTGGCGCGAGTACGTGGAGCGCAATCTCCCGTGGCAGCTTGAAGGTTTTGAAACCGAGAGCCGCAACGGCGTGGTGAAATGTCGCGCGCGTTTGCTGCGCGACGGAAAACCCGTCGAGTTCACCGGCGAAGGCAACGGCCCGCTGGCCGCGCTGGTCCACGGCTTCAGCACAATTGGCGTTCCGCGTTTCGAGATCGCGAATTACAGCGAGCACGCCTTGAGTTCCGGCGAGGAGGCGAGCGCGATTTCCTACATCCAGATCAAACGCGCCGACGGCAAGGCGCGTTGGGGTGCGGGTGTGGACACGAACATCGAACTCGCGTCTGTGCGCGCGGTGTTGAGCGCGTTGAACCGGGCGTAGCCACGGAATTTGCTTGGCGTGCGGCGGGCGACGCGGTTCATTGTCGCGCATGAACCGACTCGTCCTCCTGTTCGCGACCGTCTGCCTTTTCACAGCGCCTCCCGCGAAGGCCGAAACCGCCGCGAAGTCGCCGCCCGCCGTTCGCAAGGTCGAAGACATTGTCATCTACCAGGACGAGAAATTTTACAGTGCCTTTCCTTCGATCGTACGGCGGCCGGACGGCGAATTGATCACCGCGTTTCGCCGCGCGCCGAACCGCAAATTGCTCGGTGAAAAATCCAACTCGCACACCGACCCCAACAGTTACCTCGTTCTCGTGCGCTCGCGCGACGGCGGCAAGACATGGAGCCGCGAGCCGGAACACATTTTCGCCCATCCCTTCGGCGGCTCGCAGGACCCGTGCCTGGTCCAATTGCGCGATGGGACGATCCTCTGCGCCAGTTACGGCTGGGCGCTGCTGAATCCCGACCATGCCGCGCGCATGGACGAGTCGCTCCGGCACGGCAACTTCGTGTTCCTCGGCGGCTTCCTGCTGCGCTCGCGCGACGCCGGCCATTCCTGGCAGGGGCCGATCCTGCCGCCGCATATTGGCGCGGACACCACTCCAGATATTTTTGACGAACCCGTCCATGCCTACAATCGCGGCGCGATGTGCCAGGGCAAAGATGGCAGACTTTACTGGGCCACGGCGGCGAACGTCCGCGCGACCCCCGCGGCGCTCGGAAGTCCACCTGCTCATTTCCGCTGACCAGGGTGAAACGTGGCAGCCCGGCGCCGCCGTTGCCACGGACCCGAAGGTAACGTTCAACGAAACTTCGCTCTACGAAACGCCCAAGGGCGATCTGGTCGCCTTCATCCGCACGGCGGATTTCAACGATCACACGGTCATCGCGCGTTCGACGGATCACGGAAAAACTTTTCACCCGTGGCAGGACGCGGGCTGGCAAGGGCATCCGCATTACGCGCTGCGGTTGCCGGACAAACGGGTGCTGCTGGTCTATGGGTATCGCCACGCGCCGTTCGGCATTCGGGCGCGGGTCCTGGATGCGGAGTGCAGCGACTTTGCTTCGGCAAAGGAAATCATTCTGCGCGATGACGGCGGCAATGGGGATATCGGCTATCCGTGGGCGACGATGCTGTCCAAGAACCGCGCGCTGGTGGTTTATTACTTCAACCTCGCCGACGGTCCGCGTTTTATCGCAGGAACGGTCCTCGAAGTTGGCGGTCGAAATTGATTTGGCGTCTGGCGTCCGTTGCGGAATCATGGCGCGAACGTAATGAAACATAATTCACCCGATAAACGAACGCGCCGCGCCGGTGCCCGCGCATTGTGGGCGGTCACAATCGCTGTGTTCGGTCTGGTCGCGCCGGGTTCTGCGCGCGAACCCGGCGACGGCCCCAAAACACCGGCGGCTTCGGGCATTTCAAATGCCCTCGCGTCCGCCACCATTTCCGCGGAGACGGTGGCGTCGGCGCTGGTGGTTTCGCGGCTCGCGGCGATCAACGTCACGAACGGGCCGGTCACCGCGGCGCAGGCGGCCGAGTGGCGGCAGCGGTTGAAGCGGCTCACGGAAAAAGGCGCCGCGGCGGTGCCGGCCATCCGCGATTTTTTGGCGAAGAACGTGGACTTGAACTTCGAACCCGCCGGGAACGAAGCGCTGTTGGGGGCGGCGTCGCTGCGGCTGGCGTTGCTGGGCGTGGTGGAAAAAATCGGCGGGCCGGAGGCGGTGGCGCTCTCGGCGCAAACTTTGCAAACCACCGCGGACCCGGCGGAACTGGCGACGCTGATCCGGTTTCTCGACCGCGTGGAGACGGGGAAGCATCGCGTGGGGGCGTTGGTGGCGGCGCGCGAAACGCTGGCGCTCGCGGCGTCGGGGCGGTGGGACGGCCGCGAGGTCGCGCCGCTGTTCGAGATCCTGAAAAAATATGGCGGCGCGTGGGCGGCGGGCGAACTGGAGAAGTACGCGAACACTTGGTTCGATTACACGCCGATCGCGCTCGCGCAATTGCCGGACGCCGCGGGCGTGCCCACGCTCATCCGGCTCGCGAAGAATGCCGATGGCCGGCTGACGCTGGGCCACGACGTCTATCAGCGCGTGCTGGCGCAGGTGGCCGTGGCCAACACGAACGCCGCCGAGGCGCTCGTCGAACAGACGCGACAGAACCGGATCGAGGTCAACGCGTGGCCGGCGGTCGGGGCCGTGCTGGCCGGCAACTCGCTGCACCTGGCGAAGCCGCTGCTCGATCCGCCGTCGCCTTTGGCGGCGCAGCCGGATACGCGGCGGTATCACGTCGCGGTGGGGCACCAGAATTTCATCGAAACCACTCCGCACGACAGCCTCGCGCCGGCGGACATCGGCGTGCGCATCCGATTGGTGGACCGGTTGCTGGAAGCGACGACGAACCCGGCGGCGATAGATGCGCTGGAGGGCGCGCGGATTTCGCTGGCCGCCCGTCTGCCCGCGGTGAAATAGGTCGGGATTTTCCGGTGACGCCGGCTTGCATTTCTCACTCGTCAAACCGCCCCAAATCATTTATTTGTTTTACCGATATGAAAAGAAGTTCACTGGTCGGCGTCCTGAGTTTTTCGCTGGCGCTTATTTGCAGCGCGCAACAATCCGCGCCGCCCACGCGGGTTTTGCCCGTGCGCTTGAATCCCACCGTGAACACCGCGCCGCCGCCCCCGGCGCCCCAACCGCTTCCGCCCGAGCTGACTCGCCCGGCCCAAGTCACGCCGCTGCCCGCGCCCGCCGCGCCGCCGCAGCCGATGAATTTGCTGGCTTGGGACGCGGAGACGAAGGAATACGACGCCAAGTCCGGCGAGGCGGAGGCGCACTACACGTTTTACTTCACGAACATTTCCGAAGTGCCCGTTGTCATCACGAGCGCGTCGGCTTCGTGCGGTTGCGCGGTGCCGAAGCTGGCAACACTGCCGTGGACAAATGCGCCGGGCGCGACCGGAGAAATTCCCGTGACGATGACTCTCGCGGGCAAACCGGTCGGGGTGACCTTCAAGCAGGTCTTTGTGAACACGGACAAGGGGCAGAAGACGCTCAATGTGAAGGTGACCATTCCCGCGCCGCCCGCCGCGCCGGTGCCGGTGATGAATCGCGACGCGAACCAGAAGGCGGCGCTCGCGGACCGGCAGGCGATCTTCAAGGGCGACTGCGTGAGTTGCCACGTCGAGAAGGGCAAGGGCAAACTCGGCGCGGAACTTTACACGGCGTCGTGCGGCATCTGTCATGACGCGGAACATCGCGCGAGCGCGGTGCCGGACCTGCACAAACTGAACCACGACACGAACGCGGATTTCTGGAAGACCTGGATCGCGCAGGGCAAGGTCGGCACGATGATGCCGGCGTTCGGCGCGCCGGAAGGCGGACCGTTGAACGAGCAGCAGATCAATTCGCTGGTGCAATATCTCACGGCCACGATTCCGGCATCACCCGCTCGGGCCGGCAACTGAGGCTCATTTTCCGTTTGCCGAGCGGGACTTCGACTTTATGATGCGGGCATGAAGCCGCTCGCTTCCTCAATCCGCCTTTCCAAAACGGCGCTGGGTCTCGCAGCCCTGCTCGCGGTGGCCAGCGCCTTGTCCCAATCCTCCGACCTTGACCTGTTGCGCGCCAAAGCCGGCGCGGGCGACGGCGAGGCGCAGAACACCCTCGGCCTCGCCTACAAAAACGGTCGCGGTGTCACGGCGGATGCCGAAGCGGCGGCGAACTGGTTTCGCAAAGCGGCCGAGGGCGGCAACGTGGCGGCTCAGCGCAATCTCGGGATGCTCTACGTCGAGGGCAAAGGCGTGAAACAGGATTTCACCGAGGCGGCGAAGTGGTTGCGCTCGGCGGCGGAAAAAGGATTCGCCTCGGCGCAAAACCAACTGGCGCTGCTGTGCGTCGAAGGAAAAGTGGCGGCGGTGGGCGACGGCGTGATGTGGTTGCGCAAGGCGGCGGACGCGAACTACGCCGAGGCGCAGGACAATCTCGGCGAGCTGTACGTCGAGGGCAAAGGCGTGGCGCAGGATTTCGCGGAGGCGGCGAAGTGGTTCCGGAAGGCGGCGGAGCAGGACTTTGCTTCGGCGGAGCATCGGCTCGCCGCGCTGCACATTGATGGCAAGGGCGTGGCGCAGGATTTCGCGGAAGCGGTGAAGTGGTTGCAAAAGGCGACGGCGCAAAACTACGCCGCCGCGCAGGAAACGCTCGGCTGGCTGCACACACAGGGCAAGGGCGTGCCGCTGGACTTTGCCGAGGCGGCGAAATTGTTCCGCAAGGCGGCGGATCAGAATTACGCGTCGGCGCAGAACGATCTCGGCTGGCTGTGCGAATCGGGGCAGGGCGTGCCGCAGAATTTCGAGGAGGCGGCGAAACATTACCGGGCCGCGGCGGAGCGGGATTACGGCGGGGCGCAGAATCATCTGGCGCAACTGCTGGCGCGCGGCGCGCCCGGCATCGCGAAGGACCCGGTGGAAGCCTGCAAATGGTTCACGCTGGCGGAAAAGCACGGCGACAAGGACGGCGCGGACCTGCGCGCCGCGATGGTGAAGGAGATGACGCCCGAACAGATCGCCGAAGCCGAGAAGCGGGTGAAGGATTTCAAGCCGAAGCCGTAAGCGGGCGGCTTCCTTCGGGCCGGGATTCGGCAACCCCCCACCATCCGCAAAATGAAATTGCCGAACGCCGAAACCGCCACCGTGCCGGAGCGGAAGGTGACGCATTATTTGCTCAATCCCGCGCATCCTGCCGGCGGAAGCAAGGCGGGTTTTTTCCTCCGTTTCGGTTTCAACGTGGTTGAATGGCAAAAACTGACGGAGGCGTTGCTTCGTCACGCGCGCGAGAATGAAGTCGTGGAAACAGAGCCAACCCCGCATGGCCGACGTTATGTGGTGGAAGGACGGTTGCTGGCGCCGGACGGCACAAGCTTGAATGTTCGGAGCGCATGGTATATTGATGTCGCCGGTGGTGCGCCACGCTTTGTGACCGCGCACCCGTTGCCGAAATTATGAACACGATCAATGAACTGGACGCCGTGGCGCTGACGTGCGACGTGCCTGCAAAAGGGCTGGTGCGCGGCGACGTTGGCACGGCGGTGTTGGTGCATGGCAACGGTAAGGCGTTCGAGGTGGAGTTCGTCGGCTACGACGGCCACACCGTCGCTTTGCTGACGTTGGAACGCACCCAGGTGCGTCCGCTCCAAACGCACGATATTCCGCACGCGCGTGAACTGGCACACGCTTGAATGTCGCATGATCAACGAACATGAGCGAGTGGTGCTGACCAAGAACCTGCCGGAAGAAAATCTTGAGGCAGGCGATGTGGGCACGGTCGTGCATATCCATAAAGATGGTGCGGCCTACGAAGTGGAATTTGTCACGCTCGCTGGCGAGACGGTGGCGGTGGCAACTGTCGAGGCGTCCGATTTGCGTCCCATCAGCCAGCGGGACATCAGCAATGTGCGCGTGTTGCAAGCGGCGTGAAACCGCACGTCCCAGTCAGAAACTTTGACCGGCAGACGAGCCATTCATCGAAGCCTGCAAATGGTTCGCGCTCGCGGATAAGCACGACGCCTGTCCCTTCGGGCCAGCCGGTGCGTCAGCGCAACCTCCGGCGGAGAGTTGGTTCTGAATGAATTTCTGGCAATCCATCCAAAAAAACAACGAAGCCGGGCAACCTGCCCGGCTTCGTATTTTCTCGCCGACTCGCGCGGAGTCCTACTGTGAGGAGACACGGTAGAACCGGCTAGCGGCCGTGGCCGCGGAGTCGGTGATATTGGTCGCAGAACCGCTGCCGGCGACGACGGTCAACGTCTGCCACGTGCCGGTGGTGAGGGAGTCGCGGTATTGGACGGTGTGGGTGCGGCCCGCCTGCGTGGCGAAGCTGAAGGTGGAACTGCTGCCGCTGTGCGCCGAATTCAGGATGGTGACGGGCACGTCGCGGAAGGTTTGCACGGCGGCGCCGTTGGCGAGGTCGTTGATGAGAATCTGCGTGCCGTTGGCGCGGTTGATGGAATACAACTCGCAACTCGCGAAGCCGGTGCCTTCGTGATAGATGAGGCGGAAGGGATACAGCCCGTTGGTCTGCACGATGAATTCAAATTCGCTGGGCGTCCCGTCGCCGCGGCCACCGATGAACTCGGCCAGGTTGAGGTTGGTCGGGTTGGCGCCGGTGCCGAACGTGAGGCGGAATCCGTCATCGCTGCGGACGGCCCACTTGTAGATGCCGGGGGTGAGTTGCGCGTAAGCGATGGCTTCCATGGAAATGAAATCCGGATCGTCGGTGTAGGAGCCGAGGTTGGTTTGCGCGACGTAGGGGAAGAGGACGTCGCCGGCGATGCCCGAGTCGCCGAAGCCCACGGCCTGGTTGTAGTTGATGGCATTGGTCTCGTAGTAACGGCCATTGCCGTTCGGGCCGCCGGCTTCGTTGAAGAACGGCAGGCCGGTGTTGGGATCGTTGATCAGGTTCGCGAGGTGATTTTCGATGCGCGCGAAGGTGAGCGGGAACAAGGCGAGGTCGGCGGAGTTCGTGGCTTTGGCAACGCGGATGGCGAAGCCACGGTTTGCGCCGGCGGATGGGAGCGCGTAACTCGTGGGAATCACTGGAATGTTGGCCACGGTGAACTGCCAGTTGTTCGTTTGCGACACGCTGCCGGAGTCGGTGTATTCGGCGCGGACGATGTTGGTGCCGGCCGCATACAAGGTGGCCGGGGTGTACGAGACGAAGGTGCCCGCCGCATTGCTGCTGGTGGTGGTGCTGCCCGTCACGTTCACGTTGTTGACGTAGAGTTTGATCGAAGCCGCGGTCACGGTGGTCTGCCGGTTGGCGATGGTGAAGGA
Organism: Pedosphaera sp.; assembly: GCA_009695195.1. Taxonomy (GTDB): domain Bacteria; phylum Verrucomicrobiota; class Verrucomicrobiia; order Limisphaerales; family JADLHS01; genus CAIKLQ01. The sequence continues at coordinate 12,288 of SIBJ01000093.1, forward strand.
AATGGTTTGATCCGGCTCGACGTTCGCGGCGTTGGGGAACGGGAAGCCAGTCGCGAGATACGGCCGCAACGTGCTGGCGTCCGTGGACGGAACGAAGATGAGGTAGTCGAAGTTGTATCCGTCGCCAATGCGCGTGAGGCGGAAAGTATTCGTCGTGAGTGACGACGTAGAGAAACGCACGAGGACGTTGCTGCTGTTAAAATCCTTGAGCGGCACGAAAGTGAAATTGGAAACGATGTTGCCGGTGTTGGTGCCGACGAACGTGCCGAGCGCGGCGAGCGGCTGGTTGGAGGAGGTGGCGGTCGGGTTCGCGAGCCGTTCCATGAGCATCACCGGATTATTGCCACCGGCGGAAATGCGCGCATAGACGTTGTAGGTGGTGTTGCTGGTGCGGCGGGTGTAGTTCTGCCACTCACCCTGTTGCACGTACGAGAGCATCCAGTTTTCCAGTGCGAAGCCGGCATAACCCGCGTGGTCGAGCAGATCGCCCGAGCGTTCGAGGTCAACGGGGTCGAGCGTGCGATAGCCGTTTGTGCCCGCGTCGGTGAATTCGAGGAAGTCCACGCCATTGGTCGCGCCGACAAAGCCGCCCAGCGTGTCGTATTGGCCGGGGAAGGGACTCGGGATGTAGTTGCCGCTGGTGTAATTGTAAGCTTCGGCTTCGATGAAGAAATTGCTCTCGGTCCAGGTGTTGAAACTAAAATCGTTGGTCGCGCGGTTGCCGTTGGCGTCGGTGGCGATGACGCGGGCGTTGTAGGTGACGTTGGGCGCGAGCGCGCCGCTCTTGGTCACGCTCCAGAAACCGTTCGAGCCGGTGAAGCCGAGGCCGGTGACGGTGGTGCCGTTGAGCGAGAGGGAAATGTTGTTGGACGAAACGCCGGAGAACGGCGAGGCGACCTCGAACGTGACGGGCGCGCTCGACAAAACATAGGCCGAGCCGTTGGCGGGCGAAACATTTTGAATCACGGGCGCAATCAGCGAGGTGGTGGAGATTTCGAGCGCGTTGAAAATCTGGTCGCCATCGGTCGCGAAGGCGAAGAGCGACAGGCTGTCAATCGTGCCCGTCCCCGCCAGCGTGCCTTCGTAATTCGTGATGACAGTCGAGCCCGCGCCGTTCTTGACGATGAGCCGGTACGTGTCCGTCGTGAGCAGGATGAAACTCAATTCAAACGGCCCCGACCCGAACCCCAGCCCGGTGGCGTTGCCGCCGTTGCCGTCGAAATACCGAAAGTTGTCGTCGAGTCCGCCGAGATAGTAGAACGCGAAGCGCGCGGCGGCGGGATCGGCGTCGGTCACGGCCGAGTTGGCGTTGCCGTTGCGCAAGGCGAAGCCGCCGAGATGGTCCGCGCCCCCGATGCCGAGGTTGCGCCACTTGATTTTGAAAACGGAGTTGACAGGCAATGCGTTGGTGAAGGAGCGGAACGCGGCGGACTTGACGCCGACGGTGTTGTTCGAATTCGCATACATGCCCCAGGCTTTGGTGTTGGTGGTGCCGATCTGAGTTTCATCGCCCTTCACGTAAAAGCCGCTGAAGTTGAGTCCGTTCGTGCGGAAGACCCAAGGGTTGAAACCATAGCCGCCGTTGGTGGTCGTCGAAAAGGCCCAGCCGGAATTGTTCACGATGGTGGTGTAGGCGGCGGCATCGTCGCGGGCGAGGACTTGAGCGGAGGCGGTCGTGGCGGTCAACGTCGCGAGCAGCACGCCGGATATCAAGCGGAGGAGTTTCATCTTCATAATTCGGATTTGGGGAAATTAAAGCGCGGCGACCCGCCGCGCGTTCCAGTTGCAAAAGTACCGGTCAAGTTCCACGAGCCAACCTAGCGCGCATTGAGCAGTCCTTCAACCGCACAAACATGCGGTGCAACGGTGTTGACAAGGCGCCGGGTGCGATTAAACAGTAGGCGCAGCGAACAACGCTGCGCTATGCGTCCACCCGGAAACATTCCCCGCCGGTCCGCCGGCTTCACTTTGATCGAACTGCTGGTGGTCATCGCCATCATCGCCATTCTCGCGGCGATGCTCCTGCCGGCGCTCGCAAAGGCGAAGTGCCGCGCCGAACGCGTGAACTGCCTCAGCAACCTCCGGCAGTTGCAGTTCGCGTGGGTGATGTACGCCGACGACAACGACGACCGCATCGCGCCCAACCCGGACCTGTCCACGATCAATACCAGTCCGGGCTGGATTCGCGGCGTGATGAAATGGGATTCCGCCCTCGGGCCGTGGAGTGAAAACTACGACACCACGCTGCTGACCGGCTCGCTGCTGGCGCCGTACTGCAATCGCGCCACGGGCCTCTACCATTGTCCGGGTGACAAGATCGCCGCGGCGAAGGGCGTCCGGGTGCGCAGCATCGCGATGAACGGGCAGATGGGCCGGGTGAGCACGGATGCAAAAGTTCAAAACAACGGTTACTACGTTTTCTACAAGCAGGGACAAATCCTGCATCCGTCACCGTCGCAGGCGTGGGTGTTCATTGACGAACACGGCGATTCGATCAACGACGGCTTTTTCTACGTGCAGATGGGCCAGACGGCCAACTGGTATGATCTTCCGGCGAGCTATCACTGCGGCAGCGGCGCGTTATCTTTTGCGGACGGTCACTCGGAAGTCAAAGCCTGGCGCGACGCCGCGATCAAGGACCGGCCGGTGACCAAGACGGCGCCGGCGCCTTACAGCGCGACGGCGGCCTCGCCGAACGCGGACCTGATCTGGCTGCAAGAGCGGACGACGGCGAAGCAGTGAATTTCCGGCGGTCGAAGTCTTTCCCGTGATTCCTACGGCAGCCGTCCCACCCGATAAAACCGCTGCGCGTTGGTGGCCACGCCCGTGTTGGTGAACGACGCGGAAGTCGTCGCCCCCGTCACCATCCCGAGGCTCGCCCAATTCGTGGCGAACAAATCATCCCGCATCTGCACTTCGTAAACGGCGTTCGAGGCCGCGTTCCAGACGATCTCCACGGAATCGGGATCGAGCAACGCGATGGAGATGATCGAGAAATTCTCCAGCGACGCGAGGAAGGCGAACGCGTTCGTCGCGACCGCGGATTGCGAATCGGGATTGAGCACGGTCACATCCACAACACCCGCAGCGTGCGCTGGTGAGACGGCGGTGATGAAGGTCGAGTTGCTGAAGTTGACGGACGTGGCGTTGCTCGTGCCGAACGAAACGGTCAAGCCGCTGACGAAATTGGAACCGGTGATCGTCACGAGCGTGCCACCGGCGTCGGGGCCGCTGGCGGGCGTGATGTCGGTGATGACCGGAGCGGGTGGTGGCGGCGCGACGAACGTAAAGGCATTCGTCGCGGTGGTGGATTGCGAATCGGGGTTCGTCACCGTCACATCAACGCCGCCCGCCGTGTGCGCCGGGGTTACGGCGGTAATGAGAGTCGTATTGCTGAAGTTGACGGACGTGGCGTTGCTCGAACCGAACGAAACGGTCAGGCCGCTGACAAAATTGGAACCGGTGATCGTGACGAACGTGCCGCCGGCGTTGGGGCCGCTGACCGGCGAGATGTCGGTGATGGTCGGTGCTGGTGGCGGCGGCGCGACGAACGTAAAGGCATTCGTTGCGGTGGTGGATTGCGAGTCCGGGTTTTGTACCGTGACATTGAAGCTGCCGGCGCTGTGCGCGGGCGAGATGGCGACCAGCGTGGTGTCGTTGCTGACGGTGACGGACGGCGAGAGTTCACCGCCGAAAATCACCAGCGCGCCCGCCACGAAATTGCTGCCGGTCACGGTGACCGCGGTGCCGCCGGCGGTCGGGCCGTTCGTCGGATTGATCGCGATGATCATCGGCGCCGACGCGCTGACCTGCACCACGCGGTAGAAACGCTGCGCGATGCCGGCCAGACCGGTGTTGGTGTACGAGGTGGAAACGCCGGTCGCCGTGACGGTCGCAAGCGTCAGCCAGTTGGCCGCGTCCACCGTGCTCTTGAATTGCACCGAGTAAAGTTGATTGGAAACCGAATTCCACGTGACGATGAACGCCGTGTCCGTGAGCGGAACGATGGAAGTGATCACGAACGGTGCCGGTGGCGGTGGGGCTTCAAAAGTGAAAGCATTCGTAGCAGTGGCGGTTTGCGAGTCGGGATTTTGAACCGTGACGTCAACGACGCCCGCGGCATGTGCCGGCGAGACGGCGGTGATGAGGGTGGAGTTGCTGAAGTTCACGGAGGCGGCGTTGCTCGAACCAAACGTGACGGTCAGGCCGCTGACGAAATTGGAGCCGGCGATCGTGACGAGCGTGCCGCCGGCGTCGGGGCCGTTGGTCGGAGTGACGCTGGTGACGAGCGGCGGCGCGATGAAGGTGAAGGCGTTCGTCGCCAGGGCGGACTGCAAATCAGGATTCACCACGGTGATGTCAACGACGCCCGCGGCGTGTGCCGGCGAGACGGCGGTGATGAGGGTGGAGTTGCTGAAGTTCACGGAGGCGGCGTTGCTCGAACCAAACGTGACGGTCAGGCCGCTGACGAAATTGGAACCGGTGATGGTGACAAGCGTGCCGCCGGCGACGGGCCCGTTCGTCGGTGCGACGCTGATGATGCTCGGCGGGGCGAGGAAGGTGAAGGCGTTCGGGGCGACCGCGGTTTGATAATCCGGGTTGATGACGGTCACGTCCACGAGGCCCGGCGCGTGCGCCGGCGTGACGGCGGTGACGAGCGTGGCGTTGCTGAAGTTGACGGAATCGGCGCCGCTGCCGCCGATGAAAACCGAAAGGCCGTCCACGAAGTTCGAGCCGGTGATGGTGATGAGTGTGCCGCCGGCCGTGGGACCGCTCGCGGGCGTGACGCCAGTGATGAGCGGCGGGCCGACGAAAGTGAACGCGTTCGAGGCCACGGCGGACTGGCCGTCCGGGTTCACGACCGTGAGGTGGACGGTGGCGGGGGGATGCGCGGGCGCAAAGACGGTGACGAGCGTGGCGTTGCTGAAGTTGACGGTGGTGGCGTTGCTCGCGCCGAAAAGCACAGAGAGTCCACTGACAAAATTCGAACCGGTGATGGTGACGAAGGCTCCGCCGGAGTCGGGGCAGCTTGCCGGAGTGATGCTCGTGATCGTGGGCGGTGGGACGAAGGTGAAGGCATTCGTTGCGACGGCGGATTGCGAATCGGGATTCACCACGGTGACGTCCACAACGCCCGCGGCGTGAGCCGGCGAGATGGCAGTGATGAGAGTCGAGTTGCTGAAGTTCACGGACGCGGCGTTGCTCGCACCGAACAGAACGTTCAGGCCGCTGACGAAATTGGAGCCGGTGATCGTGACGAGCGTGCCGCCGGCATCGGGACCGCTGGCCGGTGCGACGCTGGTGATGAACGGCGCGGCGATGAAGGTGAAGGCATTCGTCGCGATGGCGGATTGCAAATCAGGATTCACCACGGTGACGTCCACGAGGCTCGCGGCGTGAGCCGGCGAGATGGCAGTGATGAGAGTCGAGTTGCTGAAGTTCACGGACGCGGCGTTGCTCGAACCAAACGAGACGTTCAGACCGGTGACGAAATTCGAACCGGTGATGGTGACGAAGGCTCCGCCGGAGTCGGGGCAGCTTGCCGGAGTGATGCTCGTGATCGTGGGCGGTGGGACGAAGGTGAAGGCGTTCGTCGCGATGGCGGATTGCGAATCGGGATTCACCACGGTGACGTCCACGAGGCCCGCGGCGTGAGCCGGTGAGACGGCAGTGATGAGCGTCGAGTTGCTGAAGTTCACGGACGTAGCGTTGCTCGAACCGAACAGAACGTTCAGGCCGCTGACGAAATTGGAGCCGGTGATCGTGACGAGCGTGCCGCCGGC
>SIBJ01000094.1 GCA_009695195.1 Pedosphaera sp.
ACCACCTTCAGCTATGCGGACGGCACGATCCTGACGTTTGAAGTGCGCAATCTCGGCTCCTTCCACGAATTCGACGCCGGCAATTGCGGCAACAGTTTCTTCGGCACGAAAGGTTTCTACGTCGTCGAGAAAGGATTCTTCACCTACAAGGATGGGAAGCAGGATGGCCGCGAGGCGATGCCGATTCCCGACAACGCGCCGAAGGCGGAGAAGGGCAGCAAGTGGGATCGTTTCTTCAAAGCCGTGCGCTCGCGCAAAACGGAGGACCTGCCGGTGTCACCGCTCGACGCCCATTTTTCCTGCGTTCATTGTCAGCTTGGGAACGCGGCCTTTCGCGCCGGACGCTCTTTGGAATTCGATCCGGCCACGGAACGATTCAAGGACAACGACGCGAACCAATACATCACACGCGACTATCGCAAGGGCTTCGAGGTTCCGAAACTGGCGTGAACGTCAACCCGCATCAAATTCAAAATATGAAAACTCGCCGTCGGGATTTTCTAAAGGCCGCCAGCTTGACGTTGGGCGCGATTGGTCTGGCCCGGCGCTCCGCGTTGGCCGCTGAAACTGCCAAACCGTCCAGCTTCATCACCCGGCCCGCGAAGCTGAAGCTCGGCATTGTAACCTACAACATCGCCAAAGACTGGGACGTGCCCACGATCATCAAGAATTGCACGGAGGCGAAGTTCCAGGGCGCCGAACTCCGCACGACTCACGCGCACGGTGTCGAGGTGACGTTGAGCAAATCCCAACGCGACGCGGTGAAGAAACAGTTTCGCGATTCGCCGGTGGAATTGATGGGTCTGGGCAGCGCGTTTGATTGCCACACGCCGGATCAGGCGAAACTCCGCGCTGACATCGCCGCCACGAAGGAATACATCCTTCTCGCGCAGGACGTCGGCGCTCCCGGCGTGAAGGTCCGCCCCAACGCTTTGCCGGCGGAAGTGCCGAAGGAAAAAACGCTGGTGCAGATCGGCAAGTCGCTGCGCGACATCGGCGAGTTCGCCGCCGGCCACGGCGTGCAAATCCGCCTCGAAGTTCACGGCAAAGATACGTCGCTGGTGCCGAACGCCAAAACCATCATGGACGTGGCCGATCACCAGAACGTCGGCGTCTGCTGGAACTCCAATCAGACCGATCTCGACGGCGAGGGTTTCGATCACAACTTCAATCTCCTGAAGAAAAAGATTTTCACCGTCCACATGCGCGATCTTTATCTGGACGAATATCCCTTCCGCAAACTGCTGGCCGGCTTGAACGAGTCCGGCTTCACCGGCTACTGCCTCGCCGAGATTTCTGAAAGCAAAGACCCGGTGCGCGTCCTGAAATATTTCCGTTCGCTCTGGCTGGCGTATCAGAATTTGCTATGACCTTTTTGCGAATGCGACCCGCGCCGCGGAAACGGATTCCGGCCCCGGGCGCGGCGCTGATCATCCCGCAGCGTCAACGCCATGCGATTCAAATTCCGTCGCGCCACGAAAGTCCGTCCGGAAATTCCGCCTATTGCGCTTTCCCGCCGTTCCGGTGATGATTCGCCAACGCATGAAATTCCCAAGTCATTGGGCCGGCCGGTACCTGACGACGCTGGTCGTCGTTTCGTCCAGCCTTGCAGTTGAACTAGCCAAACCGGGCGCGAAGGTGAGTTACTACCGCGAGGTCCGGCCGATCCTGCAAGCGAACTGTCAGGGCTGCCATCAGCCCGCGAAATCCAAGGGCGGGTTTGTGATGACCGATTTCAAGAAGCTGCTCGCGGGCGGCGAGACCGAGGGAGTAGCGATCGTTCCCAAGCATCCGGAGCAGAGTTCGATTCTGAAAATGATCACGCCGCAGGACGGCGAAGTGCGGATGCCGAAAGGAAAACCGCCATTGCTCGAAACCGAAGTGGCGTTGATCCGCGCGTGGATCGAGCAGGGCGCGATGGACGATACGCCGGCGGACGCCAAGCGGCGTTACGACGCGGACCATCCGCCGGTCTATTCGCGAGCGCCGGTCATCACGTCGCTGGATTTTTCACCCGACGGAAAACTGCTGGCGGTGGCGGGCTTTCATGAAGTGCTGCTGTATCAAAGCAACGACGCCAAGCTGGCCGGACGGTTGGTTGGACTTTCCGAACGCGTGCAGTCGCTGCGCTTCTCACCCGATGGCCAGTGGCTCGCAGTCGCCGGTGGCGATCCAGCGCGGCTGGGCGAACTCCAGGTTTGGGATGTCGCCAAGCGCAAACTCGCCATCTCCGTGCCCGTCAGCTACGACACGCTCTACGGCGTGAGTTGGTCGCCCGACAGCAAGCTCATCGCGTTCGGCTGCGCGGACAATACCGTGCGCGCCATCGAAGCGACTTCCGGCAAGCAGGTCATGCAGATGGCCTCACACACCGATTGGGCGATGAGCACGACGTTCTCGGTGAAAGGCGACCACGTCGTTTCCGGCGGGCGCGACATGAGCGTGAAGCTGACGGAAATCGCGGAGCAGCGGTTTGTTGACAACGTCACTTCCATCACGCCCGGCGCGTTGAAAGGCGGCGTGCTGGCCGTGGCGACGCATCCGAAGTTTGAGGAGTTTGTGGCTGCCGGGTCGGATGGATTGCCGAAAGTTTATCGCATCTTCCGCGAAGTGAAGCGCGAGATCGGTGACGACGCGCAATTCATCGCCGACCTTTTCCCGACGACCGGTCGCGTATTCACCGTGCGTTTCAGTGCCGACGGCAAACGCATCGCGTACGGCGGCGGGCTGGATCGCGCGGGCGAACTGGTCGTGTGCAGCTACGATTTCACCAACGAAGTGCCGAAAGCCCTGCGCGATATCATGGGCAAGGTTCCCGGCAGCCGCAAACCGGAGGAGAAAACACAACTCGAAGATTACAAGAAGCAGGGCATTCATGAAATCGCACGCGCGACGATAACGAATTCGGAAATTTACTCGGTGGCTTTCAGTCCGGACGGCGGCAAGGTCGCCGCGGGTGGCTCGGACGGGATGGTCAGAATATTCAGCACGACGAACGGTAGCGTGATCAAGGCATTCGCATCCGTGCCCATCACGAAAGGAACCGTGGCCGCCGCCAAACCGGCGTGGGCATCAACGGCGGTGAAGAGTGTCGAGCCAGCCGTGGATCCGGAACCGTTGCCGCAGGGCGCGAAGGTGGTTTCGCTGGAGTTGCAGCCGGCGAAAATTAAATTCACCAGCGCGAACGATTACGCCCAACTCCTCGTCACCGCGCGGCTCGAATCCGGCGACACCGCGGACGTGACGCGGCTGGTGAAGCTGGCTTGTAATCCGGATGTCGCGGCAATTTCTCCGCGCGGCGTTTTGCGTCCGCTGAAAAACGGCAGCACCCGGCTCACCGTCACGCTGGGCGGCAAGGCGCTGGAAACGCTGGTGGAAATCTCCGGGCAGGGCCGGGGCTATCGGGCCGATTTCATCCGCGACGTGAACCCAGTCATCGCCCGGCTGGGGTGCAGCGCGGGCACTTGCCACGGGGCGAAGGAAGGCAAGAGCGGCTTCAAACTTTCCCTGCGCGGCTACGATCCGGAAACGGATTTGCGCGCGCTCACCGACGATCTGGCTTCGCGCCGCGTGAATCTCGCCTCGCCGGACGACAGCTTGATGTTGTTGAAAGCGGTCGCGGAAGTGCCGCACGAAGGCGGTCGCCGCACGACCGTGGACAGCAAGTATTACCAGATCCTCCGCCAGTGGATCGCAGACGGAGCGACGCTGGATTTGAAATCGCCGCGCGTGACGAAGATCGAAATCTTTCCGCAAAACCCCGTCGCGCAGCAGATCGGTTCGCGGCAGCAGATGCGCGTGCTGACAACTTTTGCCGACGGCGTGACGCGCGATGTCACGGCGGAGGCTTTCATCGAAAGCGCCAACGCGGACGTGGCCACCGCCGAAACCGGCGGCCTCATCACGACCTTGCGTCGCGGTGAAGCGCCGGTGCTCGCGCGATACGAAGGCAATTACGCCGCAACGACGATCACAGTGATGGGCGACCGCAGCGGCTTCGTTTGGAAGCAGCCGCCGGCCTGGGGAAAAATTGACGAACTCGTCGCGGCCAAGTGGCAGCGGATGAAGATCGAGCCTTCGGAAGTTTGCACTGATCTCGAATTTATCCGTCGCGTCTATCTCGACCTGACCGGGCTGCCGCCGTCGCCGTCGGAGATGCAGGCTTTTCTCGACGACGCGCGCGCGACGCGGGTCAAACGCGATGCGCTGGTGGACCGGCTGGTGGGCAGCGCTGATTACGTTGATTTTTGGGCCAACAAATGGGCCGACCTGCTTCAGTGCAACAGCAAGTATCTCGGCGGTGAAGGGGCTGAATCGTTCCGCGCCTGGATTCGCAACGAGGTGGCGACGAACACGCCTTACGATCAATTCGCGCGGAAGATTCTCACGGCGTCCGGCTCGAATCGCGAGAATCCCGCGGCCAGTTATTGGAAGATCGTCCGCACGCCGGCCGAGGCGATGGAGAACACCACGCACCTGTTTCTCGCCACGCGTTTCAACTGCAACAAGTGCCACGACCATCCCTTCGAGCGTTGGACGCAGGACCAGTATTACCATCTGGCCGCCTCGTTCGCGCAGATTTCGCTCAAGGAAGACCCGAAGAGCGAAGGTAAAAAAATCGGCGGCAGCGCGGTGGAAGGGGCCAAGCCGCTTTATGAAATGATCGCGGACGCAGCCGAGGGGGAAATGAAACACGACCGCACCGGCAAGGTGTCGCCGCCGGCCTTCCCGTATCCGGCGAAACACGAGACGAAGGAAAAAACCACGCGCCGCGAGGACCTGGCGGCTTGGATCACCACGCCGGACAACCGCTTCTTCGCATCGTCCTACGCCAATCGTCTCTGGGGATATCTCACCGGGGCCGGCATCATCGAGCCGCTCGACGATACGCGCGCCGGAAATCCGCCCCGCAATCCGGCCTTGCTCGACCATCTCACGCGCGAGTTCGTCGAGAGCAAATTCAACGTGCGTCACCTGATGCAACTCATCTGCAAATCGCGCACGTATCAACTTTCGATTCGTCCGAATAAATGGAACGAGGACGACCACGTGAATTATTCCCACGCGCTCGCGCGACGCTTGCCGGCGGAAACGCTTTTCGACGCCGTGTTCCGCGTGACCGGCAGCACGCCGAACATTCCCGGCGCCAAACCCGGCCAGCGCGCCACGCAATTGGCCGACGCCGCCATGGACACGGGCAGCGGTCTGCTCGCCACGCTCGGACGTCCCGCCCGCCAAAGCGCCTGCGAATGTGAGCGCAGCAGCGACCTCGGCCTCGGCTCCGTCATGGCGCTGCTCAGCGGGCCGACCATCTCGCTCGCCATCAATGAGCCGACGAATTCGCTCGCGACGCTGGTCGAGACGGAAAAGGACGACCAGAAATTGATCAACGAAGTTTTCCTGCGCGTGGTCAACCGGCCCGCCACCGAACCCGAGACCAAAGACGTCCTCGCCCTGCTGGGGTCCGTGGATTCTGACAACGCGAATATCACCAACGAACTTTCCACCTTGGAAGTGAAGTCGGTGCCGGGTATTGAGAAGCTTCAACACCAGCGTGACGAGGCCATCGCAAAGTCCAAAGCCGACCTCGGCACGTACGACGAGATGACAAAAACTCTTCGCGCTGAACTGGACAAGCGGCGGCAATCGGAGATCAACCTGACGCAGCGCGAGTTGAAGGATTACGAAAAACTGCTGCCGGCCCAGGCCGCTTTCTGGGAAACAAAAAATAATCCGGCGGAAACCAAAACGACCTGGGTGCGCGTGGACACGAAGAAACTCACGGCCACCGCGAAAATCAAACTGGCCCGGCAGAGCGATGGCTCGATCACCGCCTCGAAAGGAAAAAGCCCGGCCGATTACACGATCATGGCCGTTTCGACGCTGACGAACATCACCGGCGTGATGCTGGAGGTTTTGCCGGACGAGACGCTGCCGAAGTTCGGACCGGGCCGGGCGACGGATGGCAATTTCGTGTTGAGTGAACTGGAACTGAAATGGTCATCCGGCACCAACGCGCCGGAAACCGCCGCGAAGTTCACCGATGCGAGGGCGGATTTCTCGCAGGTTGATTTTGCGGTCGGGCAGGCGATTGATGGCAAAGTCGAGACGGGTAAAAACGGCTGGGCCATCGCCGGCGCGCCCGGCATCCAGCGTCACACCGCCACGTTCAAACTGGAGAAACCCATCGCCGGCACCAATGGCGCGAGGTTGCAGTTCGTCTTGAGACAGCAATATGGAAGCGATTCTCAGCTCGGTCGTTTCCGCCTCTACGTGACGACCAGCGGTGACCCGCTCGACTTCGGCCTGCCGGAGAACGTCGTGCAGGCCGCGCGCGCCGCCGCCGGGCAACGCACGCCCGAAGAGGCATCGGCCATTCTCGATTTCTACCGCTACTCGGATGCCGAATTTTGGAAACGCAAAATGGCGGCGGTCACGGCGGCGGCGCCGTTGCCGGTGGATCCCAAGTTGACGGAGTTGCAGAAGACGCTGGCCGGCGCGGAAATGCCCATCCGCCTCGACCCTTATCTGGTGCAGTTGCGCGAAGACGCGAAAGCCAGTGGCCGGCAGATTGAGAACAAGCGGCTGACGGTCGTGCAGGATTTGACGTGGGCGCTGATCAACAGCCCGGGATTCTTGTTTAACCATTGAAAACATGAAGCACCAACATCCAAGCTCCAAGCTCCAGAGAAGCACCAAGCTCCAAATCCCAATTCGTCTGCAAACGAACCGTCTTGTTGGACGCGGCTGGTTTTTGAAGTTTGGAGCTTGGAATTTCTCTGGAGCTTGGATGTTGGTGCTTGGAGCTTTTACCCTGGTAGTCTTAACGCGAATCCCTTAACCCGAGGAAACCATTATGATCAAAATCACCGGCGGCACGTGCAGCGACCTTTGTGATCCGCACTTGAAAATGACGCGGCGCGATCTGCTGCGCGTTGGCGGGGCGAGCATTCTCGGCCTTTCGCTCGGGTCGTTGTTCAAGTTGCAAGCCCTCGCGGGCGAGACCGGCAAGCGCGCCGGCGGCCCGGGCTGGGGCACCGCGAAAAACGTCGTGATGATTTATCTTCAGGGCGGGCCGAGCCATCTCGACCTTTGGGATCCAAAGGAAAATGCGCCGGACAACATCCGCAGTACTTTCAAGCCGATCCCCACCAAGATCCCCGGCGTGAACTTCACCGAGGTTCTGCCTGAGCTGGCGAAGGTGAACGACAAGTTCACGATGATCCGCTCGATGAGCTACACGCCCAACGGCCTGTTCAATCACACTGCAGCCATTTACCAGATCATGACCGGCTACACGACCGACAAGGTCAGTCCCTCCGGCCAGCTTGAGCCGCCGGACCCGAAGGATTTTCCAAATTTCGGTTCGAACATCGTCCGTCTGCGTCCGTTGGATGAACCGATGCTCCCCTTCGTGATGCTTCCGCGCCCGTTGCAGGAATCCAACGTGGTCGGCAAGGGCGGCAACGCCGGCTTCCTCGGCAAGGCTTTCGATCCCTACACGCTTTTTCCGGACGGCGACGACATGGACTTGAACAAGTTGGATCGCATCCGCACCGACGACTTGAAGTTGCCGCCGGAAGTTTTCGCGTTGCGCCTCCAACGCCGCGCCAAGCTGCGCGAAGCCATCGAGCAGGCCATGCCGGACATTGACAAGGCCGTCGCCAATTACAACCTCGACGACTATTACCAGCGCGCGTTGAATCTCATCGTCTCCGGTCGCGCGCGCAAGGCGTTCGATCTCACGCAGGAGTCCGAGCAGATGCGCGACCGCTACGGGCGAAATACTTTCGGGCAAAGTTGTCTGCTCGCGCGGCGATTGATCGAAGCCGGCACGCGCGTCGTGGAAGTCATCTGGCCGAAGGTCGCCAACTCGGACAATCATTCCTGGGATCACCATGTTGAACTGACCAAGCGCATGGGAACGCAGTCCGGCCCGATGCTGGACAAAGGACTCGCGGCGTTCATCGCCGACATGGACGAGCGCGGGTTGCTCAAGGAAACGCTGGTCGTGGCGATCGGGGAATTCGGCCGCAGCCCGCAGAAGGGCGTGAGCACCTCCGGCAATTCCAACACCGCCGACGGCCGCGACCACTGGCCTTACTGCTACACGTCAGTCATCGCCGGTGCCGGGATCAAACGCGGTTACGTTCACGGCAAGTCGGACAAGACCGGCAGCAGCCCGGCGGAAGACCCGGTGCATCCGACGGAACTGCTCGCCACGATGTATCACGCGTTCGGCATAGACCCGGAAACGATCGTGTACAATCACTTGAAGCAGCCGCGCGAACTCGTGAAGGCCAAAGCGGTCACCAAGTTGTTTGCCTGAGTGAGAGTTGAGACTTGGCGCCGGGCGAGGTTCTCGAAGCGCGGCGGATCTGGGTTCGCGCTTGCTCCGCGCATGGGTTCAACGGAACATTCCGCCGATGACATCGCATTTCTTCACGGGCGCAGTTCTCGGGCTGACGATTTACGTCAGCGGGGCGGCGGATTTCCAACCGGCCGCGCAACAATTTCGACAGGAGGTCGCGCACCTTTATCCGCTGCCCAAGCCGGTGCAACTGGTCGAGTGCGCGCCCGGCGGTCTGAACCGGGCTTTCGTGGCTGGCGAGTGGTTGGAGTGGCGCGATGATCAGTGGCGGGTGAACGCGGTTCTGAATCAGCGGCAAGCCGACCATTTCGTGTTTGCTTCGCTTGCGGGGGCGCCCGTCGAAGCGCCGATGCCGTGGCGCGAAATCAAACAACTGCTGCGCGACGGAAAAACCAACTGGCTGCTCACCGCGCACGCGTGCCGCAGTTTGTCCGAGGGCGGTCAGAGTTCTTCGCACTCATTTCCCGCCGCCGTGACGGCGCAACAGATGGCGATCTCACCGCGCGGTGTGGTGCATGTGGCGTCGAGCGGCGGATTGTTGACGTTGACCGACAAGGGTTGGCAGCCGATGGAGATTCTCGACGGCGGCGGACGCGCCTGGGCCGTGCGGGATGTGCTGGGAGTGGGGTTCGATTCGCTGGGGCAATTGTGGTTCGCCACCAAAGCCGGCGTCGGTTGCCAGACGGCGAAGGGCTGGCGGTTTTACGAAGGCAAGGACGGTTTGCCCTGGAATGACTTCACGGGCATCGCCGCGGGGCCGCAAGGCGAGGTCTGGTTCACCACGCATCTGGGGGTGATTCGATTCGAGGGCGGGCAGTGGCATTACCGCCAGGGTCGTGGCTGGCTTCCCAGCGACGACGTCGCTCAGGCAGCGATGGATGCGGCCGGCGACGCGTGGTTTGCCACGACGGCGGGCATCGGTCGCATCGAACACAAATCGATGACACTCGCGGCGAAGGCGGAACTCTTCGAGCAGGAAATCGAGCGTTACATCAAACGCACGCCGTTTGGCTATGTGGCCGAAGCGGCACTGCGCAAACCGGAGGACAAGAGCAGCGCCAATCCGCACGACTCGGACAACGACGGCTTGTGGACGGCGATGTACGGCGCCGGTGAATGTTTCGCCTACGCCGCCACGAAGGATTTGAAGGCGAAGGAGCGCGCGAAGAAAGCCTTCGAGGCGTTGCGCTTTTTGCAGAAAGTCACGCAGGGCGGCGAACACTCGCCGCCGAAAGGTTATGTCGCGCGGACCATCCGGCCAGTGGAGTGGCCCGATCCGAACATCGGGCGGCTCGAAGGCGACCGCGACGAACAACGCCGGGACAAACTCTGGAAAGTTTATGAGCCGCGCTGGCCCAAAAGCGCCGACGGCAAATGGTATTGGAAATCCGACACGAGCAGCGATGAACTTGATGGCCACTATTTCTTCTATCCTCTGTATTTTGATTTCTGCGCCGACAACGACGCGGAGAAAGAGCGCGTGCGCGAAGTGGTGCGCGACCTGACGGACCATTTGCTGGCGCACGACCACCAACTGGTGGACCACGATGGCAAGCCGACGCGCTGGGGAATGTTCGGTCCGCAGACGTTCAATCGCGACCCGATCTGGTGGCAGGAACGTGGCCTGAACTCGCTGAGCATGTTGAGTTACCTCGCGGTCGCGGCGCACGTCACCGGCGATGCAAAATATACCAGGGCTTCGCGCGAACTCATCGAGCGACATGGCTACGCGCACAATCTCATGTATCCCAAAGTCCAGCAGGGCGCGGGTTCGGGCAATCAATCCGATGATGAGATGGCGATCATGTCGTACTATGGGCTGCTGCGCTGTTCGACGGACGAGGAGTTGAAACCGATGGCGCGGCTGTCGTTCTTTCTTTATTGGCTGAACGAGTCTCAGGAGATGAACCCGTTTTTCAACTTCGCGCATGCGGCGCTCAACGCCAACGCCCGGGGGGCGACGCCGTTCCTGGAGTTTTCCTTGAAGCCGTCGGCGGGTTGGTTTGAAGACAGCCTGGCGACACTGCGTGGCTTTCCGCTGGACCGTCTGGCGTGGGATCATCGCAACAGTCACCGGCTGGACGTGGTGGCCTTGCCGCGCACGCGTTCCGTTGATCTGGTGGACCCCGACGCTCCGCGGCGGCGCGGGCATCGCGTGAATGGCAAGGTGCTGCCCGTCGAGAACCGCCACTTCGGCCACTGGAACACCGACCCGTGGCATCTCGATTACGGCGGCAACGGCAGCGAGCTTTCGGCGGGCACGGTTTTTTTGCTGCCGTATTACCTGGGGCTTTATCATGGCTTCATTCAGAAACCGGGCGGTTGAAATCAGATGAAGGTCAACTGCTCGATCGCGCTTGCGTTGATCGCCGGTGCGCTAACAACTCCTGCGATGGCGAAAACCAATTCAACAGTCGCGCAACGCTGGCTGGCGGCCGCGCCGCCGGTGCCGGAATTCAAAATTCCAACTTCGCGCGCGGCATGGGAACGCCAACGCAAACAGGTGCGTGCGCAGTTGTGGAAGTTGCTGGGTGATCTGCCGCCGCGGCCAAAGAAGCTCGCGGTCGAGACGCTCAAGCGGGAAGACTGCGGCGATTACTTCCGGGAGAAATTTCAATTCGACAACGGCGCTGGTGCCGTCGTGCCGGGTTATCTCCTGATTCCCAAAAAACTTTCCGGCAAGGCGCCGGCGATTCTTTACTGCCACTGGCATGGCGGGCAGTACGACATCGGCAAGGAGGAACTTTTCGGCACCAACGCCACGCCGGTTGGCGCCGGCCCGGAACTCGCGCGCCGGGGATATGTCGTCATCGCGATTGACGCGTATTGTTTTGGCGAACGCAACGGCCAGGGGCCGGGCGGTGCGAGCGAGAGGGGCAGCGCGGGCGAGATGACTGCCAGCAAATTCAACCTCTGGTTCGGTCGCACACTGTGGGGCATGATCATTCGCGATGATTTGCTGGCGCTGGATTATCTCTGCTCGCGCCCGGAAGTGGACGCGCAACGTATCGGTGTGACCGGCATCAGCATGGGCGCAACGCGCACGTGGTGGGCGATGGCATTGGACGAACGGCTGAAGGCCGGCGTCGCGGTGTGTTGCCTGACGCGCTATCAAAACCTGATCGAACACGAAGCGCTCAAGGCCCACGGGATTTACTATTTCGTTCCCGGCCTGTTGCAACACTTCGACACCGAAGCGGTCGTGGCGCTCGCGGCTCCGCGCCCGTTGCTGTTTCTCAGCGGCGAAAACGACGGCGGCTCGCCGGTGGACGGCATCCGCATCATCGAAAAGAAAGTGAAGCAGGCCTACCAACTCTACGATGCAGGGAAAGAATTCGAGAGCATCGTTTATCCCGGCGTCGGCCACCAGTACACGCCCGACATGTGGCAACGTATGATGGTGCGCATGGATTCGGCGTTGATGAAACCGTGAGTGTCGCGGAGGTCGCGAGCCGCGGGTGGCCAAACTGATTGCCGATAGTCATTTCCAATTTGGAAGCGGAAGCGGGGTTCAACCCGCGCAGTGTGGCGGACTTTGCAAAGTCCGCCAAGTTCGCCGGCTTCAGCCCGCTTCAGCCTCCAAACCGGGAATGACTTCTGGCAGGCAGACTAATTCTTCGGCAAGGCGAACGCGATGTACGCATCGCCGCGATGGGACGTAAGTTTGCTGCCCGTCGCGGCGATGACGATGAACTGGCGGCCAGCAACCTGATACGTCGCCGGCGGCGCGTTACCCACCCACGGAAGTTTCGCCGCCCAGAGCTCCGCGCCGGTGTCCTTGTCGAACGCGCGGATTTTTGAATCGCTCGTGCCGGCGCAGAAGACGAGTCCGCCGGCGGTCACGATGGCGCCGCCGTAATTTTCCGTGCCGGTCTTCGGCACGCCTCGGGCGGTGAGCTCGGGATGTTCGCCGAGCGGAACTTTCCAAAGGAGTTTCCCGGTGTTCAAGTCCAGGCAGTTGAGCGAACCCCACGGCGGCTTGTTCGCCGGGTAGCCTTCGTGGTCGAAAAATCTCGGGTAGCCCGCGAAGCTGTAAACGGGCCGTTCGGTCGGCGCGTTCGTCGCCGGCACCGGCCGGTCGCGCAACATCAGATAATCCAGCAGCGCCTTGAGGTCGGCCTCGCCGAGTTGGGCTTCCGGAACGGCGGGCATGCCGTTCCGGCCCGTGCGGATCTGGTTGGTCACCTCGGCGTCGCTGAGCCGATGGCGGAGTCCGCGCAACGGCGGCGCCACGCCGAGGCCGAGACGATTGGTGGCGTGACAGGAGGCGCAGGTGGTTTCAAAAACCGTTTGCCCGCGCGTCCGGGGCAGGTTGTGATCGTCGGGCGGATCGTCGTTGCGAAAAATCGAAATGAGCCACGCGATGTGATTGGCGGTGACGTAGAGGCGGCCGGTGTCCGGGTCAATGCACGCGCCGGTCCATTCGGCGCCGCCGTCAATATTGAAAAAAAGATTCGCCCGTCCTTCGCTGCCGGGACGGAACCAGCCGGTCGTCGCGCTCTTGAATCGCGTCAGCGCAAAGTCCGCGGCTTCTTCCGTGCGGTCGGTGAGATCGGCGGCGGTGAACTCCTGCTTCGAGAAATGCTCGGGCAATTCCGGGTCCGGCTGGTAGGGCGACGTCACTTCGCCGCGCAGATCGCTCGTGGGCGCGCGGCGCAGACGGAAGGGAAAGATCGGCTTCCCCGTCACGCGGTCGAGCAAAAGGGTGTTGCCGATCTTCGTCACGACCGCGACCACGTCCACGCGTTTGCCGGCGCGCGTGATGGTGCCGAGGTTTGGCGGGGCGGGGATGTCGAGGTCCCAAATGTCATGGCGGATTTCCTGGAAGTGCCAGAGCCGTTGGCCGGTGCGCGCGTCGAGGGCGATGACGCAATTGGCGAACAGATTGTCGCCGTGATGGCGGACGCCGATGAAATTATTTTTCGGCGAACCCGTCGTGATGTAGGCGATGCCGCGCACCTCGTCCATCGCCATGCCGCTCCAGCAGTTCGCGCCGTAAGCTTCCGTTTTGTCCCAAGTGTCATATCCAAATTCGCCCGGCTGCGGCACGGTGTGAAATGTCCAGAGCTGTTTGCCGCTCACGACGTCGAAGCCCCACGCGTCCTTCTCGAAGCCCGGCACGACCAGGATGCGCTCGAAGATGGTCGGGCCCGCGGTGGCCGCGCCGAAATCGCCTTGCGCGTGACCGGGCAGCAAAGTTTTTCCAGCTTCGCCAAAATCCGCGATCGGCTGGCCGGTCTTGGGATTCAACGCGTACAGAAATTTCCCGGCGCAAAACATCACGCGCGCGGCGGGAGGAATCGGAGTGCGCCCGTCCTCGGGCGCAGCAGCGTCGTTTGGGGGAAGCTTGTCGAGATTTTCTGAGGCTCTCGCGCGTGCGGACGTTGTTGCGCACGAGGACGGGCGCACTCCGCCCCAATATATCAACCCGCGAAACGCCGGCTTGCCCTCGGGCTTGAAGCGCCAGAGTTCCACGCCGGTCGCCGCGTTCACGGCGACGATATGTTTGCCAGCAGTGGGCGCAAACATCACGCCGTCCACGATGATGGGGTTGCACTGGATGTAGTTGCTGCCGTCCTGCGAATGATACGTCCACGCGACCTGGAGGTTCGTCACGTTCTGGCGGTTGATTTGATCCAGCGCCGAGAAGCGCGTGCCGCCGTTGTCGCCGTGCGAGCGATGCCAGTTGAGATAGGTTTCGCGTTTCGGAAAGCCGTTCGCGGGCGTCAACTCTTCCGGCTTCGCGGCGGGAATGGTCTGGTAGAGCGGCAATTTTTCGCGCGCCTTCGGATCCTCCACCGCCCAGTAATCCTTTTTGGTCGCGGGCTTCGCCGTGGATTTCGGTTTGGCTGACAACGGCGCGCGTTGAGTCGGTTTCGGCCCCGCGGAGCCGCGTTTGGCCATTTCCTTTTTCAACCACTCCAAACCATCGAGGTTGTCGGCCAGCACCAATTCGGCGTCCGCATCGGTGCGGTGACAAAGAATGCCGATCGGCCCGCGCCAGTCGCTGGCCGCGACGGCGTTGAGCATGGCAAGTTCCTGATCGCCCTGCGCGAGGCTGAGGATCAATTTTCCGTTCTGGTCGCCGTCGTGAACCATGCCGTTGAGATTCAGGCACAGCAGATACGGCTTCATGCGCGCGAACGATGCGGCAAAGTCGTCAATGTGCCCGTGGCCGTGATGGAAGTTGTAAACGATGCCGACGTGTTTGGCGTCGTGGTGCTGGCGGAGATATTCGCAGACGGCCACGAGGTTTTCCGGTTCGCCGCCCCAGCCGCCGTGATTGTAGAGGCCGAGCTGGCAGCCGGCTTTGCGCGTGCGCTCGACCACCGGCAACAATTGGGCCGCGGAGTTCTGGATTTGTTCGTCGCGATTCGTCGCCGCCGGGCTGGGGGCGGTGAGCCAGATTTGCGGATGCAACCCGTGCTTTGCGAACAGTTCAAAGGCGGAATTGTGCGTGGCCCAGAAGGCGAAGAAATCTATGCCGCGCTTTTTGTATTCGAGAATTTCCTGCTCGAACGTGGGCACGTGCTGTTCGCGCCAGTCATAGGCGACGCGGCGGAAACCCAACCGTGTGACCATTTCGCCGCGTTCGACGGGATCGCGCTTCTTCGCGTCAAACGGTACGATGCACCACGCGACGAGATTGCTGCGCGCGAAGAGTTGATACTCCGTCGCGCGGCGATTGGGCGCCTGGCCGTGCGCGGCGAAACTCACCGCCAGCAGGAGGAGCGGGCAAAGGGCTTTGATCAGCATGGGGCGCGGTGGCATTGTAGTCGTTGTGAGGAAGGGATGATTCAACTTTCAGCGGCAGGTTCGTTCGGTTCGTCAGGACTGGCGGATCAACGGGTTGGCGATGCTCCGGGTTTCTGCAACCGGGCTTCCTGACTGGCCTTCCGGTAATTGCTTGGCGACATCCCCATGTATTTGATGAACACGGTGCTGAAGTATTGCGCCGAACTGAAGCCGGTGGCGTGCGCGATTTCGGTGACGGAGGTGTTCGTGGTTTTCAGTTGCTCCTGGGCTTTTTCGATCCGCAGCCTTTGCAGGTAGTGATTGGGCGTCTGGCCCGTCTGGGCTTTGAAGAGGTCAAACATCCGCGCGCGGGAAAATCCCATGTGGCGCACCAGGTCAGCCATCCGGATGGTCTCGTTCAGGTTCTTGCGGAGAAACGCCACGGCGGCCGCGACGAAAGTTTCCGGTTGGGTTGGCGGCCGCAGCATCTGGCGCATGGCTTCGACGAGCACGGCGCAGAAGAGGGCGCGAATGATCGCCGGGCTTTCGGCGGATTCAGGTTGGGCGGAAAAATGGGAGGTCTCTTCCACCAACCGGCGCACGAGCCAGCGCAGGGAACTGCTGAAGGGATGCACATTGCGACTGCCCTTTTCCAGGGCCATGCGAATCCGCCGGAGGTCCTGGACAGTGAAAGTGGTGTCCCTCCAGTCGCCGGCCCGGGCGGTGTTCAGCGCCAGGCCAAATATCGTGGAAGGCGCGTGCATGTCATGAAAGCCGCGATGCACGACATGGGGCGGGACGACCAGGAAATTGCCGCCGTGCAACTCGACCGCTTTCTTGTCCGAGAACTCGTACGCGGTGGCGCCTTCCAGCAGGAAGATCAGCTCGTATTCGGGGTGCGAATGCCAGGTGACGCGGCTGGCAACCTGGCTGTGCGCCCGGCTGATGTGGATCAGCGCGGGCAACCCGATCTGGTCTCCGGCGACGAGGAAGGATTGCTCACCCATGAAAACATTTATCCGCCACCGGGAAATTATTTTGCGCGTTGGCGAATGTTGATTTCATGTTATTGAACTGCCGTCCAGAACCAAGCGGGAAAAACCATCAGCGTCGCCCCGGTTGATCACTTCTCCGCCAGACCCAGCGACATGCTGCGGATCAGGTCCTCGAAATAATCCGGGACATACGGCCCGAAGAACGACATCACGCGCGGCTCGTAGCCATCGAGATGATAGTAGCGCGGCAAAATCACGTAACCGACGTAATCGCCGTTAAAGCTCGTGATGGTGAGATGTTTTCCCCGCACCCGAAATGAATCCTTGATCCCCAGCGCGAGTTCACCGCTGAAGTCGCACGGTGTCGAAACCCAGAGCGCGTCATCCAGGCGGAACACTTGCAGGAAACTGTGGCCGCTGGCGGGCAGGAGTTTTTTCGCCAGCCACGGACGAAGGCGGATGCCGTCCGTGACGCGGGCATTGAACGGCGGCATGGTGACGTCGAGCCCGAACATTCCGAACGTGACGGAGTTGGTCAGCGGCGTACGCGGCAATTGTTCCAGCAAAGTGTTCGCGAGCGCCTGGCCCATGCGCTCGGCGCCGGCGAAGGCTTTGTCGCCCGGCACGGGCGAGTGGCTGCCCACGCCGCCGGCGAGAAACACCGCGAGGCCGCCGGTTTGTTTTTCGACCGCCCGTTGCCAGCAGCCGGGGTAATCCGCGCTGAACTCCATCAAACCGCTCGGCAGAACTGTCGCGTGCGCGCCGAACGCGCCCAGCACGCCGAACTTGCCGTCGTTTTGTTTCAAGACGATAAAACTGAACTCCGGATCCACCCGGCCCAGTTCACCGACGACGCGATTGCGGATGAATTGCGGCGCGGCAAAACGGCCGTGGCCGAATTGCGCCGGCTTGAGATCGCTGATGGCGTTGCTCACCGCCGCGACGATGCAGCCGGCAAACCAGACCCGCGCGCCCGGTTGAAATTTTCCGGCGAACGATTCCGCCACAATGCCTTCGCCCCAGCCGCCGAGGCTCGAGTGCGTGTGCGTCGCGCTCAGGTAGATTTGTTCGCGGGACAACCCGGCCTCCTTTTGCAATCGTTGCGCCGCCAGCGCCGTCACTTCCGGCGGGATGATCAAGGCGTCGGCCCCGATCATCACGCCGAGCCGGTCGCCGACTTGCAGCGCCACCGCTTTCACGTAGAGATCGTCGTGGACTCCCTGCGCCGGTCGGCCCTGGCGATTGCCGTATCCCGCCAGCGGCAGCGAACGAAACTTTCCTTCCGCCGGACTGTCCTGCGGCGCATTCACCGTCGGAGTGAGTTTGGCGCGGCCGAAACCCGCTGACAGTTCACCGCGGGAAACCGTGTTCGTTTCCGCGCTCGCCCGCAAACGTCCGGTGGTTTCCGTGCGGTATGGCTCGCGCAAATAAGGCCGCGTATCCACACCGTCGAGGCACAAGATCAGCAGCAACACCGCCAGCAAGAGCAGCACGACGAAGATGCGACGGAGGACGCGCAGGGCTTTTTTCACGTCGCGAATCATAGGGCGACGGAGGTCGAATTCAACCCCGGAGCGTCAAGGATGGGTGTTTCGGGTGCGATTAAAGGCGGGTGCGGGTGAGCGGGTGCTGGCGGTATTTTTGGACTGCGGTGGCAAGTCGGACGCGACACCGCTTGCGAGCGAACGGGGCGGGTGGCTCATTGCCCTCGCCGTCGTCGCTGCCAAAGCGGTGTCGCGTCCGACTTGCCACCGCAGTCCATAAT
>SIBJ01000095.1 GCA_009695195.1 Pedosphaera sp.
TCACGGGTGAGGGCATTATGGACTGCGGTGGCAAGTCGGACGCGACACCGCTTTCGAGCGAACGGGGCGGGTTGCTCATTTCCATCGCCGTCGTCGGTGCCAAAGCGGTGTCGCGTCCGACTTGCCACCGCAGTCCAAAAATACCGCCAGCACCCTCTCACCATCACCCGCCTTTAATCGCACCCGGTTTACGTCGAGCCGTGAACGGCGGGTTGCGCCGGCTCGTCCCCATTTGACACCTTGGCGCTGTTGCTGTCATCTTGTCGGCGTTATGAGCGTCACAATTCAACTGGATTTGCCCGACGCGCTCGTCAACGAAGCGCGGGCCAACGGGCTGCTGGAATCCCAACGGATGGGGGAATTGTTGAGCGAAGAACTCCGGCGGGCGCGCGCACGGAAGGAGCTTGGCGAGATGCTCGACCGCGTTCGCAGCCAGCCCGGCGAACCGATGAGCATGGAAGAAATCCAAGCTGAGGTTAATGCCGTCCGGGAGGAACGGCGGCGACGTGAAGGCAGTCGTTGACACCAACCTCCCTGTCTCCGGGTTGCTATGGCCCGGCAATCCGTACCGCCTGCTGGATGCCATCTTGGACAACCGCGTTGAGCTTTGCTCGACCGAAGCCTTGCTTGCTGAGTTGAGCGCGGTGCTCCGGCGTCCGCGGCTCGCCATACAAGTGGCGAAGCGTGGTTTGGACGCGGACTGGAGTTGGAGTTTCATCCGGGAACGATGCTCGATTCTGACTCCCGTCGGAACCATAGAATTCCCCGCATTGCGCGACCGCAAGGATTTGCCGGTTCTCGCCGCCGCCGCGATTGCGGCGCCGGATTTTATCATCACTGGCGACAAGGATTTGCTGGTGTTGAATGAGTTTGCGGGCATACCGATTGTCACTGTCGTCGAGGCGCTGAAACGCCTGGGGCTGGCCTGAACCTGGTCGAGACGTGCGGCCGCGCGGGTCGCTCGCTGACGCTCGACAGAGGCTGGCGGGCCAATCACAATTTGCCCGCGCCGACCGCCGCAAAACCATGAACCGTTGCCTGCTGCTCCTGCTGTGCGCTTTGATGGGAAGCGCGTCGGGCCTTCCGGCCCGCGACGTTTTCGTGATGCTGTCGGGCGGGGTCTCGCCGTTCGACAACAACTACTCGCAATATCTTCAAGCCCGGGCCATCAACGCCTGTTTTGAAAAAAATTACCCGCGCGATTCCGTGTGGACTTTCTTCGGCGCGGGCAATGTCGAAGGTGAACGAGCGGTCATGGCCGACGTGTGCCGCAAGGTGACGCGGGACAAGTTGACGATTGATACGTGGCTGCCCGGCGCAATCCCGCACAACCTGCCGGCCAGTCGCGAAGTTGTGCTGCGCGTTTTTCGCGAAGAAATTTTGCCGGCGGTCGCGGGTGGCGGGACGTTATTTTTGTTCGTGGGCGACCACGGTTCGCGAGCCGGACGAAATGGCGAGAGCGAAATTGATCTGTGGGAACTGACCCGCGATCCCCGCGGCTCCGTCGGCTGGCGTTACGAGACGAATGCCGCGCTCGGCGTCACGGAATTTCGTCGCACACTGGCGGCGGGCATCGGGAAGGGGCGCGTGGTGTTTTGCATGACGCAATGTCACGCGGGCGGGTTTCACTCGCTGGCCATCCCGGCGGAGATGAGTCCCAATCCGCGCTGGTTCAGCCAGCCGCCCGACTGGCTGAAAGCAAAACCCAAAGCGGTCCCGGCTTTCCCGCGCGCGGCGGGCTTCACGGCCACGGACGAATTTTCCGCCGCGTCCGGTTGCGTTGCGGACCCGGACGAGAACAATTGGGCGGGCTATGAACGGTTCATTCCCGAGCATTTGTTCGGCGTGGACCTATTCACGCGCGAAACGACGCGGGCCGGACTGCGTTCCTTCGCCGAGGCGCACGTGGCGGCGACGCTTCAAGATTTTACCATTGATAAACCTTCCTCGACGTCGGACGAATTTTTGGAACGCTGGGCGACGCTGTTGGATTCGCGTCTCGCCGGCGAGCGGCAACTCACGGCGCGTGTGCGCAGCGCGGTCGCGGCCTATCAGCGCACCCTGGACGGCGGCTGGCCGAAGATTGCCGACCCGGCTTTTCGCGAACGGCAGATGCAATTCGGCCGCTTCATCGAAAGCCTGTCCGAACAAAACCCGCGCTCCAAAACTCTGCTGCTCACGGGCACGCGCAAAGAACTTGAACTGGCGATCGGCCCCGCGCGCGAACGCCGTCCAATTCCACCGGTTTCACCGGGCCCGCAAACCAATCGTCCGCCGCGGCGTCCGCGTAGCGGTGCATCCGCCGAGAACCGTCGGCTCTGGCGGGAAACCGTCCGGCCCGCGTGGACGGAAGTGGTCGAGTCCGGCGAAATCACCAACCGCCTGTCGTTCCCGCTGGAGTTTGAAAAACATTTGCTCAAAGCGGAGAAGGAGCAGAACAAATTCTTTCTCAGCGGCGGGCAGGCGTTGGAAGAGGAGGGATTCTGGTTTTCCGGCTACGGCCAGCCGGAGACCGTGAATCCAAAAAAGGCGGAGGCCGTGGCGCGCTGGACACTGGAGCGCCGCGCGAAAATCATCGCGTGGGCCGCCGCGAGTGACGACGAGGATGTGAGCGATGCCGCGGCGAAGTTGTCGCAGCGCCGGGCGCGTCCGCGCGCCAACGCTCAAATCTCCGACGAGGAGGCGAATCCATCCCCAAGCTTGAGCAAAAAAACCGCCGCCGAGCGCGCGCTCTTTTACCGCCGCGTACTGGGCGCGTGGGAATTTCTGCTCGCCGTCAATGAACGCCCGGCGCTGGCGCGGCTGCGTGAGCTGACCGAACTGGAACGCACGCCACTGCCGCCGGCGCGACCGTGAAGGAGCGCGGCGTTTACGCCGCTTCAGCGGCTGAAGGGCATGGGTTGTTCGCTCTACCGATTGGCATTTGAACGGTGAAGTGGCCTGAAGGCCGCGCTCCGCGGTGTGCGTTTCAACGTGCAACCTGATTCCTTCCGTGGTTTTCTTCCGTCATGAATCGAACCGGGAAAAATTTTGAGGGCATCCTCGATCGTTACTTTGAAAAACTTTTGGCTGACACGCCGACGTTCGCGGCCGTCACCGGCATCCGCGCGGCGGAAGGCAAACTCGGCGAACTGAACCAAGACTTATTGGCCCGGCGCGAACGCGAGCGCCAATCCGCGCTGCGCGATTTGGAAAAGATTTCTCCGCGCGAACTTTCCGGCGAACAACATCTCGACCGGCTGGCATTGCGTTCGATGTTGTTGCACGAATGCGAGGACTTCGCGCGCGGTCGCGATGGGCTCAAGCCCGACGCGCCCGAGCAGGTGCTCAACATTCTCTTCCACGAACTCCTGCGCGGCGACGACGAACCGGCCCGCGCCGCGCGCAATCTCCGCTCGTTGCTGGCGCAGGCGCCGGGATTTCTGGACGAGGCCACCCGGCTCATCAAAAAGCCGGAAGCTGTCTGGCTGCGCGTGATGGAACAAACCATCGCGGGCAGCGGGGCATTACTGGCCGGCGCGAAAGAATTTCTGGCCAAGACGCAGCCGCAACCGACCGATGCCGCGCTCATCCGTTCGACGCAACGCGCGCTCGATCGGTATGGCGACCGGGCGAAGTCGCGCGCGCGCGCGCCCGCCGGATCGTTTGCGGTCGGCGCGGAAACCTTGCAGCGGCGCGTGCGCGATGAAGTTGGATTGGATTACACCCTCGGCCAGGTGGAGGCGCTCGCGCTCGACGAAGTCGAGCGCATCGGCCGGCTGTTGCGCAAGGAATGTGCGCCGTTCGGTCGCGGGCGCGCGGCGGATGAAATCATCGCCGAGGCGCGTGCACAGTGGCGACCGAAGAAACCGCTGCTGGAAGTTTACGACGCGACGACGAGCGAGGTGGCAAAACGTTTTCGCGCCGCGCGGGCCGTCACGTTTCCGCAAGGCGACGAGCTGGTGGTGAAAGCGGTGCCGGAGTTTTTGCGCACGCTGATCCCCACCGCCGCGTATTCCCAGCCCGGCGCGTTCGAGAAACGGCAGCGCGGAATTTTCTGGGTGAACGATCTCAGCGTGCTGAAGAAAACCGAAACCGAAAAGCTGGCGGAACGGCAGCAACACTTCGGCCTCTCGCTCACCTGCGCGCACGAGGCGTATCCCGGCCATCATTTGCAGTTCGTCACGGCGAACCGGCACCCGCGGAAATGGCGGCGACTGTTCGCGCACGCGGTTTTTTACGAAGGCTGGACGCTCTGGTGCGAGCAGATGATGGTGGACTTGAAGATTGAACGCTCGCCGTGGCTGCGCGTCCAGCAACTGCACGATGCACTGTGGCGATGTCATCGCATCCTTGTGGACCTGCGGTTGCAAACGCGCCGTTACAGTTACGAGCAGGCGGTGCGGCACATGCAGAAAAATCTCGGCTTCACCCGCGCCCGCGCGGAAGCGGACGTGAACTGGTACACCGCGTCACCCGCCGTGCCGATGAGCTATTGGCTCGGCCGATTGGAGAACGCCCGCCTCCATCAACGGTTGGTTGTCGGTCGCGGCTGGAGTTTGCAGAAGTTCAACGACTGGCTGCTGAGTTTCGGAACGATTCCGCAGGCGTGGATTGAGAAGTATGGGTTGGCGTGAAACGTGAAGCAAGGCGACGAAACGAATTCACGTTTCACGCATTACGTTTCATTGTGAAGTTAGAGCCTCCTCGCGTCGTCTCCTACAATCAAACTTCGATTCCGTAAGCCTTGATCTTGTTGTAGAGCGTCTGCCGTCCGATGCCGAGGCGTTTGGCGGCTTCGAGTTTGTTGCCGCCGGTTTCCTTGAGCATCTGGATGATGGCGTTGCGCTCGACGCCTTCGAGGAGCGTGAAGTTCGTATCCTGCGATTCGATGGTGCCCGTCGTCTTGGCCGTGCTGATCGAGAGGTCGCTGCCGTCCACCGCCGCGCCTTCACAGAGGAGCACGGCGCGTTGCACTTCGTTCTGCAACTGGCGCACGTTGCCCGGCCAGTCGAAGGCGGTGAGGCGTTCGACGGCGGATTGCGAGAAACCGATCAGCGGCCGGTTGGCCTGCGCGGCGAAGCGTTTCAGAAACGCATTGCACAGCGGCATGATGTCTTCGCGCCGGTCGCGCAACGGCGGGAGGTGGACGGAGATCGCGCTGATGCGGTAAAACAAATCCTCGCGCAGCTTGCCGTCTTTGATGGCATCCTCGGGCTTGCGATTCGTGGCGGCGATCACGCGGCAATTGGTTTTGTAACTCGTCTTGCCGCCGACGGGCCGGACCTCCTAGTCCTGCAACACGCGCAGCAATTTGCTCTGCGTATCAATCGGCATCTCGGAAATTTCGTCGAGGAACAACGTGCCGTCCTCGGCCTGGCGGAACAAGCCGTCGCGGTCCGCATGCGCGCCGGTGAACGCGCCCTTCACCGAGCCGAACAGTTCGCTCTCGATGAGTTCGCGGGGCAGGGCGGCGCAATTGATCTTGATGATGCGGCCCTTGCTGCGGCGGCTCATGGCGTGGACGAGATCGGCGATGACTTCCTTGCCGGAGCCGCTCTCGCCGGTGATGAGCACCGTCACGTCACTGGGCGCCACGCGCTCGATGGTGCGGACGACGTCCTGCATGAGCGCGCTGCCGAAGATGGGTGACACCGTGCCGCTCATGGTTTCGAGCGCGCGGCGCAGGGTGTTGTTCTCCTGGCTTTGCTGGCGGTGCTGATATGCCGCGCCCACGTCGGCCAGTAATTTCTCGTTTTCGAACGGTTTCGAGAGAAAAGTACGTGCGCCGCGTTTGCCGGCCTCGACGGCCATGCTCATCGTACCGTGGCCGGTGAGGACGATTACCTCGGTCTCGGGCCAGCGTTTTTTGATCTGCGGCAGCAAGTCCAGTCCGTCGGCATCGGGGAGCTTCACGTCCAGCAGGACGACATCCGGCTGCTCGTTGGCGAAAAGCTTTTGCAGCGCGGCGCCGCTCTCGGCTTGGAGCACGGTGTAATCGTCTTCCAGCACCACGGCCAGGAGCGCTCGCACTTCAGCGTGGTCGTCCACAATCAGAACTTTGCCTTTCATAATTTTTTTCTACGGTTGGCGACGCACGCGCGTGTGAACGCCGTGAAGATCGCCCGGTGCGCCGGATACCGGTCCGCCAGTCGTTCGGGATGAAACTGCACGCTCAACAGAAACGGCAGCAAATGCGCCAGCTCCGGCTTCAACTGCATGGCTTCCACCACGCCGTCCGCGCTGCGGCCCGTCACCGTCAGCGGTTCGGCCGGACGTTCCACCGCCTGGTGATGCGTGCTGTTCACACCGAGCGTCCGTTTCCCCGCTATCTTGGCGAGGACTGAATCGGCTGTCAAATGCACATCATGGACAATGTCGCTCTTCTTGTCGTGGCGGCGATGGCTGATTGCGCCTTTGATCTGGCTGGGAATATCCAGGAACAAACTCCCGCCCAGCGCGACGTTCAACACCTGATGCCCGCGGCAGATCGCGAGCAACGGCTTGCGCTGGCGGAAAACCTCATCCACCAGCGTCACCTCGCGCAAGTCGCGCGCGCCGCCGTCGGGTGTGACGTTCACCGTGCGGCGCAATTTTACCGGCACGTGATCGGCGTAGAGCGACGGGTCAACGTCCTCGCCGCCGGTGAGCAAAATACCATCCGCCCGCCGCACACATTCGGCGATGACCTTGCGCGCCGCCGTTGCCGGCATCGCGAGGGGAATCGCGCCCGCGCCCATCAACGCCATTTGATACGTCTCCGAGAGCGCGGTGGAGAGGTCGCCAAATTCGTCGCCCTTTTTTTCGATGTTCGGTGAAACGAGGATGAGTGGCGCTTTCGTCATGCGCGGCAACTTTAGCCGCCCGGCGCGACAATGTCAGGGAAAAAGTCCCGGGCCGGATGGATTTGCGAACTTGAACCGCGCGGCGGTCTCGACTAAAACGACCCGCGCTGTGACCGAGAACCACGGTTTACCATTACCCGCCCCGCTCGTTGTGCCGCCGTTGGACGAACAATTTCGTCCCGCGGTGCTCGCCACTCGGGCGTTCACCGCGGCGGCGAAGGCCTCGGGCAACGCGCTGCCAGTTCGCATCGCGCTCGAACAGGCGGACGGCTCGATCTACCATTTCAACACGCAAATCTTTTCCGAGAACGAGCCGCAATCCGCCGGCAACTACACGCACATCGAGCGCATCGTGAAGTTCCTGCTCTGGTCGCGCGGCGGCTGGCGGATTTACTTCGACGGTCCGGCGGCCATCGCGGCCAAACTCGCCGCGCATTATCGCGACGACGCCACCGGACAATTCGACTCCGACATGGTCGGTGCGAAGATGTTCGATCACCCGCTCGAAGTCGTGAACACGCGCGACATTCCACCCGAGCGCGCGCAAAGTAAACCGCTCGGCCGCCATCTCGACGGCTGCCGCATCGGTTTCGATCTCGGCGGCAGCGACCGCAAGGCCGCGGCGCTCGTGGACGGCAAAGTTGTCTTCAGCGAGGAGACGGTTTGGGATCCGTATTTCCATCCCGACCCACAATATCATTTCGACGGCATCATGGATTCGCTGAAGAAAGCGGCGGCGCATCTGCCGCGCGTGGACGCCATCGGTGGCAGTGCGGCGGGAATTTACGTGAACAACCGTGTGAAGGTCGCATCGCTCTTCCGCGGAGTCTCGCCGGAAGTTTTCAATCAGCGCGTCAAAAATCTTTTCCTCGACGTGCAAAAGGCCTGGAACGGTGTGCCCTTTGAAGTCGTGAACGATGGCGAAGTCACGGCGCTCGCCGGTTCGATGTCGCTCGGAAAAAACGGCGTGCTCGGCATCGCGTTCGGCACGAGCACGGCGGGCGGCTGGGTGAACGGCGAGGGCAACATCACGTCGTGGATCAACGAACTCGCCTTCGTGCCGGTGGATTACCACCCGGACGCCGCGCGCGACGAGTGGTCCGGCGATTACGGCGTCGGCGCGCAATACTTCTCGCAGCAAGCCGTCGGGCGGTTGCTTCCCGCCGCCGGGATTGAAGTGCCGAAAGACATGCCGCTGCCGGAAAAGCTCAAGCTCGTGCAATCGCTCATGGCGCGGGGCGACCCGCGCGCGCAAAAGATTTACGAAACCATCGGCGTTTACCTCGGCTACCAGATCGCTCATTTTGCGGACTTTTATGCGCTGCGGAATCTGCTTATCCTTGGCCGCGTGACCAGCGGCAAAGGCGGCGACGTGATCCTGGCCGTGGCGAAAGAAACTTTGAGAACTGAATTTCCAGAGCTTGCGAAGCGAATCGAGCTGCACGTGCCGGACGAAAACCAGAAACGTCACGGCCAGGCCATTGCCGCCGCGAGCCTGCCGGAGATTGGATGAATTTTTAATATGAATCCCTACATCAAGTTTGTTGCGGACAACGTGAAACTGATCGAGGAGGCGAAGGCGCTGCAACTAGGCGGCTTTTCGCCCTTGCCGCGACCGGAAATTCCGGCTGACGCACCGACCACCCTGTTTTTCTCGCCGCATCCGGATGATGAATGTATTTCCGGTGCGCTGGCGTTGCGCATCGCGCGCGAGGCGAAACTGAAACTCATCAACGTCGCCGTCACGCTCGGCAGCAAGCGGGAACGCCAGCTCGAACGACTGAAGGAATTGCAGGCCGCGTGCGATTATTTGGGATACGGATTGCAAACCACCGGGTCGCGCGGTCTGGAAAAAGTCACACCCCGGACGCGCCGCAGCGATCCGCCGCTGTGGGCCGAGATGGTCCAGGTCATCGCGGACATTCTCACGAAACACCATCCCCGCGTGATCTTCTTCCCGCACGACCGCGATTGGAACGGCACGCACCTCGGCGTTCATCATCTTGTCCTGGACGCGCTGCGGAAGATGCCGGCGGACTTCGAGTGTTACACCGTCGAGACGGAATTCTGGGGCGCGATGGACGACCCCAATCTGCTGATCGAAGTCAGCGAGCATGACCTGGCCGATCTCATCGCGGCCACGACGTTTCATGTCGGCGAAGTGAAACGCAATCCGTATCACCTGCTGCTGCCGGCGTGGATGATGGACAACGTGCGACGCGGCGCGGAGATCGTCGGCGGACAGGGCGGGGCGGCGCCGGACTTCAAATTCGCCACCCTCTACCGGCTGCAAAAATGGACAAAGGGCGCAACGGTCAACGTCTTCGAGGGCGGCCGGCAATTGCCCACGCGGCTGAACGTGGGGACGCTTTTCCCATGAATCAAAAATTCATGCGCGAAGCCATCGGCATTTCCATTGCGAAGATGCGGGCGAACTGCGGTGGGCCGTTCGGCGCGGTCGTGGTGCGCAAAGGGAAAATCGTCGGGCGCGGTTGGAATCAAGTCACCTCCACGAACGATCCCACGGCGCACGCCGAAGTTACCGCCATCCGCGACGCGTGTCGCCGGCTGAAAACCTTCCAGCTCGACGACTGCGAACTCTACACCAGTTGCGAACCGTGTCCGATGTGTCTCTCCGCGATCTACTGGGCGCGCTTCCGCAAAGTTTATTACGGCAACACCCGCAAAGACGCCGCGCGCATTGAGTTCGACGACGATTTTCTTTATCGCGAAGTCGCGCTGCCGATTTCCAAGCGGAAGATTCCGATGAAGCAGTTGCTGCGCGGTGAAGCGCTGACGGCGTTCAAGGAGTGGCAGGCCAAGGCGGACAAGGTTCGGTATTGACGAATTCCGTCTCAGGCATCATGATGCCTGCATGAGAACCACTTTGACGCTTAACCCCGATGTGGCGGCGAAAGCAAAACGCGGCGCGGCGAAACTTCGCAAGCCCTTCAAGGACGTGATCAATGCCGCGTTGCGCGCCGGTTTGGATCAGGTTTTGGCGCCACCCGCGGCCAAACCATATCGGACCCAACCGCGCCCGCTCGGACTGCGTGAAGGCTTCAGCTATGATGACATTGGCGAGCTGCTGGCCCGAGCCGAAGGGGAAGATCGCAAATGATTTTGGTGGACGCGAACCTTCTGCTGTATGCGGAGGACAGCCTGTCCGAACATCACGCCGCAGCGCGAACGTGGTGGGACGGGCAACTCAGCGGTTCGGCGCCGGTGGGTTTATGCTGGCTCGTGCTCGTCGCGTTCATCCGGATCGGAACCAATGCGCGGATTCACCGTCGCCCGCTCACGCTCAAGGAGGCGGTGGCGCGCGTGCAAAGCTGGCTGGATCAACCTTGTGTCCGGCTCGTCGAGCCGACGGAGAAGCATTGGGAGATTTTACAAAAAATGCTGCGGGCTGGGAACGCCACCGCCAATCTGGTTTCCGACGCTCACCTCGCGGCGCTGGCGGTCGAACACAATTGCGTGCTGCACTCCACCGACACGGATTTCGCCCGCTTTCACGGATTGAAGTGGCAAAATCCCATCGCGATGGAATGAAGGCGTTTTCTTTACCGCGAAGTCGCGCTGCCGATTTCCAAACGGAAGATTCCGATGAAACAATTGCTGCGTGCCGAAGCGCTGACGGCGTTCAAGGACTGGGTAAAGAAGACGGACCGGGTTCGTTATTTAGTTCGGAATAACTCACCAACGAACCCCGGCCGAGATTCGTCATCGGGTCTTTAATCCAATGTCTCGGGTACCCTTTGCGGTCGAAGGCAGTCTGGCCAAACGAACATCGAGCCGAATGTAGTAGCGTGGAACGTATGCGGTTCGAATCCGTTCGCGCGCCGCATCTAGTGATAGCCCGGCAATATCAATGTTGCCGATGATCGGTAGAAGGATTTTCCCACCCGAATCTATCGTGTGCAGATATTCCGCGTGAGGCCTGTCCTCGTGATCGCTAAAGTGAATTTCGAGGACTTCACCAGTCCTCAACGGTTGATTGTCGTTGCTCCCAGTTTTCTTTGATTCCAGAGGCCGGTCAAAACTTGCGCAGCCATAGGCGAATGCCAGGGAACTCACCAGCACCCATAGTTTGAGATGCTTGTCTTGGTTCATTGAAAACGAGCAGTTGAAGGCGGTACTTAGCCAATGCGTTTGCGGTAATCCAACACTCAAGTGATTTGCTACTTCGCTGAAATCTCCAGCATCCGTTCGATCGGTAGCCGTGCGCGTTTGAGAATGTGTTCGGGTAGTTCAATCCGCGGCGCGAGGTTCTTCATGCAGTCGCGCACTTTTTCAAGCGTGTTCAATTTCATATATTTGCACTCGCTGCAACGGCAGTTGTCGCCGGGCATCCGCATCACGTCGAACGTGGGCGTGCAGATGAATTCCTTGTCCGGACATTCCTTTTGCATCCGGTGGATGATGCCCGACTCGGTCACGATCACGAATTGCTTCGCCGGCGAAGTCTTGCAGTAGGTGATCATTTTCTCGGTCGAGCAAACGGCGTCGGCGGCTTCGCGCACTTCGCGCAGGCTCTCGGGATGCACAATGACTTTCGCCTGCGGAAATTTCTCGCGCAGTTTCAGGATCGCATCACGACGGAACTCGACGTGCGCGTAACAATTTCCCTTCCACAACGTCATCGGGCGTCCGGTCTGTTCCATGACCCACTCGCCGAGATTCTCGTCGGGCACAAACAACAAGTCCTTGTCCGCCGGCGCGGCACGGACGATTTTCTCCGCGTTGCCGCTGGTGACGATGACATCGCACAGTGCCTTCACCGCCGCGCTGCAATTGATGTAGGCAATGGTCCAGAAATTCGGATTCGTCTTCTGCAACGCTTCGAGCTTGTCGGCGGTACAACTTTCTTCCAGCGAACAACCCGCGTTCTTGTCCGGCAGCACGACGATTTTGTTCGGGTTCAAAATCTTCGCCGTCTCCGCCATGAAATGCACGCCGCAGAACACGATCACGTCCGCGTCCGTCTTCGCCGCCTGCTGCGCCAACCCGAGCGAGTCGCCCACATAATCCGCCACGTCCTGGATTTCGCCGACCTGGTAGTTGTGCGCAAGAATGACGGCGTTCAACTGCTTCTTGAGCGCGTAGATTTCCTTCGCGAGCGGATCGAAGCGCTGCTTCGTCATCAGCGCGCGCACGGGGAAGCGGTCCACGCCGGGCAATTGCTTTTCCAGAACTTCAGTCATCGGTGGAAGCTAGCGGTGAATGGCGGCAGCGTCAATTTAAGGACATCGTAGCGACGACTCGGCAGAGCGCCGCTAAGGTTGGTTGGCGGCTTTCTTCCGAAAGCCGCTACGTCACCACCCGACTTCGCGCCCCTTGTTTTGTTCCTTCAGATACTTCGTCAACGGCTCGAAATACTCCAACATCGGACGACCGCTGAATTCCTCGCCCGTCGCCTCGCGGATCACCGTGCGCCAGTCCTTGGTCGCGCCCTGCTTCATGATGCTGTAGAGGAACGCGCCGACTTCCTTGTGGCCCGCCACGTCGCAATTGCGCGGGTCCTGATGCAGAATCTTTTTCGCGAGGTGCATGTGGAGTTGATACTTGATCGCGAAGGCGATGGAGTATTTGTAATATTCCGCCGGGTCGTCATTGATGTGCGTCTTCGTCGCGGCGTCGCAAAACTCCTCGCCGCGCGGCTCGGGCGGCGCGATGCCTTGATATTTCGCCACGTGCTCCCACCAGCGATGGTTCAACTGATCGGCGGGCAGGTTGCCTTCGTAAAAATCCCGTTCCCAAGCGGCCATCACGCCGGCGGACCAGGGGATGAAGACCACCTTGTCCAGCGCGTCGTTGAGCAACCATTCGATCTCGTCGAACTTTTGCTCCGGTTTCACGAGGCCGAGCTGGCGAAGGTAAGGCAGTTGTGCCGGCGCGGTGGCGAGGGCTTCGGCCATCGCCTCGTGCATGGCCGGACTGGCGCCTTCGCGCAACACGAACGGCACTTCGGGCCGGCTGTAGGCAAGCTGGTAAAAAATGTGACCCAGTTCGTGATGCGGTGTGTTGAACCAATATGCGTCGGACTTCACATTCATCAGCGAGCGCACGTCGTTTTGCAGATCAATGTGCCACGCCGAGGCGTGGGTGTTTTTCTTGCGCTTGGAGGTCGCCGGAATTTCGTAGAGGTCGGACTTCGTCCAGAAGTTCGACGGCACGTGCGGCAGGCCGATGGATTCGCCGTAGTTCACCGCGCGTTGCACAATCCACTCGGGCGACTTGTCCTTGAAGAGCGGATCGAGATCAACACTGTCCACCAGCCCCGGCCACTCCTGGCACCAGCGATTGCCGATCCAGTGCGCGGGAATCAACTTCGGCACCGGCTGCCCGAAGCGGGCGGCGAGTTTGTGTTTCGCCCAGCAATGCAACTGTTCGTAAAGCGGCTTCGTGTCCGCAACGAGTTTGTCCGTCAACGCCTTCATCTCCGCCACGCTCATGTCCGAAACGCCCGCGCGCAGTCCGAAGAACGAACTGAAACCCATCTCGTGCGCGACGCGATTGCGCAGGTCGCGCAACTTGAGCAAGCCGGGTTTGAGCGCCACGCCCGATTCCTTCGCCGCCGTCCACACGGCAAGCCGCTCGGCGAGATTCGTCGAAGAATTCAGAATGTCGCTGATCTTGTTTGCGGTGAGCGGTTCCACTTTCGTTCCGCCCGGCGGCGTCCATTTGAATTCAAACCCATCGAGCGTCGCGCTCTGCCGCGCCTCGGCGGCGACGCGTTCGGCGACGACCTCGGGCAACGTGCCGGGCGAACCCGCGGCGTTGAGCAGCACGCGCTGCAACTGGCGCACCGTCAGCGCGTCGAGCCGGTTGGTGTGCTGGAGCAGTTCGCGCGCGCGCTCCATCACCCACACGCTGCCGACGAACGCCGCCTGCGCCTTCTCCGCGCCGATGCGCTGGCCGGTGTGCTCCTCCGTCACGTCCGTCGCCGCCACCCACGCCGCGTCGTTCGCGACCGTGTAGAGCGATTGGTAGATGCGATTGTAGGTTTCGAGAAAAGTATTCGTGTCGGCAGCCGTGGCCGCTTTGTTTTGAGCCGGCGCATTGAGCGCGGCGAATCCGGCGAGCGCGGTGACGATGAGTCGAATGTGAATGGTGGTTTTCATGGCGGGTTAAAAAGTCAGCGGATGGAACGGTGGTTTCCCAGGAAAACTTCCCGGCCGACGAGATAGAGCAGCAACGTCAAAGCGGCGAAAGGAATGAGCGACAGCAGGTCGGCGTTCGGCCCGGCGAAGAACAGGTTTGAGTTCTCAGCCCACTTCGCGATCTTCGTGTCCAACGCCGGCAGCGCGCCGGCGATGAACGCGATGACGATGCCGGCAATCGCGCCGCCCGCGATGTAACCGCTGGCGAGCAACACGCCGGGACTCTTGTCGCCCTCCGCGGTGAGTTCCGCCTCGGTAAGTTTCTGCGCGCTGTGTTTTTTTCGCAGATAACCATCCACCATCAAGCGCACCAGCCCGCCGACGAAAATCGGTGCCGAACTGGAGATCGGAACGTAAACCCCCACAGCAAAGGCGAGCGAAGAAACGCCGCAAAGTTCGAGCGTCACCGCAATCATCACGCCGAACAGCACCAGCGCCCACGGCAGTTTGCGGTCGAGGATTCCCTTGATGATGTAGCTCATCAGCACGGCCTTCGGGGCTTCAAACTTTTTCACCTCCGTGCCGTCCTGCCGTTTCGTGAACGCGCCATTGATGCCGGGGTCAACCAGCCACACCGCCGCGCCGGAATCGTCCACCAGATATTTTCCCGCCGGGCCGCCGGTGTCGTCGGTCTTGTGCCAGACTTTGAAACGCGTCGCGTTGTCCGCGAACTGGGAACGGGGCAGGGTTTCGGTGTGGTCCAGATTCGCGTCGGCGGGCGCGTGCAGGCCGGGCGCGGCTTGCGCGGCGGGCACGTAAACCGATTTCACATTGTTCAACCCGAGCAAAATCGGGCCGAGCACCAGCGCGCTGACCGTCGCGCCGATGAGGATGGCGATCTGTTGATACTTCGGCGTCGCGCCGAGCAGGAAGCCGGTTTTCAAATCTTGCGAAGTGGTGCCGCCGTTGGACGCCGCGATGCAGACGATGCCGCCGACCGACAGCGCGGTGACGTAAAAAGTTCCGCCCGTCCAGCCGACGATGAGAAACGTGAGGCAAGTCAGCAGCAACGTGGCGACGGTCATGCCGGAGATGGGGTTGGACGACGAACCGATTTCGCCCGTGAGCCGCGAGGAAACCGTGACGAAGATGAAACCAAAAACGACGATGAGGATCGCGCCCAGCAGG
The DNA here is from genome assembly GCA_009695195.1 of Pedosphaera sp. Taxonomy (GTDB): domain Bacteria; phylum Verrucomicrobiota; class Verrucomicrobiia; order Limisphaerales; family JADLHS01; genus CAIKLQ01. The sequence goes on from SIBJ01000095.1 coordinate 15,116, forward strand.
TTCATGTGTAGCGCCGGCGCCATGAGGATGGCGATGATGAGGACGACGACGCCCGCCGCGACGTATTTCATCGAGAGGTCGCGTTCCGTCCGCAAGATCGAGGCGTGCGCCGAGGCGGCCCGGCGAAAATCCGTCAGGCCCGAGCGGATGCCGTGGAGAATGGTTGGCAGCGAACGCAGCAGACTGATGATACCGCCCGCCGCGACGGCGCCGGCGCCGATGTAGAGGATGTATTTGCTGCGGATCTCGGCGGGGTCCATGCCGGAAATCAATTTCGTCGCGGGCGCGAGCGGAGTCGTCAAACTGTCGCCAAAGAATTTGATGAGCGGAATCAGAACGAGATATGCGAGTACACCACCGGCCATCATGATCGAGGAGATGCGCGGGCCGATGATGTAGCCCACGCCGAGAAGTTCGGGCGAGATCTCGCAGGCGACGCTGCCGCCCTTCAGCGGTGCGCCGAGAACTTTTTCCGGCGCTTCCTTCCAGAGGCGGAAGGCGGACATCGCGGTTTTGTAAAGCAGGCCGAGGCCGAAACCGGCGAAGATGGCGGTGCCGCTGGGCCTCGCGGCCTCAGCCTCGTGCTGGCGCCGTCCCGTCGGGATCGTCGAGGACGAGGATGAGAAGGGAGCATGAGCCGGCGGAAGCTCGGCTTGACCGGCGATGCGCCGCGATTCTTCATCCGCGCCCGCTTTCAAAACTTCCGCGCAGGCCGTGCCTTCGGGATATTTCAACTTGCCGTGCTCGGCGACGATGAGCGCGCGGCGGAGCGGAATCATCATGAGAATTCCCAGCAAGCCGCCGAGCAACGCCACGAGCGTCACGCGCGCGATCTCCAGATCGAAACCGAGAATCATGATCGCCGGCATCGTCACGCCGATGCCGAACGCGATGGATTCGCCCGCGGAGCCGGCGGTTTGCACGATGTTGTTTTCGAGAATCGTCGCGTCGCGTCCGCCGAGTTTTGAATACACCCGGAACAGCGCGAGCGAAATCACCGCGACGGGAATGGACGCGCTGACGGTGAGACCGACCTTGAGCACGAGGTAAAGCGACGACGCGCCGAAGACGACGCCGAGAATGGTGCCGAGAACGATGGCGCGGAAAGTCAGTTCGCGCGGGCTGGCGCTGGCGGGAATGTAGGGATGGAACATATCGGGACTGGCGGACGCGGGCGGGTTCTCGTGGGCCATAGCGCGGTCACGCTAACGGAAAGGCTCCGTGGGTTGCCAGTTTTTTTCTGGTGCGGAAGTTCGTTTCGACTCCGGAGAGTTGTCGCGGTCCGGCAGCGAACGAACCGCGGACGGTCCCCGTCGGCAGCGGGTGAAAGCGAAAGGACTCTCGGAAATCTCGAACGTGCCTCCACATCCGGATGGGCTGCGACCGGGGACCGGTCGCGCTCCGCGATTCAGTTGGTCGCGCCCGTGCCCAGGCACGTCGGGCAGACGGGCGGGGCGTGTTTGATCAGGTGGTAGATGTAATCCTTGAGCTTCGCGCGGCGCATCTTGCGCTCTTCGATTTCCTGGTCGGTGGCGAAGTCTATCTCCTCTTCGATGCGATAGATTTCGTCGTCGAGCCGGTGGTATTCATCGTAGAGGTGACGAAAATGTTCGTCGCCACCTTTGAGACGCTTGATGGCTTCGCGGTGCTCCGGGAACTCACGCAGAATGGGATGATGTAGGTCCATGGGATATTCTCACGGTTGAAGGTTGATTGCGGTCGTCGGCATAACGACTCTTCGCTGCTCAATTAAACGCAGCCGCGCGTGAACGCCAGTCTTTTTTTTGCCCGAGACTTATCCGCGGGTGTGATTAAAAACGGGTAAGGGCATTATGGACTGCGGTGGCAAGTCGGACGCGACACCGCTTTGGCACCGGCGACGGCGAGGGCAATGAGCAACCCGCCCCGTGCGCTCGAAAGCGGTGTCGCGTCCGACTTGCCACCGCAGTCCAAAAATACCGCCAGCATCCTCTCACCCTCACCCGCCTTTAGTCCATCTCCAAGTCTCCAACGCCAGCGATGCAATGGCGGAAGATCGGTCTTTGATTGCCTTCAGGTTGCCGGGCAGCGTAAGCCGCAGAAAGTTTTAGGCAATCGCAAATGGCAACCGCGCCGCCGCAAACAGGTTTTCCACCCGCCCTCTATGTTCCGCAGGACGAAGGATTTCACGGGAGCCGCCGGAAACGGATTCCGTGGGCCGCACATCGTCAAAGCATTCTGGAAATCGGCTGCGCAGTCCTCGCGATGGAAGCTGAAGCGGCGGTTCGTTTCATGTCACCAGCTTGTTTGGTTTTGCCCAGCGGATGCGAGCCAGGAGCAGGTCGCCTTTCCAGTCGCGCTTTGGAATGATCTCGCCATCCGTGACCCACGATTCGTCGGCGCTGGCGTTCA
>SIBJ01000096.1 GCA_009695195.1 Pedosphaera sp.
AACCGCGCATGAGGAAACGGAGGCCGAAAAACTTTCCCTTGTTGATGCGCCCCCGGCAGGAAATCATTGCCGAAGCCACCCAGAAAAAATCAACGACACATGCCCTTAACTAAGCGCCATTCCCCTCACCCGCTTTTAATCACACCCCGCCGGCGACTGGATTATCAACTTTACACCCCGCGCCCAAGTTTCCAGAGTATCGCCGTGCCTGTTTCGACTGAAACCGATCGGCTGGGGAATTTGACAGAGCAACCCGAAGCCGCTCATGAATCCTGGCCCGAATTGCAGACTGCCCTCCGGCGGTCGCAGGATTATTTGTTCAGCCTCCAAAAGCCCGAGGGTTTTTGGGTTGGCGAACTGATGGTGGATTCCACACTCGTCTCGGACACCATCGCGTATCACCACTGGAACGGAAAAGTTGATCCCGAATGGCAGCGCAAGGCGGTCAATCACATCCTCGCCATGCAGTTGCCGGACGGCGGCTGGAACATTTACCACGGCGGCCCGTCGGAGGTGAACGCGACCATCAAGGCGTATCTCGCGCTCAAGCTCGCCGGGATGCCGGTCACCGATCCGCGCATGTTGCGCGCGCGCGAAGTGGCGATGAACCTCGGCGGTGTGCCGCGGATGAACACGTTCTCGAAGCTGTATCTTGCGTTGCTCGGGATGTTCCCGTGGAAATATGTGCCCACCATCCCGTGCGAAGTCCTGCTGCTCGGCAAATGGTTTCACGTGAATTTCTGGGACATGAGCAACTGGTCGCGCGCCATGCTCGTGCCGCTGGCGATCATCAACCATTTCAAACCAACGCGTCCGCCGAAGAACAACGTCACCCTCGACGAGCTTTACCCGCACGGCTTCCACGAGCGCGACCTCGCGCTGGCACCGGACCCGGACAAGATTTCGTTGCGCAATTTTTTCCTCTGGTTGGATCGTTTGCACAAATTCGCGGAGGTATTTGCGGAAAACAAAATCCATCCCTTCCGCCCGACCGCGCTCAAGAAATGCGAAGCGTGGATGCTCGAACGCTTCGAGGGCAGCGACGGATTGGCGGCGATTTTCCCCGCGATGCTCAACGCGCTCATCGCGCTCAAGGCGCTCGGTTATTCCGACAATCATCCGCAAGTGGTCCGCGCCGAGCACGAGTTGAAGAAACTCGAGCACGAGACGAAAGACCGCGTGCGCATCGAGCCTTGCTTCTCGCCGGTGTGGGACACCGCCATCGTCACGATCTGCCTGCGCGAGTCGGGAATTTCCGAGAACGACCCGCGTCTCAAGCGTGCCGCCGAGTGGTTGATGGAAAAGGAAATCCGTTTTCGCGGCGATTGGATCCACAAAAACCCCGCGAAAGTCGAGCCAAGCGGCTGGGTCTTCGAATACAACAACAAATGGAATCCCGACGTGGACGACACCGCGATGGTGTTGCTCGCCCTGCGCCAGGTGCCGACCGACAACCCGACAAAGCGCAACGAATGTTTTCAGCGCGGACTGAAATGGATGATGACCTTCCAGTGCAAGGACGGCGGCTGGGCGGCATTCGACCGGGACTGCACAAAAAATATTTTGGAAAAAGTTCCGTTCGCGGATCACAACGCGATGCTCGATCCCGAATGCGCCGACATCACCGCGCGCATTCTTGAACTGCTCGGTTGCGAGGGCTGGAGCACAAGCCACCGGCAGATCCGCGACGCGCTGGCTTACGTCCGCAGCCAGCAGGAGGCCGACGGTTCGTGGTATGGTCGCTGGGGCGTGAATTACATTTACGGCACGTGGCAGGTGTTGCGCGGCTTGCGCGCGTTGAAGATTGACATGCAGCAGCCGTGGTTGCTCAAGGCGAAGGCGTGGCTCGAAAGCGTCCAGCACGCGGACGGCGGTTGGGGCGAACGCTGCAACACCTACGACGATCCGGTCTTCAAAGGGCAAGGTCCAAGCACTGCGTCGCAAACCGCGTGGGCCGTCATGGGCTTGTGCGCGTTCGACGATCCCGATTCACCGGCGCTCAAGCGCGGCATCGAGTATCTCATCCGCACGCAAAACGCCGACGGCTCGTGGACGGAAGATGAGATCACCGGCACCGGTTTCCCAAAAGTCTTTTATCTCAAATACGACATGTATCGCAACGCCTGGCCGCTGCTGGCGTTCGCGACTTACAATCAAATCGCCGCGCGCGCGACGGCGGCGAGCAACGGCGGGAGCGACGGCCATCGTCCCCTCGCGCCGGAAAACTCCCGCACGCTCGACGTGTCCCCGGCGCAAAGTGTCGCCGCTTGAATTCGACGCCCGCTCACCCGTGCGATTGCTTGTTCGTTCGTTCCAGCGCAAATTCTCCCCGCTGTGAAGAAGCGTGACATCGCCCTGCTCGCAACGGCCCTGATCGTCGTTGTCGGCGCGATTATTTTTTTCACCCGCCAGCGGAAGCCAATCCAATATCAAGGCAAGGACGCGTGGGAGTGGGCTTTGGCGTTGCAGTCACCCATCACCGGCGCGAAGGAAGCCGGCACCATCGCCCTGGGTGCGATGGGCACAAACGCCGTCCCGCGCTTGGTCGAGCAATTGGAATATCAGGAATCTTTCACACGCAAGTCCCGGCTCTGGCTCGGAAAAAAATTGCCGGGCCAACTCGGCACCACGGTCACGCGCGGACTCAAACCCGTCTTCATCGGCGACATTCACTGGGTTGCCGCGCGCGCACTCCAGGTTTTGGGAACGAACGCTGCCACTGCCACGCCCGCGCTGCTCCGCGCGCTGCGCACGGATCCCGAAGCGCAAGTCACCTGGGACTCGGCGACCACCCTCGGCGTCATCGGCGCGCCGGCGGTGCCGGGCTTGATCGAACTGCTCAAGGAGCCAAACCAGCGCGTGCGCCACGCCGCTGCCTACGCGCTCGGGCAGGTCGGCGCGCCCGCGCTGCCCGCGGCGCCGGCGCTCATTCGCAGCGCGGCGGATCCCAACGGAGAAGTTCGTGGCTCGTCGCTTTATTCCTTGAGCCGCATCGGACCCGCCGCGGGGCCGGTGGCGCTGAAGGTGGTGCAGGAGAACCGCGGCGAATTGCGACGGGCTGGCGCCCTCGCGCTCGTGGCACTTCATCCGCGCGGACAACTCACGCTGCCGGTGCTCGTCGAAATGTTCCGCGATCCCGACCCCGCCTCGCGCGCCATCGCCATCGAGGCGCTGATGAAATTGACCGTCACGCACACGAATGCGATGGACGTTTACTTTGCGGGCTTGAAGGACACCAACGCCGCCGTGCGCCTCGCCGCCGTGAACTCGCTCGGCCAGGCCGCGCACAAATCCGCCGCTGCCATCCCGACTTTGACCTCGCTCCAACGCGACGATCCGGACGAAGCCATCCGCATCGCCGCCGGCGACGCGCTGGAAAAAATCTCCGCCGCGTCCGCGACCAAAACCAGTCCCTGAGGAAAACCCCCGGACGGACAACCACCGTCGGTGACGGGTGAGCCACGATTCTGTTCCCGCGCCATACGTCGGTGCGCGTAAACAAAAGTGCAGAAAACCATTACATCCATTGCCCCATCTCACACTTTGCAAAGTGTGATAAACGCTTCCATGCCAGTGATGCGCGCACGCCTGCGATTTCTGACGCGCTCAACGGCGAATGCCATTCGATTGCGCCCGTGGGCAACTCGCGCCTCGACAGCCGCCGATAGTCTCCCGACACTGCGCGCATGAGTTGGTTTTACCGGAAGCTGGTGCGGCCGGTTCTTTTCTCACAGGCGGCCGAACCGGCGCACTCGCGCACGCTGAGTTCACTGGCGTGGATCAGCCGCCACGCGCCGGTTTGCGGCGCGGTGAAATCCTTTTTTGGCGCAACGCAACTTCCGATCGAGCTGTTCGGCCTGCGCTTCCCGAATCCCGTCGGGCTCGCGGCGGGCATGGACAAGAACGCCGAGGCGGTGCCGGCGTGGGCGGCGCTGGGCTTCGGTTTCAGCGAACTCGGCGGCGTGACGTGGCACGCGCAACCGGGCAATCCAGCGCCCCGAATCTTCCGCGCGATCCCCGAGCAGGCCATCGTGAACCGGATGGGGTTCAACAATCACGGCGCGCCGGCACTCGCTGAAAAACTTTCCGCGTGGCGCGCGAGCGGCCGCTGGCCGTCCCATCCCGTCGGCATCAACCTCGGCAAATCCAAAATCACTCCGCTCGAAAAGGCGGCGGAGGATTACGCGAATTCTTTTCGTGTCCTGCGCGAGCTCGCGGATTTTTTTGTCGTCAACGTCAGTTCGCCGAACACGCCCGGCTTGCGGCAGTTGCAGGACAAGGCGGCGTTGGATGAGATATTGGCGGCGATGCAAGAAGTAGACGTAGCGGCGGCTCGGCAGAGCGCCGCAAGTATCTCCGGAGAAGAATCAGCGGCGCTCTGCCGAGCCGCCGCTACGCCGATTCTCGTCAAAGTCGCGCCGGATCTTTCCTTCGAGGCACTGGACGAAATCCTCGAACTCGCCGGGCCGCGGAACATCGGCGGCATCGTGGCGACGAACACCACCCTCGCGCGGCCCGATACCAGCGAAACCGAGGCGAAGCGGGTTTACGCCGAAGCGGGCGGTTTGAGCGGCAAACCACTGCGCGCCCGCAGCACGGAAGTCGTGCGGCATCTGTTCCGGCAGTCGCGCGGGAAGCTGCCCATCATCGGCGTGGGAGGGGTTTTCAACGCTGACGACGCGTGGGGAAAAATCACCGCGGGCGCGTCCTTGATCCAGCTTTACACCGGGCTGGTTTACGAAGGCCCGGGGCTGGCGAAGCGGATGGTCCGTGACCTGGCGGAGAAAATTCAGGCCGAAGGTTTGGTGGATTTGAAATCGGCCGTTGGTTTGGCGGCCAAATAGCGGTTGCCGGGGTCATGGCGGTCGGGGCTTTTCGGGGCGTTTCCCTGCTTGACCGTTCGGGAAGCTGGCGTTATACCCGGTCTATCAGCACCAAAAGTCAACCTCAACAACCTTAAACTATGACCCTGACGAAACGTGACTTGGTCATTCGCATCAGCAACGAAACCGGGTTGGTTCAGCAGCAGGTCCTCGACGTGGTCCAGAAGACGTTGGATTACATCTCGGAGTCGCTCGCGAAACATGACAAGGTGGAATTGCGCAACTTCGGCGTTTTCGAGGTGAAAATCCGCAAGGCCCGCATCGGCCGCAACCCCAACGCGCCGGAAACCGACGTGCCCATTCCGGAGCGCGCCGTGGTGAAGTTCAAACCCGGCAAGGAAATGCGCGCGGACGTGCTCAAGCTCACGCCCAAATCGTCCGGCCCCTCGGCGGCAAAGTAAATCGTCCCCTGCCCTGGCGCCGGTGAATCGTGCCGACGCCGTTTTCGTTTTTGCCTTTTCGCGCGCGCGCTCTAATCTCGCGCCAGCTTATGGAACGTTTGCCCGGTTTCCGTGATTTTTATCCCGAGCCAGTCCCGTCCCGCGACGCGGGCTGGAGCTTCGACGCGCGCCAATTCATCTTCGGCAAGTGGCGCGAGGCCGCCCGGCGCTACGGCTTTCGCGAATACGACGGCCCGCCGCTCGAACCGCTCGAACTTTTCACCACCAAGAGCGGCGCGGAAATCGTCGGGCAACTTTACAACTTCGTGGACAAGGGCGAACGCGCCGTGGCGTTGCGGCCGGAAATGACGCCGACGCTCGCCCGCATGGTCGCGGCCCACGAGCGCGCCTACAAAAAGCCGATCAAGTGGTTCGCCCTGCCGCAACTGTTCCGCTACGAGCGCCAGCAGAAAGGCCGCCTGCGCGAACACTTCCAGTTCAACGCCGACATTCTCGGCGAGAACGATGTCGCCGCGGACGCGGAACTGATCGCGCTGCTCATTGACACGTTGCGCTCGTTCGGTTTGACGGCGGAGGATTTCGTCATCCGCCTCAGCAGCCGAAATGCGTGGCAGGAGTTTTACGAACGCGGAGTGCGGAATGCGGAATGTGGAGCAGAAGGTGCATATCAGTTCTATCAGATCATTGATAAATTGGAACGCACGCCGCCAGAGGAGTCACAGAAGAAACTCGCCGCGCTCGGCTTCTCGCTGGAGGACGTGAACGGCTTCATCGCCTCCGGCACGCCGACGGCGGAACTCGCGTCCATCATCGCCAACCTTGCCGCGCGCGGGTTGGGCGATTTTGTGAAAGTGGACTACCACGTCATTCGCGGCCTCGCCTATTACACCGGGCCGGTGTTCGAGGCGTTTGACCGCAAGGGCGAATTCCGCGCCATCGCCGGCGGCGGACGCTACGACAATCTGGTGAAACTCATCAGCGGCGGCAAGGTGAACCTGTCCGCGCTCGGCTTCGGCATGGGCGACGTCGTGTTGCTCGAACTGCTCAGCGCCCGCGGCCTGCTCCCGCAGTTCGACGCCACCGTGGACGTGTTCGTTCTGATCGAAGACGAGGCGGTGCGTCCGCAATCGCTCAAGCTCATCCAGGATTTGCGCGCCACCGGCCACGTCGTGGACTACCCGCTCACGCCGGCGAAACCGGACAAGCAATTCAAACGCGCGCAGGAATTGAAAGCCGGCTTCACCGCGAGGGTCGAGGGCGCGGCCACCGTGAAGATTCGGAACCTCAAAACACGCGAGGAAGTTGTGATGGCTGCGGCCGACGCGCCCGGGCACATCGCCCGCTAAGTTGCCCGCCGAAAGATTGTTGCCGATAGATGTTGCTATCGGGTGAAAACCCGTCAAACTGCACCCGTCTGTTAGATAACTGGTATCTTTCAAGGCATGGTAAATCTTCAAGTGAACTCAGTTCAGTGATGATTTTAGACCCGATGTTCGGGAACAGTCTGTAGAAAGCAACGGTTAGTCGGACAGTAAAACATCACATGAGCAATAAATTGTTTGTTGGAAATCTTTCCTTCAACACCACCGAAAACGACCTGCAAGACGCGTTCGCCGCGCACGGCACGGTCACCGAAACCAACCTGATGATGGATCGCATGACCAACCGCCCCCGCGGCTTTGGTTTTGTGACCATGAGCACGGCCGAGGAAGCGCAGAAGGCAATCGCCGCGCTGAACGGCAAGGAAATTGACGGTCGCGCCCTCACGGTCAACGTGGCCCGTCCGCGCGAAGAGCGCACCGGCGGCGGTGGCGGTGGCGGCGGTCGTCGTGAATACGGCGGCGGTGGCGGTGGCGGTGGCGGCGGTCGCAACCGCTATTAATCCGTTTTGGATTTCACGGCGGAGTCCGGTTGAACCGGACTCCGCCTTTTTCCGGTCTGCCCGTCGGCAGGCCGTCCCGTCCGCAGCGGTGACGGTTTGGTCAGCCAATCCATGAAAGAAGAACATATCGAAGTCGAAGGTCGCGTCATGACCGTTTTGCCGGGAACGATGTTCCGGGTGGAATTGGACAACAAGCACCTCGTGCTGGCCACCATCTGCGGCAAGATGCGCAAACGCTGGGTGCGCCTCACCATCGGTGACCGTGTGAAAATGGAGATGTCGCCCTACGACCTCGACAAGGCGCGCATCACCTGGCGGTTGAAATAGATGGTTTGCTCCCGCGGCCTCGTCGGAAACGGTCACCCACCCGGAACTTCCCGCCCGGGTGGAGTTTTTGAGCGAGCCAAAATCGCTTACGATTCTTACAGACTCCGACTCCTCCCTCCGCTATGCTGCGCCGCGATTTGGTAACGAATGAATTGCTAATATGCATGGCCCAAGAACGAGTCCCCGCAGCGAATACCTTTTGAAGGAGAAACAGCGCGTCCTCGAGTCGCCCTCCCTCGCCGAGAAATTTCACAAATTGAAATCCTTGACGGTGGACCTCGTCCACTTCGACCCCGAAGGCGTAACGAAGAACAGCCAGATCAAATACACCGTCAACCTCGAACACGCGAAGTCGGTGTTCCGTTTCGGCTGCCACAATCACGAATGTGTCCGCGGCGATTTTGACCTGAGCGACGTGCTCACCCAGGCCGTGACGGCGAAACGCAAGAGCGTCTCCGGCGAAGCGCGCTGCCAGGGCTGGCGCAGCCGTTCCACCATTGACACCGTTCCCTGTCGCAACATTCTCCGCTACAAATTCACACTCGGTTACTGAGCGCGGCGCAACGGCCAGTCGCCCGCGCGCGGGATTTTCCTTTTCCAAGCCCGGCGTGATTGCATCATCGGCGGCAACCATGAATGAACCGGCGCTGACAATACGCCCTTTGCGAGATGCCGCGGAAGCGCGGTACTGCGCTGATTTCCTCGTCGCCTCCGACCCGTGGCTCACGCTCGGCCTGACCTTCGAGATGGCGATGCAGCGGTTGACGGATTCCACCCGGGAGATATACGTGGCGACCGTGGGCGGGGAAATCGTCGGCGTGCTGATTCTGTTTCTCGACGGCGCGCTAAAAGGCTACCTCCAGACCATCGCCGTGCATCCGGACTGGCGCTCGCGCGGCCTCGGCGCGCGGATGATCGCGTTTGCCGAGCAACGGATTTTCCGCGTCAGCCAGAATGTGTTTCTCTGCGTCTCGTCGTTCAACCTCGAGGCGCAAAAGTTCTATGCACGGCTTGGCTACCAGCGCGTGGGTGAACTGCCGGATTTTGTAGTGGCGGGTTTCAGCGAAATCCTGATGCGCAAAACCCGCGGGCCGCTGCGCGATTTCAAGCCGGCGGCCTGACGGAGCGGCGCACGGTCGTCCCAGCCGCAGCATGGCGACACACCGACGGCTTTCAAAATTGCGTTCGCCTTCACGCGCTCGTGCCCGCTGCGACCGGGACGGTCACGCGCCGACAAAAAAAAGCGAGGCCGTAGCCTCGCCTCGAAATGTTTGCGGGTGAAAATTACTTGGCCGGAGCTTCGGCTTTCACTTCCTTCTCCTTCACCAGCGTCGCGCCCTTGCCGAGCCGTTTGCGGAGATAGGTAAGCTTCGCGCGGCGCACCGCGCCGGAGCGATCCACTTCGATCTTGTCCACGCGCGGCGAGTGCAGCGGGAAGATGCGCTCCACGCCCTCGCCATAGCTGATGCGGCGGACGGTGAAGGTTTCATTCAGCCCGCGCCCGCGCCGGCCGATGACCACGCCCGCGAAAATCTGAATGCGCTCCTTCTCGCCCTCGACGACCTTGGTATGCACCTTCACGGAATCGCCGACGTTGAACTTGGCGTCGTCTTTCCGAAACTGTTCCGAATGTATTTTGTCCAGTAATGCCTGATTCATAAAGTTTCCTGTTACACCAAATCCGGTCGCTTTTCTTTCGTCCGCAACCTGGCCTGTTCCGCCCGCCACTTCGCGATCTCCGCGTGGTTGCCGGACACCAATACTTCCGGGACTTTCATCCCGCGAAATTCCGCCGGCCGCGTGTATTGCGGATATTCCAGCCCCGGCCCGCCGGCACTGAAAGATTCTTCGCTCGAACTCGTGTCGTCGCCCAGCACGCCGGGCAACAACCGCGTCACCGCGTCAATCACCACCATCGCGGGCAGCGCGCCGTTCGTCAGCACGTAATCGCCGATGGACAACTCGTCGTCCGCCAGCGCCTCGCGAATCCGCTCGTCAAAACCTTCGTAGTGACCAGTGACCAACAACAGGTGTTCCTGCTGCGCCAGTTCGCGGGCGATGCTCTGATTGAACTTCCGCCCTGACGGCGACATCAGCACCACGCGCGTTTTCTCGCGCCGCAAACTTTCCACCGCCTCAAAGATCGGTTCCGGCTTCAACAACATTCCCGGCCCCCCGCCGAACGGACGGTCGTCCACCGTCTTGTGCCGGTCGTGCGTCCAGTCCCGCAACTGGTGCAACTGCAACTCCAGCAACCCCGCGTCCCGCGCGCGCTTGATGATGCTCTCGTCCAGCGGCCCCGCGAACATGCCGGGGAACAAAGTGAGCACATCAATTTTCACTCGTCGTGCTCGTCCTCGTCCTCGTTCTCGCATTTCGATTGCGAGGATGAGGAGGAGGACGATTTATTTCCGGTCCTCAACAATCTCCACCGAACAGCGCAAACCTTTTTTCGCGCTGCCGGCCAGCAACAGCGAGCGGAGCGCGTTGATCGTCTGCCCCTGCCGACCGATGATTTTGCCGACGTCCGCCGGGTCCAAGCGCAACTCGTAGATCGTCATCCCCTCGCGCGCCACCGGAACGATCGTCACCGCCTCGGGCTTCGCCACGAGACCCTTGACGACATATTCGAGAAAGGCCTGCATGACCCGAACAAGTTTCAGGCCGCGACCGCCGCCTTGTTCGCCTTCTTGATGAAGCTGGCGACCGTGTCGCTCGGCTGCGCGCCCTTGCTCACCCAATACTTCACGCGTTCGAGGTCCAGCTTCACGTTCTCGCCGCTCTTACGCGGGTGATAAGTGCCGATTTCCTCGATGAACTTGCCATCGCGCGGGCTGCGGCCATCGGCCACAACGATACGAAACACCGGCTGATTCTTCGCGCCGATGCGCTTCATGCGGATTTTAACTGCCATAAATTTTCTTTCCATCGCGGCCCGGCGGAACTGCATTTACAGCCTCGCCGACCGTCCCCAAAAAGGAGCGCAGAGATTAGACACGCCCAGAATTCCATGCAAGTCCTGTTTTGGGTTAAAAACGTTCGCCTCGCCGCCAGCCGCAAGACTATCCTGCGCCCGACCGAAAGATGCCAGCCGCCGCCAACCAACTTCGACCCACAGCCAGTCTCAAACTGGACGAACTCCCGCTCGATTTTGGCCCCGCGCCGGCCGCGCGACCACGGCTGGCGGAGGAGCTCGCCAGCTTTTGCGAGTTCGGCGCACCGACACGGCAGATCACCACGCGATTTGAACATGGCGCCGGCCAGTTCCGCGACCTTCCCACGTTCGTCAACGAATTCTGGACTGCGCGCCAGCGCCAGGCCAGTTCGCTCCACGAAGTTTCCTACCGCGCCTGCTTCAAACCGCAACTCCCGCGCTTCTTCATCGAACGGCTCACGCAGCCGGGCGAAGTCGTTTACGATCCGTTCATGGGCCGCGGCACGACGCCGGTGGAGGCCGCGTTGCTCGGCCGCATCCCGTTCGGCAACGACATCAATCCGCTCAGCCTCGCGTTCACCCGCCCGCGCCTGCGTCCGCCGACGCTTGAAGAAATCGCCGCGCGCCTGAACGAAATCAATCTCACCGACCACGACGAATTTCCCGAAGACCTGCTGACGTTCTATCATCCCGACACACTCCGAGAAATCTGCGCGCTGAAGAAATTTTTCCTGACTCGTCGCGCGGTGGAGCGCGGCGTTCACGCCGCTTCAGGGTCCGAACTTTCCAGCTTCACTGAAATTCCAAGCGGTACTCTAAATCCACGGCGAAGCGGGCTAAAGCCCGCGCTCCTTGACCCTGTGGACGACTGGCTCTGCATGGTCGCGCTCAACCGGCTCACGGGCCACTCGCCAGGATTTTTTTCCGTTTACACAATGCCGCCAAATCAGGCCGTCTCCATCACATCGCAACGCAAGATCAACGAGAAGCGAAAGCAATCCCCGCCGCGGCGCGAGGTGACGAAACTCATTCTCAAAAAATCGAAACAACTTCTTGGCGACTGCACCCCGGAGGTTCGGCGCACTTTGCAAAGTGCGCCCAACGCCGCGCGCCTGTTGAATTGCGCCGCCGCCGCCACCAACAAATTGCCGGCGAACTCCATTTCCCTCGTCGTCACCTCGCCACCGTTTCTCGACGTGGTGCAATATGCCGACGACAACTGGCTGCGCTGCTGGTTTCTCGGCATTGATCCCAAATCCGTTCAGCTCACCGTGCCGAAGAAACTCGACGCCTGGCGCGAAGTGATGACCAAAGTTTTCCACGAACTGTATCGCGTCTTGAAGCCCGGTGGCCACATCGCGTTCGAGGTCGGCGAGGTTCACGCCGGCAAAACCAAGCTGGAGGAAACCGTTCTGCCCTGCGGCGTCGCGGCGGGACTCGAACCCGTGCTTGTCGTCATCAACGATCAAAAGTTCACCAAGACCGCCAACTGCTGGGGCGTGGACAACATGAGCAAAGGCACGAACACCAACCGCATCGTGCTGTTTACAAAATCGTGAGAACACCTGCCGCCATTTACGAACCACGTTCAACTGACCGGACAAACGCAGAGACGCTGAGAACGCAGAGAAGCGCAGAGCGGGCGGGGCGCAGCCAACGGACCACGCGCTCCTCTGATTGCGGTTACTTCGCTCTGCGTTTCTCTGCGACCTCTGCGCCTCTGCGTTGCTTGGGCGTTCTATGCTTTCTCTTTGCCGTCGCACTTCACGTTGTCGCCGCGCAAACCAACACGCCCTCCGTCGCCGCCCTTGCCGAACTCACCAAGCCCGCCAAGAAAATCCCGTTCAAGGAAGTCATCCTTGCCACCACGCAACATCGTGTCCTCGATTTCGATACGAACAATCCCATGCACGTCGCGTTGCACAAAAAAATCTCCGCCGCCGCCAGCGCCGCCGCCGCGAAAGCCCGCGCGGATGGCTTGTTCTCCGTCCGCGCCAACGAAGCCGGCAATCACATGGAGACGTTCGTAAAAGCAGCGTTGAAGGAGGCCGGACTCAACGCCCGCACGCCGGTCACCGCTGCCGGCGAAGCGCAAACCGTTGGCTATCCCGACGTGGAAATTCTCGGCGACCCGCCGTGCTATCTCGAACTCAAGACCTACAGCGCCACCACCGCGAACACCACGCAGCGGTCATTCTATTACTCGCCCTCCGCGAATCCCAAAGTCACGCACGACGCGCTGCATCTGCTCCTCGCGTACGAACTCGAAAAGACCGAGCGCGACGGCAAAACGGTTTTCCTTCCGGTCCATTGGAAACTCATCACGTTGCAAGACCTCGAAGTGGATTTGAAGTTCGAGTTCAACCAGAGCAATCGTGGGCTTTACGGCAAGGAGGCCGGCAAGGCATTGTTGGGCGAAAGCCCGGTCAAATAGCGGCCGCGCACCCGGTCTTAGTGAATCATGAAACAGAAAATACTTCTCACGGCACTGTTGACCGGCCTGACCCTCGGCCTAAGTTCCTGTGACAAACCCGCAACCCCGGCGCCGTCCGGCGAAACCGCTTCCACGACCAACGCGCCAACGGCGACTTCCGCCAAAGCCGGCGCGGAGTTTGAAAAACTCAAAGGCAAATGGGAACGGCCCGACGGCGGCTACATTCTGGAAATCCGCGCCGTGGACGCCGGGGGCAAACTGGACGCGGGCTATTTCAATCCCTCGCCGATCCATGTCGCGCGCGCGCTGGCCTACCGCGAGGCGGGCGAAACGAAAGTTTTTGTCGAATTGCAGGACGTGAACTATCCGGGTTGCACCTACAAGCTCGCGCTGGATGCGAAGAACGACCAACTCGTCGGCCAATACTTCCAGGCCTCGCAGCAGCAAACCTACGACATCACGTTCGCGCGATTGAAGTGACGGCGACCTCCAATTAAACCATGAGCAAACCCAGAATCCTCACCACCACCGTCGGAAGTTATCCCGTCCCGGAATGGCTCGCGGCGTTACCCAGCGAACAGGCGCTGCTCGACGCCACGCGCGTCGTGTTCAACCTGCAACGTCAGGCCGGCATTGATCTGCCCACCGACGGCGAACTTTACCGCTTCGATGTGAATCATCCGGACACGAACGGCATGATTGAATACTTCGTCCACAAACTCGGCGGCGTCCGACGCGAGGTGGGCCGCGCCGACACGAACACTTTTCGCTCGAAGTCGGAAATGCGCTTCCGGCTCAAGCCCGCGGCGGTTGTGACTGCGGCCATCACCGAAGGCACGTTGAATCTGCCCGAGGATTGCGCGCGCGCGGCCGGCGTGTCGGGCGGGCCGTTCAAGTTCACGCTCACCAGCCCGTACATGCTCGCGCGCACGTTGCTCGATGAACATTACCGCGATTTCCGTGCGCTCACGCTCGCCATCGCGGACGCGCTCGCCGCGCAAGTCGGCGAACTCGGCTGCGCCTGCGTGCAGGTGGACGAAGCCAACATCCCCGGCAATCCCGCCGACGCCCCGCTCGCCGCCGAGGCCATCAATCACGTGCTCGACGCGGTGAAGGTCGAGAAGGCCGTCCATTTTTGTTTCGGCAACTACGGCGGACAAACCATTCAGAAGGGCGACTGGTCCGCGTTACTCGCGTTTCTGAATTCGTTGCGGACGGATCATCTCGTCCTCGAACTCGCCCATCGTCCCGCGTCCGATCTCGACGCGCTCAAGGAACTTGATCCGCGCATCGGCGTCGGCCTGGGCGTGGTGGACATCAAGGTGAATCACATCGAGACGCCGGAGGAAATCGCCCGCGCCATCGAACGCGCCGAAAATGTGCTCGGGCCGGGACGTATCCGTTACGTGCATCCCGATTGCGGCTTCTGGATGCTCAAACGCAGCATCGCCGACCGGAAGATCGCCGCGCTGGTGAAAGGCCGCGATCTTTACCTGGGCCGTAAATGACACCTCGCTTCACGGTTCAGGGTTTCGAGTTTTTCAGCCATCCCACGCGCACGCGGTTTCCGTTTCGATACGGCATCGCGAGCATGACGGAAGTGCCGCATCTGTTCGCGCGCGTTCGATTGCAGATGGATGGCCGCGAAGTGATCGGCCTCGCTTCGGAAGGTCTGCCGCCGAAATGGTTCACCAAGAATCCGGCCACCACTTTCGAGCAGGACCTGCCGGAAATGCTGGCCGTGATCGGTCACGCCGCCCGGCTGGCCGTTGAGATCGGCGCGCAACCGGTCACGTTCTTCGAGTTCTGGCGTGAACTGTCTCGCCAGCAAAATCTTTGGGCGGAGACGAAATCCATCGCGCCGCTGCTGGCGAATCTGGGCGTGAGCCTCATCGAGCGCGCCGCCCTCGACGCCGTGTGCCGGGCCCTCGCGAAACCGCTCGCGGCAGTCGTCCGGGAAAATTTGCTCGGTTTGAACCTGGGGGAGATTTACGCGGAATTGAGCGGCGGCTCGCCCGACAATTTTTTACCGGGCACTCCACTGGCGACGATCCAGATCCGTCACACGGTTGGCTTGACGGATCCAATCACCGCGGCGGACATCCCTGCGAACGAACTGGTCAGTGACGGCCTGCCGCAGGATTTGGAAAGTTGCATCCGCAGTTATGGCCTGCGCGCGTTCAAGATCAAGCTCTCGGGCAAGGCCGACCACGACCTCGCGCGCCTTCGCGCACTGAGCGACGTGATCTCCCGTGAAACCGCCGGCGATTTTCTTACCACCGTTGACGGCAACGAAAACTTCAAGAGCTTCGCCGAGTTCCGAGACTTCTGGGCGCAGCTTCGAGGTGAACCGGCGCTGAAAGAATTTCTCTCCAAGGTCGCCGTCGTGGAACAACCCGTTCATCGCGACCACGCTTTGAGCGAAAACGCGCGTGAGGTCCTGCACGCGTGGCCGGACCGACCGTTGCTCATCATTGATGAATCCGAAGCCGCGCTGGGGGATTTGCCGCGGGCGCTCTCCCTCGGCTACGACGGCACAAGCCATAAAAATTGCAAAGGCATCGTCAAGGGTCTGGCCAACGCCTGTCTCCTGGAACATCGCCGGCGACACGACCGGCGCGGCGTGTTGACCGGTGAGGACCTCGCGAACCTCGGCCCGGTGGCGTTGTTGCCGGACCTCGCCGTGATGGCGCTGCTCGGCATCGCTCACGCGGAACGCAACGGCCATCATTATTTTCGCGGATTGACCCTCTGGCCGGACGCCTGGCAGCAAGCGACGCTCGCGGCCCACGGCGATCTTTATCGGAAACATGAGCAGGGTTTCGTCACGCTGCGCATCGAGGATGGTCTGCTCGATCTCACCTCCGTGAACCAGTCGCCGTTTGGCCTCCAGCCGCTCTTCGATCCAGAAAGTTTTGCCGCCCGCCTCCAACCGTAGTGGTCGCCAACTTTCTCGCGCCGCGAAAACCGGCGGCAGCCAGCATTTGACAATCAGAACGCGGGTTCTAGTTTCATCGCGCGATGCCGGAAACCAAATCGTCGCCGGTCATCCGCCTGCGCGGAGTCCGGCACAACAACCTCAAAAATTTCGATCTCGATCTGCCGTTGCACCGGCTCATCGTCATCACCGGTTTGAGCGGCTCGGGAAAAAGTTCGCTCGCGTTCGACACGCTTTACGCCGAGGGCCAGCGGCGTTACATCGAAACCTTCTCGCCTTACGCGCGGCAGTTCTTCGACCGGATGGACAAACCGCAGGTGGACAGCATCGAAGGCATCCCGCCCGCCATCGCCATCGAACAACGCAACGCCGTCCGCTCCACGCGCTCGACCGTCGGCACGATGACGGAGATTTGCGATTACATGAAAGTCCTCTGGCCGCACGTGACGCAACTGCACTGTCGCGGTTGCGGCCAGCCCGTGCGGAAGGATTCGCCGCAGGCCATCTGGCAAACATTGAGTGCGGAGTGCGGAGTGCGGAGTGCGGAATTCCTGATCACCTTCGATCTGCCGCTTTCGGAAAAACTGCCGCTCGCCGAATCACTCGCACTGATTTCCAAGCAGGGCTACCAACGTCTTCTCCTGGGTAGCGACGTCGTGAGGTTGGAGGAAGCGACGAATCATTCCGCACTCCGCACTCCGCACTCCGCACTCACCGTGGTTCAAGACCGCCTCAAGCTCGCGCCCGCCGCCAGTTCCCGCTTCACCGAAGCCTGCGAACAAGCCTATCATTTCGGCAAAGGCAAACTCGCGATTCACGAACTCGATTCCTCCAATCCGCACTCCGCATTCCGCACTCCGCATTTGTTCAGCAACCGCCTCCACTGCGCCCGGTGCGACCTCGAATACCCCGAGCCATCCCCCGCCCTGTTCAGTTTCAATCACCCGCTCGGCGCGTGCCCCGCGTGCAAAGGCTTTGGCCGCACCATCACGATTGATTACGACCTCGCCCTGCCCGACCGCTCGCTCACTCTGGCGCAAGGCGCGGTGAAACCGTGGCGTACCGAAACCGGCGCGGAATGCCAGCGCGACATGACCAAGTTCTGCAAGCTTCGAGGCGTGCCGATGAATGTTCCGTTCAGCGAACTCTCCCACGCGCACCAACACTGGGTCATTGACGGCGACGACGATTACGGCATTGACGACGATCACCGCTGGCCGCGCCTTTGGTATGGCGTGAAGGGTTATTTCCGCTGGCTCGAAACCAAGTCCTATAAAATGCACGTCCGCGTGCTGCTCTCGCGTTATCGCGCCTACGTGAAATGCGCGGACTGCGACGGCCAGCGTTTCAACAAAG
>SIBJ01000014.1 GCA_009695195.1 Pedosphaera sp.
TCGGACAGCATTCCAATGTGCCCCAAAAACTGTCCGACCTCAGCCCGGAACACTGTCCGATATGAATCGGAACGGTGTCCGGCAGAAATTGGAACGCTGTCCGACAGAAATCGGAATCACTGTCCGACAGCCCCCGGAATACGCAGGCCCGAGGCGGGTCGGGTCGTCCAACCGGCCAACGCGATGGCAAAAGCTCCATTGCCACCGACGCCACGACCTGCTAAAAAATCAACGGCAGCCGTTTTAGTCCTTATGAAAACATCCTTGCGCCGCACGCTGGTCATCGGCGGATTCACGCTGATCGAACTCCTCGTCGTCATCGCCATCATCGCGATCCTCGCCGCGATGCTGCTGCCGGCGCTGGCCAAGGCCAAGACGCGCGCCCAACGGATCAGTTGCCTCAACAACACCAAGCAGATGGGCATTGGCACGCATATGTATGCGGGCGATGATGCGAAAGGCGCCTTCTCCTCCGCGGCCGATTACGGCGATGACGACCTGAATTATTTTTATCCGCAATACGTGCCGAACGTCCGCAGCTTCGTCTGTCCCGCCACGCGGAATCATGTGATCGAAACCAATCCCGTCGCTATTCCGGTCAATTACGCCGGCCCATACGGCGCGGGCTTCTCCGGGGTGCCGCTCTATCAGGAGCGATTGCATGGGGTGGCCACGTACCTTCCCAACTTGATTGACAACGCCGCTGGCAAGAAAGGCACCATCGGCCACAGTTACGAAATCGCCGGCTACTTGAACGGCGCCACGACCGGCGGTACTTATCCCGGCCTGATGCTGCGCAAGACCGAACAAAACATCAACGGCTACACGTACAAGCTCAACACCGGAAACCTGCAAATGAATTTTATCGGCCAGCGCGCCAGCCTCTCCGACATCTGGATCATTTACGACGCCGACGACAGGGACTTGAACGATCCAGCCGGACGGCAGAACAACGATTACCCCGACGCCGGCGACAACCACGGCAAAGACGGCGAGAACGTCGTCTTTTGCGATGGCCACGCCGCCTGGGTCACGCAGAAAACTTATTTGCGCTCCTGGTACCTGGGGACGGACGAGTACCATCCGCCGATCGTGCCCTAGCCGACGGCTCAGAAATGCCGGAGCGCGGGCTTCAGCCCGCTTCAACGGCGGCAAGCCAGTTGATATTACGGCCATCATCTGCCAATCGAAATTGAAGCGGCGTGAACGCCGCGCTCCGTTCACCGGGAACATCCAACCAATCGCGCCATGAAAAAAATCAACCTCGCCGCCGTGCCCGTTGAAGAAAGCCAATCGCCCAAAGGCCGCTACCGCCGTTTCTGCAAGGACATCACCGCCGCCATGCGCCAGACCAACGGCGAACGCCTCCGTCCGCTCGCGTGGCCCTTCGAGGTCGAACTCGTCCGCCTGCCGCCGCGCGCCCTCAACTACCCGCTCCACTCGCACACTGCGCAATGGGAGTTTTACCTCATCGTTTCCGGTCGCGGACAGGTGCGGACCCCGGCGGGCACCGTCGAGGTACGCGAAGGCGATTGCGTGGCGCATCCGCCGGGCGAGGCGCACCAATTGAGCAACACCGGCGCGACCGACCTCGTCTATTACGTCATCGCCGACAACCCGCCCTCCGATGCCTGCCACTATCCCGACAGCGACAAATGGGCCTTGCCCGGCCAGGACAAACCCGTCCGCGTCCAATCGGCGGAATACTACGACGGCGAGGAGTGAACTGGCCGAAAGGGAAATCCTCGCCGGAATATTGGCTGGACATGGCGAGGCTTTTTGGTTTCCATCTGCCGGACAGTGAAATTGTTTTGTCGTTTGTCCGTTGTCGTTCCGGAGGTCCGGCGGTTTTCCCCATTCACCACTATCACGGCGCTGGCGTTCGTGGTTCTACTCTCCACCGCTCGGGCCGATCCGCCCACGCAACCGCCCACCGCCGGCGCGGCGGCTTCGGCCCATTGGTCGGACCTCAAACCCGTCGTCGGTCAGGCGGGCGCGTTCGTGGAGAGCGCGGAGTTGATCAAGCTGGGCCCCGGCCAGCCGGTCGTGGCCCCGAGCGGCGACGGGTAGGGGAAACTCATCCCGGTGCATTATTACCACCGCAGCCCGAACGCGCAGGGCGCACTCGCCCGGCGGGATCCGGTGATACAAAACTCCGCTCCCGAGATCAACACGCCCACGCCGAACAACAGTTTCGACGGCATCAACAACCTTGACGGCTTCACGCCGCCCGACACCGTCGGCGCCATCGGCCCGAGCAATTACGTCCAGGCCGTCAACGTGCGCGTGCAGGTGTTCGACCGCTTCACCGGCGCGGCGCAGACCACGGCGAACCCGATCAGCAGTTTGTTCACGAGTCTCGGCGGCGGCAGCTTGTGCGCCACGACCGATGATGGCGATCCGGTGGTGCTTTACGATCAATACGCCGACCGCTGGTTGATCGCGCAGTTCGCCAACGCTTCCTCCACCACCGGCCCTTATTACATGGCCATTGCGGTCTCGAAGACCTCGGACCCGACCGGCGCGTACTACGCGTATTGTTTCCAGACGCCCAATGTGAGCGGTGGGAAATTTCCCGATTACCCGAAGATCGGCGTGTGGCCGGATGGTTATTACATGTCGGTGAACCAGTTCGACGGCGCCGGCAATACGTATCTGGGCGCGGGCGTGTATGCCTTCAATCGCGCGAAGATGCTCGCGGGCGATCCGACGGCGAACTTCATTTACTTCGATCTCAACGGCGTGGACTCGAATTTCTTCGGCCTGCTGCCCAGCAGCGTGGACGGACCGTTGCCGCCGCCGGGCACGCCGAATTATTTCGCGGTCCTCGACGGCGTCTCGCTCGGCAACACCAGCGACGCGCTGCACGTGTTTCAATTTCACGCGGACTTCGTTAACCCCAACCTCTCCACCTTTACCGAGCGAGCGGAAAGTCCCGTCAACGTGGCGGCGTTCACCGCGTTCAGCCCCAGCTCGCCGGGCGTGCCGCAGTCCGGCACGTCGCAACAACTCGACACGCTCGCGGACCGGTTGATGTTCCGGTTGCAGTATCGGAATTTTGGTTCGAATGAATCGCTCGTCGTGACCCACACCGCGACGGGCGGCAGCGGTCAGGCGGGGATCCGTTACTATCAATTGCGCCGCAATCTGCCCGGCGGAACTTTCGGCATCAACGAACAGGCCACCTACGCGCCGGATTCGTTGCACCGCTGGATGGGCAGCGCGGCGATGAATTACCGTGGCGATCTCGGCGTGGGCTACAGCGTTTCGAGCAGTTCGACTTTTCCCTCGATCCGTTATGCCGCGCGGCTGGCGGGTGATGCACCCAACGGATTGTTTCAAGGCGAGGCCACGCTCATCACCGGCGGCGGTTCGCAGACCAGCACCGGCAACCGCTGGGGCGATTACAGTTGCATGACGCTCGACCCGACGGACGATTGCACGTTCTGGTTCACGACGGAATATTACGCCACGACGAGCACCGGCGGCTGGCGGACGCGCATCGGAAGTTTTTCGCTGCCCGGTTGCTCGCCCTCGCCACGCGCGACGATTCACGGCACCGTCACGAGCGGCTTGACCGGTCTGCCGCTCTCAAATGCCATTGTGCGGACGGCCAGCGGATACTTCCGCGCGACCGCCGCGGACGGCAGCTATTCCATCACGCTTACGCCCGGCACGAATGATTTCACCGCGTTGTTCGCCGGCGTGGGGACGAACCTGCTCAACGCCGTCGTCATGACCAACGGCGAGTCGCGCGTTCAGAACTTTACGCTCGGAGCCATTACGCCGGTCATCACCTCCAACAATTGGTCGCTCGCCGCGGAGAGCTGCCTGCCGAACAACGCGCTGCTCGACCCTGGCGAAACCGTGACGATCAACTTCGCGCTGCGAAACACCGGCACGGCGGACACCACAAATCTCGTCGCCACGTTGCAACCGACCGGCAGCGTCACCGCGCCAAGTTCGCCACAGAATTATGGCGCGCTCACCGCCGGCGGGAGCGCGGTCACCAATCCCTTCACGTTCACGGTCAGCGGCGTGTGCGGCGGCACGGTCACGGCGACGCTTCAGTTGCAGGATGGCGCGGCCTCGTTGGGCACGGTGGTTTTCAGCCTTCACATTGGCAGCACCGGCGCCGGCTCGACGGCTGGCGCGAACCCCGCCAACATCACCATCAACGACGCCACCACGGCCTCGCCGTATCCGTCCACTGTCAACATTTCCGGCGTGTCCGGGAATGTCACCAAAGTCACGGTGACTCTTTCAAACATCAGCCACACGTTCCCGGATGACATTGACGTGCTGCTCGTCGGGCCGGCTGGCCAGTCGGTGGTTTTGATGTCCGACGTTGGCAGCGGCACGGACATCAGCGGAGTGACGCTCACGTTCGACGACAGCGCCGTGAGTTCGCTCCCGGACGCGAGCACACTTACAAGCGGAACTTACAAACCGACCAACATCACGGCGGGCGACGCGTTCCCGGCGCCGGCTTCCACCAGTTTGCTCGGCACAACACTCGCCGTGTTCAACGGTCAAAACCCGAACGGCACGTGGTCGCTCTACGTCGTGGATGACAGTTCGATTGACAGCGGCGCGCTGGGCGGTTGGTCGTTGAACATCACCGGTGACGTGCCGCTCTGCTGCGGCGACGTCGTCCCGCCTTCGATCTCCACGCAACCGCAAAGCCAGACGGTGCTCGCGGGTGCGGCGGTGAATTTCTTCGTCGTGGCCAGCGGGCAGTTGCCGTTGAGCTATCAATGGTATTTCAATTCCAATCCGATCGGCGGCGCCACGGCGAGTAATTACACCATCGCCAGCGCGCAACCGTCGGACGCGGGAAATTATTTCCTCGTCATCACCAACGAATCGGGCAGCGTGACCAGCGCCGTGGCGGCGCTCACCGTGAATTCCGGCTTCACCGGAGTTTTGGCCGGCTGGGATGTGAACGGTCAAACTTCGTACGGCACTTCGCCGCTCGCTCCCTCCACGAATGCCGGCAACATCACGGTCGTCGGCCTGACGCGCGGTAGCGGCGTGACGACTACTGGCAGCGCCGCTTCGCGCGCGTGGGGTGGCAATGGCTTCACCACCAGTTCAGCGGGCGCCGCCGTGACGGCCGTTGATTTGGCCACGTTCTCAATCACTGCGAACGCGGGCTACAAAGTCTCGTTCGCTTCGATCAGCAAGTTTGACTATCGCCGCTCGAGTTCCGGCCCCACCGATGGCGTCGTGCAGTATCAGGTCGGCGCCGGCGCGTTCACGGGCTTCGCAACCAACGCGTATGCATCCGGGAACGGCGGCCATTCGCTGGCGGCGATTGATCTCTCCGGTGTCGCGGCGCTCCAGAACGTCGGCCCCGGCACGAACGTCACGTTCCGCATCGTCAATTACAACGGCGCGGCCTCCGGGACGTGGTACATTTACGACGTGGCGAACAGCACCGCGTTGGATTTCGCCGTGACCGGCTCCATCGCGGCGGCAGCCGCACCGCCCGCGTCGCCGCCGACGTTGTCGCTGGTGGGCCTCACCGGAAATCAATTTCAATTCACGCTCACGGGCACGACCGGCTCGAGTTACGTCGTCGAAGTCGCGACCAACCTCCCGGCGGCGAACTGGATTCCCGTCCGCACCAGCACGGCCCCGATCTTGTTCACCGAACCGGCCACGAACGACCAGCGCTATTACCGCGGGCGGATTGCGCCGTAACTTTTGGCCGGCGTTTGGCGGCTTCAAACAAGTTTTCGGCGGCGCTGAAACCTTTCGCCGGAGCGGAGCGTCATTAACGGTATGCTCACGCCCCTGTCTGCGCGGAAATGGAATTATTCCACGGCGGCGCATCTGTTGAATCGCGCCGGGTTCGGCGGCCCGCCGGCGGAAATCGAACAACTCGCCAAGCTCGGCCCGGAAAAGGCGGTCGCCCACTTCGTTGATTTCGAAAAGATTCCCGACGACACCGCTGATCCTGAATGGGCCAATCCCAATCCCAACCGGCTCGCGGAGATGCAGACGATGCGGCAGGCGAGCGAGGAGGAACGGCGGATGAAGTTGCGCGAGGTTCAGCGCGGCCAGCGCGAGCAGGTCATGGAATTACGCGGCTGGTGGCTGCAACGGATGACGAAGGGGCCGCGACCGTTGCAGGAGAAGATGGTTCTCTTTTGGCACGGACATTTCGCGACGAGCACCGAGAAGGTTCGCGAAACTTATTTGATGTGGCGGCAGAACGAGTTGTTCCGCCGCTTCGCCGTCGGCAATTGGCGCGAGCTGTTGCTGGAAGTCGGCCGCGACCCCGCGATGATGCTCTATCTCGACCAGGCGCAGAGCCGGAAGCAGCATCCGAACGAGAACTTCGCGCGCGAGGTGATGGAACTCTTCGCGCTGGGGGAGGGACATTACACCGAGAAGGACATCACCGAGGGCGCGCGGGCGCTCACGGGCTGGACGCTTGATCAAAGCCGGCAGCGGTTCGAGCATCGGCCATTCATTCACGATGACGGCGAGAAGACCATCTTCGGCAAAACCGGCAACTTCGACGGCGAAGATTTTCTGACCGCCGTCGCGAACCATCCGCAGACAAGTCGATTCATCACCACAAAGTTGTGGAATTTTTTCGCGGGCGAAACGCCGTCGGCTGAATTGACCACGGCGCTGGCCGATCTGTTTCGGAAAAACGGGAACAATTTCAAACCGCTGCTCCATGCGATGTTTCGCAGCGAAGAATTCTACGCGGCGCACGTCATTCGCAATCAGGTCAAAAGCCCGGTGCAATGGCTCGTCAGCACGGTGCGGATGTTGGAAAGCGAATTGCCGCCGGCGATGATGTGCTGGGGCCTCACGCGCAATCTCGGGCAGGATTTGTTCGCGCCGCCGAATGTTAAAGGCTGGGACGGCGGCTTGACGTGGATCACGACGAACAATCTGCTCGCGCGCTACAACGAAGCCGCCGTGCTGGTGCAGGGCGACGCTTCGGTGATTGCCGGCGTCAACCTCGCGCCGAATCCCAATGCGGAAAAGATGATCGCCAACCGGATGCGGAACCAGCGGCTCGCGCCAGTGGACGTGGAAAAGATTTTCACCGCCAAGGAACGGGGGGACAAGACGGCGTTGATCGCCGCGCTCGAAAAGCGGCTGCTGCAAGCGCCGTTGAAGGACAAACAAAAGGCCGCCCTGCGCGAGTATCTGGACTCCCAGGGCGAACTGGACGCGGGCGACATCCGCAGCGCGATCCGGCTGGTGATGTCCACGCCGGAATTTCAACTCACCTGAATCATGAAAGACGAACTCACATTGAAAACTCGGCGCGAGTTTCTGCGCACGACGGTGCTCGGCAGCGCGCTCTCGTGGACGGTGCCGACGTTTCTCGCGAACACGTTCGCCACCCTCAACGCGGACGCCGCGAATTCCGCGACGCAGATCGCCACCGGAAAGGATTCGACGATTCTCGTCGTGTTGCAAATGGCCGGCGGCAACGATGGGTTGAACACGATCGTTCCCTTCGCCAACGATCACTACCGCAAAGCGCGCCCGCGCATCGGCCTGACGGAGAAACAGATTTTGCGCATCAACGATGACGTTGCTTTCAACCAAAGTCTCGCGGGTTTCAAGGAGCTTTACGACGGCGGGCAGTTGTCGGTGATCCAGGGCGTCGGTTATCCGAATCCGAACCGCTCGCATTTCCGCTCGACGGAAATCTGGCAGACGGCGAGCGACGCCGAGCGCTTTGAGACTTCCGGCTGGCTGGGGCGTTACTTCGACAACGCCTGCTCCGGCTGCGATCCCGAAGTGGCCGTGACCATCGGCGCGCAGATGCCGCAGGCGTTCGCGGCGAAGAACGCGAAGGGAATTTGCTTCAACAATCCACAGAGTTATCGCTTCCAGAAAGCCGACCAGCCTGGCCCTGGCGAAAACGACCTGATGGAAGCGTCGTATCGCAAACTGAACGACGTGGACGAAGCCCAGATGGAAAATTCCGGCGGCAGCATCGGCTCGCTGCACGGCGCGGCGAAGCACACCGGCTCCGCGCTCGACTTCATCGAGCGCACAGCGCTGGACGCGGAGTTGAGTTCCGCAAAGATTCGCGCCATTGCGGCGAAGGCGGAGAACAAGGCCACCTACCCGCAATCTCAGCTCGCCAATTCGCTCAAGCTCGTCGCGAAGTTGATCGGTGGGGGAATGGCCACGCGGGTTTATTACGTCTCGCAGGGCGGCTACGACACGCACGGCAACCAGGCCGGCACGCACGACCGCTTGCTGGGGGATCTCGGCGGCGCGGTCAAGGCATTCGTGGACGATCTCAAGGCGCAGGGAAATTTTGAGCGCGTGCTGGTGATGACGTTCAGCGAATTCGGCCGGCGCGTTTCGGAAAATGCCAGCGGCGGCACCGACCACGGCGCCGCGGCGCCGATGTTCGTCTTCGGAAACAAAGTGAAAGCCGGTTTGCTCGGCCAGCACCCCAATCTCGCGCCGACGGACCTGTTCCAAGGCGATCTGAAGTTCACGACTGATTTTCGTAGTGTTTACGCGGGCGTGCTCGAAGGCTGGCTCAAAACCCGGAGCGCGCCGGTTCTGGGCGGAAAGTTCGAACCGCTCGGCCTGGTTTGAGACTGAGCGAGCGGAGAGTCGAGTTCCCGGTGGAAAAAAAGAAAGGCCGGACAACAGGTCCGGCCTTTTCACGCTTGCGCCTGAGAACTGGCGCAGCAACAACGAAGACAGATTAACCGAAGCGGTGTTTCCGCATAGTCCCCATTGCGGGGGACAGCCAGAGAGCTCGTCGGGTCAAACCGCGGAGTGAGTTGCCGTCCTTCGCGGCGGCGGTTAGGCTGACGGCATGAGCGCATATTCCGTCAGCGGGGAGAAGGAAACGCAACTCGCCCAGCGCATGACCGCGCTCGGGGTGAGTGAGGCGGAGATCGAGGAAAGCTTCGTTCGTTCCGGCGGCCACGGCGGCCAGAACGTGAACAAAGTTTCCACCTGCGTCATGTTGTTGCACCGTCCCAGCGGCATCTCCGTCAAATGCCAGAACACGCGCCAGCAGGGGATGAACCGGTTCATCGGCCGTCAGTTGTTGTTGGACAAGATCGAAGCCCAACGAAAAGGCCGTGCCGATGCCGAGCGCGCCCGCATCGAAAAGATCCGTCGCCAAAAACGCCCGCGCCCGCGTGGGGTGAAGGAACGGATGTTGGCGAACAAGGCGTATCACGCGGCCAAGAAAGCGGAGCGGCGGGGACGCGGATGGGATTGATGGGCTGAGCTGGTTCAGTGCCCCAACAATTTTGGCGCGTCGCGCAGGAAGTCCATCACCCACGGCAGCAGCGCGAAAGTTGTCGCGTCGAAAAACCCGTGCGCCATCACCGCCGGCCAGATTGAGCGGTGCAGCACCATGATCAGCCCAAGCAAAAATCCGATCACGGTGGTCAGGCCGACGGCCAGCACTCACATCGGCAGATGGCCGAGGCCGAAGATGACCGCGCCAATCGCCACCGCCCCGATCTGACCGAACCGCGACCCGAACGCCCGCGGCCAGAGCGCGCGCATTCCGGCGAGGAAACCGGAGCGCCAAAGTTCCTCGCGCAAACCGGCGACCACGAAGCTGACCAGCGTGATCGTCAGCCAAAAATACGCCGGACTGCTCTTCATAGCCGGAACATCCACGATGGTTTCCACCTGCGGCCGGTTATCGAGCGTGAACTGCTCGATGCTATCCGATGAAACCTTGCCCGTTGCCATCACCACCAACATCACGGCGACCGCCACCACGCCCGCCGCGAGGCGGATGGCGATGGAGTAACCAACGCCGAGCGGCACTACCCAGAATCCCGGTCGCCAGCGCAAAAGCAATTCGTCGCGCGAGGCCCGCGAGGCCAGCCAACCCAGCGCGAAGATAACGCCGAAGATCAATAACTCGGCACCGCACACGAAGAGCAATCCCTTCGCACTACCGGAAAGTGCCGGCCCGTCCCGCTCGATGGCCCCCACCGACGCGAGGCTCAGCAGCAGCGGGTACGAGCCGATCACCAGCAGATGTATCCACCAGCGCCAGCGCCCGATGGACCGAATTTTCTCCGGCAGAATCGGTGGAACTGGCAGTGGCGGTTCGGCCAAAGGCAACGCGGGCGCACCGGCTTCCACCGGTGCGCCCGCGTTCGGAAGATTTTCGCCGTTCACTTCGCGGCGAGAGCGGCTTCAATTTCCTTCATCACCTCTTCGGCATCCGGCGTGGTCCGCGGCTCGAAACGTTTCAGGATTTTGCCATCCTTGCCGATGAGGAATTTGCCGAAGTTCCATTTGATGTCGCCGGGGAAGGGCGAGTCCTTGCCCGCGAGCGAGACGTAAAGCGCGTGGCGTTTCTCGCCGTTCACGTCCAGCTTGTCGAAGAGCGGGAAGGTGACATTGTATTTGGTGGAGCAGAACTGTTTGATCTCCTCGTTCGTGCCCGGCTCCTGGCTGTTGAACTGGTTGCACGGGAAGCCGAGGACGGTGAAGCCCTTGGCCTTGTATTTTTGCTGGAGCGCTTCGAGCGCCTTGTATTGCGGCGTGAGGCCGCACTTGGAAGCGACGTTGACGATGAGCAGCACCTTGCCCTTGTAAGCGGCGAGCGTGGTGTCCTTGCCGTCAATGTCCTTGAGCTTGGTGTTGTGAATGGATTCCGCGTGCGCGGCGAGGGATTGCAACAGCAGCAGTGCGGCAAGCAGGGCGATCATTTTCATGCCGGGAGGATGA
Organism: Pedosphaera sp.; assembly: GCA_009695195.1. Taxonomy (GTDB): domain Bacteria; phylum Verrucomicrobiota; class Verrucomicrobiia; order Limisphaerales; family JADLHS01; genus CAIKLQ01. The sequence goes on from SIBJ01000014.1 coordinate 10,717, forward strand.
CGCGAATTGACAAGATGTCAAATCTTGAAAGGCGGGCAGTGACGGGAGTGAAATTCCAAGCACCAAGCTCCAGAGAAGTTCCAAACACCAAGAACCAAACACTTCACGCGGAGGCGGTTTGAAGTTTGAGGCTTGATGCTTCTCTGGCGCTTGGAGGTTAGAGCTGTGCTTCTCAAATTTCTTCCCATCCGCCGCCGGGCAATTACCATTCCGCCATGCCATCATTCGACATTGTCAGTGAAGTGAACTCGATGGAAATCGAGAACGCGGTGAACATCGCCAAGAAGGAACTCGCGAACCGGTTTGATTTCAAGGGCAGCAAAGCCGAGATCGTCCTCGAAAAGAACGAGATCAAGTTGTCCGCCGAAGATCAGTTCAAGATCGAGGCCCTCGTGGAGATCGTCATCGGCAAGGTCGCCAAGCGCAACATCAGCATGAAAAATGTGGAGCAATGCGAGCCCGATGTTTCGCCGCTGGGCCACGCGCGGCAGGTCATCAAGATCAAACAGGGCATCGCCACCGACATTGCGAAGGAGATCACTGGCTTCATCCGCGAAAGCAAGTTCAAGGTCACGACGCAGATTCAGGAAAGCCAGGTGCGCGTGACTGGGAAAAGCCGGGATGATTTGCAGGCGGTCATCGCCGCCGTGCGCGGCAAAGATTTCCCCGTGGCGTTGCAGTTCCAGAATTTCCGGGACTGATTCGCCCCAGCGCCGTAATATCGGCGCGTGCAGAATTTGTCAGAGCAGGTTGAGCAATCCATCCGCACGCGAAAACTTTTCCAACGCGGCGAGCGGATTCTTGTCGCCGTCTCCGGGGGCGTGGATTCGATGGTCCTGCTCACCGTTCTCAACCAACTCGCGCAGGAATCCGGTTGCCAGCTCGCCGTGGCCCACTTCAATCATCGGTTGCGCGGGCGCAGCAGCGACGCCGACGAACGGTTCGTGGCGCAGGCCGCCGCCCGGTTGAAGCTTCCGTTGTTTTCCGTCGGCGCAGACGTCAGGTCGCACGCAAAGCAGCGCGGCTTGTCCGTTGAAATGGCCGCGCGCGAACTGCGGCACAGATTTCTCGCGCGCACCGCCCGACGTTGGCGATGCAAATCCGTGGCGCTCGCCCATCACGCGGACGACCAGGTCGAACTTTTTTTCCTCCGGTTGTTGCGCGGCTCGGGCGGGCGGGGGCTGGCCGGAATGAAATGGCGTTCGCCTTCGCCAAGTGATCCGCGCATTCAGCTCGTGCGCCCGCTTCTCGACGTGACCCGCGCCGAGATCGAAGTCTTCGCGCGCGAACAACGAATCCGTTTCCGCACTGACGTGAGCAATGGCTCGTCTGACTTTCTGCGAAATCGAATCCGCAACGAACTGTTGCCAAACCTCCGGCGTCGCTTCCAGCCGGCGCTCAATCGGAACGTGCTGCGCTTGATGGAAATTGTCGGCAGCGAAACGGCCGCCGTCGAAACTTTGGCCGCCGACTGGCTTCGACACCAGCGACCTGGGTTCGACCGGCTGCATGTCGCCGTCCAACGTTGCATCTTGCAGACGCAACTCCACGAGCGCGGACTTCAAACGGAATTTGATTTGATCGAGGCACTGCGTTTGGCTCCAGCCACACCTGTGATGGTCGCGCCGAAGGTACAGGCCGTCCGCGACCAAGCCGGGAGGTTGACAGTGACGACGCTCAAGCCGGCGAGTTTCCGGCGCGACCAGAAACCCGTGACGCTGAAGGGCAGGGCAGGGGAGGTTGACTTTGGCGGTTTACGAATTAAGTGGCGAACGGCAACTCAACGAGGCGCACGTTTGCCAGCCGGCAGGTTGCAGCAGGAAATTTTTGATGCAGACAAAGTCGGCGAGAGAATACTTTTGCGTCATTGGCGCGCGGGTGACCGCTTTCAACCCATCGGCATGAAGGCCGCCGTGAAATTGCAGGATTGGTTCACCAATTTGAAGATTCCGCGCACGCGCCGTCGCGGCCTGGTCATCGCCACCACGGCTGCCGGCGAAATCTTTTGGGTGCAAGACCTGCGGATCGGCGAACGGTTCAAGATCACCACCGGCACAACGCGCGCCTTGCATTGGCGTTGGCAACCGGGTTAATTTACTGCGGTCAATTTACCGCGTTGCGGCCAATGGGCAACCGTGGTAGCTTGGCGCGCAATTTTTACGAATCATGGCTGACGACAATCGCAACAACGATAACGACAAGAACCGGAAGGGCGGAGAATTCCGCGTGCCGCCGCGCACGTGGATCGTCTGGATCGCCATTATCGGCGGATTGGTTTCCCTGATCACGCTGAAGGAGAAGATGGATTCCTCCGACCGCAAGGACATCACCTCGGGCGAATTGTTCCAAATGGTCCGGTCGAACCGGATCGCCAGTGCCACGATCAATTACGGCACGCCCGCCAACTTGAAGGAGATCGTCGGCAAATATTACCTGGCGGATCGCGATGGCAACATTTTGAAAGATGCGAACGGCCAGCCGAAACTCGAGTCCTTTCGCGCCAGTGTCCGCCTGACGGACGACGTGGAAAAAATGCTCCTGCCTCCGGGCGGCAACTTCGAGCCGAAGGAGATGAACCCGCTCTGGATCAACTTCGGCTACCAGTTGCTTTTCTTTTTCATCATCGGCTTGTTCATCTGGTTTTTCTTCATCCGGCAATTGAAGATGGCCGGGAAGGGCGCGCTCAGTTTTGGCAAGAGCAAGGCCCGCATGTTGGCGAAGGAGCGTAACAAAACGACGTTCAAGGACGTGGCCGGCGTGGACGAAGCCATCGAGGAAGTTTCCGAACTCGTCGAGTTTTTGAAGGACCCGAAAAAGTTTCAACGTCTCGGCGGTCGCATTCCCAAAGGCGTGCTGATGGTTGGCCCGCCCGGCACCGGCAAGACGCTGCTTGCGAAAGCCATCGCCGGCGAAGCGGACGCGGCGTTCTTCAGCATCAGCGGTTCGGATTTCGTCGAGATGTTTGTCGGCGTCGGCGCGAGCCGCGTGCGCGACATGTTCGATCAGGCGCGCAAGAATGTTCCCTGCCTCGTGTTCATTGATGAAATTGACGCGGTCGGTCGCTCGCGCGGGCACGGTCTCGGCGGTGGCAACGACGAGCGCGAACAAACGCTGAATGCGTTACTCGTCGAAATGGACGGTTTCGATACGCAGGAAGGCATCATCATCATCGCGGCAACCAACCGCCCCGATGTACTCGATCCTGCGCTGTTGCGGCCCGGACGTTTCGACCGCCAGGTGATGGTGAACCTGCCGGACGTGCGCGGGCGCGAGGGAATTTTGAAAGTTCACGCCAAGAACGTAAAGCTCTCGCCCAATGTTGATCTCTCGGTGATCGCACGCGGGACGCCCGGTTACTCCGGCGCGGAACTGGCGAATCTTTTGAACGAAGCCGCGTTGCTCGCGGCGCGCACCAACAAGAAGGGCATCGGTATGCCGGAGTTGGAAGAAGCGCGCGACAAAGTCCGTTGGGGCCGCGAGCGGCGCAGCATGGCGATGACGGACGAGGACAAGAAATTTACCGCGTGGCACGAAGCCGGGCACGCGCTCGTCAACGTCGTGCTCACGCACACGCACCCGTTGCACAAGGTCACGATCATTCCGCGCGGTCAGGCGCTTGGCTCGACGATGTATCTGCCGAAGGACGACATTCTCAGCCGCAAGCGCAAAGAAATGCTCGACCTCATTTGCGTCACGATGGCCGGGCGCATCGCGGAGGAGATCGTGTCGGACGACATTTCCAGCGGTGCCGCGGGAGACATTCAGCAGGCGACCGCGATGGCGCGCGCGATGGTTTGCAACTGGGGCATGAGCGACAAACTCGGCATGGTGCAATACGGCGCGGATAGCGAATACGTTCTCCTCGGACGCGACATGACCCGCAGCAAGGATTACAGCGAGAATACGGCGCAGGAGATTGACGGCGAGGTCCGGAAAATCATCGAGGAATCCTTCCGGCGCGCGAAGGAGATCATTGACACCCATCGCGACAAACTGGAGTTGATCGCCAAAGCGTTGCTGGATTATGAAACGCTGGAAGGTTCGCAAGTCGTGGACATCATCCGCACCGGCACCTTTACGCCGCCGGAAAAACCGACCGATGTCGGGCCGCTGATGGGCGCTCCCGCCGGGACTCCCCTCCCCGAACCGCCCGCGAAACCCACGCCGCCGAAATTGCCTGGCCTCGGCTCGCCGTCGCCTGCGCCGGCAACCTAATCTTCCACCTTTCCTGCCGCGCCACCTTCTGGTTATCTGTCGCGCATGATTATCGCGCCGTCGCTGCTCGCCGCGGATTATGGGCAGTTCGCCAAAGAGACTTTGCGCGCCGCCAAGTCCGGCGCGGAGTGGCTGCACCTCGACATCATGGACGGCCATTTCGTTCCGAACATCTCGTTCGGCCCGCACGTCGTCAAAACCATCCGCCCCCTGACGAAAATGTTTTTCGACGTACACTTGATGTGCTCGAAGCCGGAGATTTTGCTCGAACCTTTCGCCCAGGGCGGCGCGGATCAGATCATCGTTCACGTCGAGTTGGGCGAGCGGGTCGCGCAGTTGTTTTGGAAAATCCGCTCGCTCGGAAAGAAGGTCGGCCTCTGCCTCAACCCGCCCACGTCCATCGCCCTCGTGCAGCCGTATCTGGATCAGATTGATCACCTGCTCATCATGACGGTGAACCCCGGCTTCGGCGGACAGGAATTCATTTACGAGATGCTGCCGAAGATTCAACAGGCCGCGGCGTGGCGGGCCGAACGCAATCTCTCTTTCACGATTGGCGTGGACGGCGGCGTGAATTTCAAGACCGCCGGGGAATGTGCGCAGGCCGGCGCGGACGTTTTCGTCAGCGGGACAACGTTGTTCGCCGCGCACAGTCTGAAAGCCGCTGTGGCGAAAATGCGCAAGATCGTCCACGCGCACGACCCGGCGCTGGCGGATTTGAAAGCTTAACCCCGGATTTTTCATGAGCATCAAATTTGGAACGGACGGCTGGCGCGCGGTCATCGCCGAGGATTTCACGTTCGCAAACGTCGCGCGCGTGGCGCAGGCGACCGCAGATTACTGGAGCGCGAACCCAGTGGCCGGAACGGAAAAGAAGGTCATCATCGGTTATGACCGGCGGTTTTTCTCCGACCGCTTCGCGCAAACGACGGCCGAGGTCATGGTGGCGAATGGTTTCTCGGTCGTGCTCACGGCGGAGCCAACGCCGACGCCTTCCGTTTCCTTCGCGGTAAAGGCCCAGTCCGCCGTTGGCGGGGTGATGATCACGGCCAGCCACAATCCGCCGATCTTTAACGGGTTCAAACTCAAGTCTCACTACGGCGGTTCGAGCGACTCGGAAACCTGCAAGGCCATCGAGGGATGTCTCGATCAGACTTCACCTCGCAGCGTGAAGCTCGCCGACGCGATCGCTGATAATCGCGCGGTAGTCGAGGACGTTCGGCCCGCGCACTACGCGGCGCTGAAGAAACTGGTGGATTTCAAACTGATCGCAAAGTCACGGTTGCGGTTCGCGCACGAGGCGTTGTTCGGCGTTGGTGCCGGATGTTTCCAGCAGATTCTCGCCGGCACGAGTTGCAAAGTCACCACGCTCAATGGCAACCACGATGTGCTATTCGGCGGCATCAATCCCGAACCCATCGAGAAGAATTATGCCCGCAGCCAGGCGTTCCTTCGCAAGCACCCGCACGATCTTTGCCTTGTGACCGACGGCGACGCGGACCGCGTCGGTGGCATGGACGGTCGCGGCAAATATCTCTCGACGCACCAACTCATTTGTCTGTTGCTGCATCACTTGTTCGCGAACCGAAAGGGCAGGGGGCGTGTGGTGAAGGCGCTGACGACGACGACGATGGTTGACAAGATGTGCGCCGCGTACGGGCTGCAACTCGTCGAGACCGGGGTCGGCTTCAAATATATTTGCGCCGAGATGCTCAAGGGCGATGTGCTCCTCGGGGCGGAGGAGAGCGGCGGCATCGGCTTTCCCGGACACATTCCGGAGCGGGACGGCATCGCGGCGGGCTTGATGTTGCTGGAGATGCTCGCGGTCGAGCGCTTGCCTTTGAACAAGCTCGTGGCGAAACTGGAAAAAGAATTCGGGCCGCACCGTTACGGCCGGATTGACACCCACTTCCCGCTCGAGAAGCGCGGCGCGCTGATGGAATTCCTAAAACAGAATCCGCCGGCGAAGTTATTGCGCTCGCCGCTCGCCGACGTGAAGAGTTTCGATGGTGTGAAGTTTGTTGCGCAGGACGGCTCGTGGCTCATGCTGCGCGGCTCGGGCACGGAACCGATCCTGCGCATTTACGCCGAGGCTGGCTCGGACGCGGACGCGCGTCGGTTGCTGCGGCTCGGCGTCGAATTGACAAAGCGCGTCTGATTTGCAAACCTCCCGGCGGTGGCAGTCGCATTTCCCGTGACTGCAAACTCCCTTGTCGGACTGGCATTGGCACGCCCATAGCTTTTATTGGGCGGGAGCCCAATGTTTCCTCACACAGCCGGGGTAGCACGTGTAGTGCATTTGCCAGGCTGACAAGGAAACAACAGAACCAAATATGAAACTTGTGAATCAGATGAAAAAGAGCATCAAGAAAGCCGTGGCGACGGCGACCGGAACCGCGGCCCGGAAGCCGGCGGCGAAATCCCAAAACACCACCACCACCATCGAAGCGCGCATTGACGTCGGCTTCGGCAACAGCCTCTTCGTGCGCGGCCAGGGCGCGGGCCTCTCGTGGGAACGCGGCACGCCGTTGACCTGCGTGGACGGAAGGGTCTGGCGCTTGACGGTGCCGGCGAAGGAAGCGGTGCAATTCAAACTGCTGCTGAACGATTCCGTCTGGGCGCAGGGCAACGACCTCGTGGCGGCGCCCGGGCAGCGCGTGGAAGTGACGCCGGCGTTCTGATGCCGGCAAGCGCCGGCGCGAATGCCGGCGCTCCTACTCCGCCGCGTACGTCTTCGCTTTGGCGAGGCGCGCGGCGGCCGGAGAGAAATGGAGTTTGCCGCGACGGTAATCGTCCATTCGCCAGCGGAGGAACGGCGAACACCTGGCCGTCGTGGCCAGATTGCGCAACGGCCAATACCGTTTGAAATCCCGCTCGATTTGCGCGAGCGCGCGGATGCCTTTGCGGGCCAGCACGCGGGCTTCGGTTTTTCTCCCGGCGGCCAGCGATTGTTGCCACAACATGATGCGGCAGGACTCCGCGGCCATGCGCGCGGCGAGATCCAATTCCAGTTTCAACACCTGACCGGCGCGCGTCATGGGTTGGGCTGCGTGAAGGACACGGCGCTGCTGTTCAACTTCCGCGGTTGCGCGGCGGATGTTTCGTGGCGCAATTCGCGCGTAATATTTCAGCCCGCTGCGGCAAAACAGTTCGCGCGTTGCCGGCGGCGGTGCGGCGATGACCGCGCCGAACGGCGTGACGTTGGCGTCGCAATAACCAAACTTGCGATGCGCAAAACCCATCGCGATGGCAGCCTTCGCGACGCGTTGGGTGGAATCGTGAAACACATCGCGGCTTAGCACTGGCACGAGGAGTCTCTCGTCGTAGGTATTGCCGCACCAACTCACCGCCGCGCCGATGAGAAACGGCGCGTAGCTGACCGCGAGCGGTTGCGGATGCCCGCCGTCACCCCAATCGGTGTTCAGATAGCCGATGGCGCCGTGCTTCAAGCCGGACTTCGCACCCGCGACGAGGTTGGCGAAGGCGTTGTCGTGGCGGCCAATCAATGCCATCCACGTCGAAGTTCCCGGGCAGACGTAGAACGGCAGCTTCGATTTCGCGAACGTCGCCGCCTCCTTCTCAAACGGATGATTCGCTTCGTAACCCCAGTTCAACGCGATGATGTTCTTAGGCAATTTTTTGATCAGTTCGGGATGATGGAGAATGATATCGCCCCAAAACATCATGCGCCGGTCGCGCTTCGCGACTTCGCGCTGGATGGCTTTGAGAAAATCCACATAGACATTTCCTTTGCCGCGGCGCTCGCAAACTTTTTTGCTCTGGCCGCGGCCCAGATCCCACGTTTCATCGCAACCGACGTTGAAATGCTTGCTGGTAAAGTTCGGCAGCAACTCGTCGTAAAGTCCGCGGATGAACTTGCGCGTGCCCGGATTGTTCGGCGCGAGCGTGGTCGGGAAACGTAGGAAATCTCCGGTTGAACCCTCGTAAGGTTCGCTGACCTCGGCGAGTTTGCGAAGGCGCGGGTGTTCGAGAAAGTAGCGCAGGTGGCCGAAGGAATTCTGGTTCGGCACGAGATCAATGCCCAACGCGCGGCAGCGGGCGTCGAGTTTCTTGATTTCCGCCGCCGTCAGCGCGCCCCACTCCTTCCAGACGGATTTGTATTTCCGGTAGGCAAAGGTGTGCTCGGTGTAGAGTTGGAATTCGTTGATCTTGAAACTTGCGAGCTGTTCGACGAGTTCGAGCAACGTCTCAAGTTTTGGCACGCGGCCGCGCGAGATGTCGAGCATCACGCCACGGCGCGGAAAATCCGGCCAGTCGCGAATCTTGAGGCAGGGAAGTTTGCGACCGTATTGTCGCAGCAACTGGTTGAGCGTGGCCGCCGCCGCGCGCAGGCCGCCCGCGTGGCGGAACTCGAGGCGCACGCCGCGGCGGTCAATGGTCAGGTTGTAACCCTCGGCATGTTTGGGCGCGCGGTGGGTGTGAACTGTCGCGACCGCAGCGAGCGTGTCGCGCTTTGGCAGCGTGAAATGTCCCGCGGTGAGTTTGAGCGAGCGCGGGTAGGGGAGCAGTTCCGGTTTGTTCACGGCAACTTGTTCAACCCTTTGTCGAAATCATCCCGCTGTTGCGCGCGTAGTTGAAGATGCCGCCGGCGTCCACGACGGGGCGGACGTCACCGAGAGGTTTGAAATTGTAAACTTTGCCCGTGGCTTTCACGGTCACAGTCGCCTGATCGAGGTCCACGGTCACCACGTCGCCGGTATTGAGCGCGTCGCACAGGCGCTCGGTCATTTCACAGGGATAAAGTTCGCCGGTGGCGACGCAGTTGCGGAAGAAGATGCGCGCGAAACTTTCGGCGAGGATGACTTTGCACTTCGCCGAACCCAACGCGATGGGCGCGTGCTCACGCGAGCTGCCGCAGCCGAAATTGCGTCCGCCGACGACGATGGGATAGTCGCTGTCGAGCTGGCCATCCTTCACGAAGCGCGTCGCGTAAAGTGATTTGGGCAGTCCATCGAGCGCGAAGCTGCCGAGCTTCTCGTATTCCTCGGGAATCGTCGGCACGAGATTCAAGTGCTGCGCGGAGATGATCTGGTCGGTGTCAATGTTGTCGCGCACCACGAAAACGGGCCCGTTAAAGACTGATTGCATGAGCGGAGTGTGCGGGGCGGGGGATGGGTTTTCAATCAGAAATGCTGAACAGCCAGGAAGTGGTGGTGACGGATTCGGGTTTGCGCTGTCTCCGGGCTCAGTGATGCGCGACTTTGCGACGGAGTAATTTTCTTTTCTTCCGGCGCTTTGCCGTTATTCTGCCGCGCTCGGGTTGGGGAATAATCCGATTAAGATTAAGAAGAAGATTAAGAGTAAGAGAATCACTGGATGGACGCGGCACACATACGCAATTTCAGCATCATCGCCCATATTGATCATGGGAAGACGACGCTTTCGGACCGGCTTTTGCATCGCACGGGCACCGTCGCCACGCGCGACATGGAGGCGCAGTTGCTCGATTCGATGGATCTCGAACGCGAGCGCGGCATCACGATCAAGGCGCATCCGGTCACGATGCTTTACAAAGCAAAGAACGGCGAGACGTACGAGCTGAACCTGATTGATACGCCGGGCCACGTGGATTTCACTTACGAGGTGTCGCGCAGTCTGGCCGCGTGCGAGGGGGCGTTGCTGATCGTGGACGCGGCGCAGGGCGTCGAGGCGCAGACGGTTGCCAATGTGCATCTGGCGATGAAACAAAACCTCACGATCATTCCCGTGATCAACAAGATTGATTTGCCGCACGCCGACATCCCGCAGGCGAAGCGTCAGCTCGAAGACATCCTGGCGATCCCGGCGGAGACGGCGATTCCCGCAAGCGCGAAGGAGGGGATTGGCATCGAGGAAATTCTGGAGGCCATCGTCGAGCGTGTGCCTCCGCCGAAGCCGACGGGCGCGCCAGGTTTGCAGGCGTTGGCGTTCGATTCGCTGTACGACACTTACAAGGGCGTGATTACGCATGTGCGAGTGTTCAACGGGGAGTTGAAGGCGGGAATGAACATCAAGTTGCTGCACTCGGGGAAAAATTACGAGGTGAAGGAGGTCGGGAGTTTCAATCCGAAGCCTTACGTGCGCGCAAAACTGGAAGTGGGCGAGACGGGTTACATGACGGCGAACATCAAGACTGCGGCGGAGGTGAAGATGGGCGATACGATCACGGACGCGCGGCATCCGTCCGGCGTGTTGCCGGGGTTCAAAGAGGTTCATCCGATGGTGTTCAGCGGGATCTACCCGATCAACACGGCGGATTACGAGCACTTGAAGCAGAACATGGCAAAGTTGCAGCTCAACGATTCGGCGTTCGCGTATTCGGCGGAGACGAGCGTGGCGCTGGGGTTTGGTTTTCGCTGCGGGTTTCTTGGTTTGTTGCACATGGAGATCGTGCAGGAACGGTTGCGGCGCGAATACGGCATGGACATCATCGCCACGTATCCGAGCGTGGTCTATCGCGTAACGATGACGGGCAAGGACAAGACGGTGAAGGAGGTGGATAATCCGGCGTTCCTGCCGGACGTGACGCACATCGAGAAGATCGAGGAGCCGATGGTGCGCGCTTACATCATCTGCCCGAACGAATACATCGGGGACATGATGGCGTTGGTGTCCGAGAAGCGTGGCACGCTGGATCACACGGAGACGCTCGACCCCAAGCGCGTGATGCTACACAATCTCGTGCCGCTGGGGGAAATCCTGATCGATTTTCACGACCGCATCAAGAGCCTGACGCGCGGTTACGGTTCGATGGATTATGAGCACGCCGATTACCAGGAGAGCGACATGGTGAAGCTCGACATGCTGGTGAACAACGAGCCGATGGATGCGTTTTCCAGCATCGTGCACCGCACGAAGGCGGAGGGCAGGGGACGGGCGCTGGCCGAGAAGTTGAAAGAAGTTATTCCGCGGCAGCAATTTCAGGTGAAGATTCAGGCGGCCATCGGTGGAAAGATTGTCGCGTCGGAATCCGTGAGCGCGTTCCGCAAGGATGTGACGGCGAAATGTTACGGCGGCGACGTGTCGCGCAAACGGAAGTTGCTTGAGAAGCAGAAGGAAGGTAAAAAGCGCATGAAATCAATCGGAAACGTCAACATCCCGCAGGAAGCGTTTATCGAGGTGTTGAAGACCTGAACGCAAATCAGGTTTGTTGGTCGAACGAACCGGGCACGGGAAAACGATATGACATTACGTTGGTTCATTTCCAAAACGGTCCGCCACGCCACGGCGATGCGAAAGCATGTCCGCAACATCCTCAACGCGCAGCGCGATATTCTTTCGCCGCAGGCCGTTCAGGCTGTCGGCGCTGCGCTCGATGAGTTTGGGACGGCGATCAAGTCGGACACGGAAAAGTCAGCGTTACTCAAACAAATGGAAAAACTGGAGGACGTCGCCAACAAGTGGCTCAAGCCGTATCCCAATGCCGGCTATCGCGAGAACGTGGAAGTGTTTCTGGTGGCGCTCGCTGTGGCGATGGGGATCCGCACGTTCTTCGTCCAACCGTTCAAGATCCCGACCGGCTCTATGCAACCGACGTTGTTCGGTGTGACTTCGACGAACTTAGTTGATCAACCAGGCGTTCAGATTCCCACGGGGCTCGAGCGAATTCGCGAGTGGTTCGCGGGCGTAAGTTACGTTGATGTGATTGCCAAGGCCGATGGGGTCCTCGAACGGATCGCCGATCCCGTGGGAATTCGCGTGATTGATTTCTGGCAGACGATCTACATCGGTGGCGTGGCGCACATGATGTTTTTTCCGCCGGACTATGGCGGGCCACCGATCGGCACTTTGCAGGCCCGCTCTGGACTTCGAATCGGCGAACCATTCCGTAAAGGCGATCAGGTCGTCCGCCTCAAGACTCAGAGCGGGGACCATTTATTTGTTGATCGCCTCACGTACAATTTTCGAAAGCCTAAGCGCGGTGAGATTATTGTCTTTGCGACGAAAGGCATTGACGAGGAGAGACGGAACGATCCCCAAGGCCGCTGGCAGATTCCCGATGACCAATTCTACATCAAACGACAGGTGGCTTTGAGTGGCGAGCGCGCCCAGATCGGCCAAGATCATCATCTGATCATCAATGGGCAGCGCTTGGACACCGGGACTCCGGGTTTTGAGAACGTGTATAAATTAACTCACGATGATCCGCAGAACGATTACAATGGACACCTGCCAATCCAACTTTTCGCCGACGGCAAAGAATTCCAAGTCCGCTCGAATCATTTCATGGTCATGGGTGACAACACCGGGAACAGCCTCGACTCACGTTTTTTTGCCGACGTTGATGCGGATTACATCATCGGCAAGTCTTCGTTTGTTTATTGGCCAATCACCAGTCGTTTTGGTCTTGGCTACCGATAGTCATCCCAAGGTTGCGAAAATTCCACCAATATGGGTTGCCGATAATATAGCGACACAATGTTTGTTATCTTCATAATAACCGTCGTGGATTTGGCAACTCATCGCCTGCTGTAAGCTTTCAAGTATTCCCCAACGATTCTGCCCCAGGAAAAATCCGCCCTCATTCCATTCAATTGGTAATGCTCAACCAGAGATTTGTCACCGTAGATTGCGAGCGCTTTCCGGATCCCCTTCGCCAACGCCGGCCCTGAATAGGTCGAGAACTTGATGCCCGTCGCCTCCGCAGCGTTGTCGGCAACATCCACAACCGAATCATCCAAGCCACCCGTCCGACGGACAATCGGAATGGTTCCGTAGCGCAGACTGTACATCTGGTTCAGACCGCACGGTTCAAACCGCGAAGGCATCAGGTAAAAATCACACGCGGCTTCGATGCGGTGCGCCAGGCTGTGGTCATAGGCATGACGCACCGCAACCCGCGCGGGAAACCTGCGGGCGAGTTTCCTGAACTCCCGCTCGTAATCGGCCGACCCGCTGCCGAGCAACGCGAATTGCAAGTCGGCATTGAGCATCTCCTCGAGCGCGCCAAGCTCGATATCCATTCCTTTCTGTTCCGCCAGGCGAGTGATGGTTCCAAAGAGCGGGCAGGTGGGGTTGGCAGGCAATCCCAGTTCCCGTTGCAAAGCCGATTTGACAGCGGCCTTTCCTGCCAGGTCTCCAACCGAAAATGATGCCGGCAAATGCGGATTACCGGTGGTCTTCCATTCGTCGTAATCCACGCCGTTGAGAATGCCGGTCAATCTCCCCTGCCCTTGCCGTTTGCGCAGCAGACCGTCCAGCCCTTCGCCATACTCTTGCGTCGTGATTTCGCGCGCGTAACGCGGACTGACCGTCGTGATCATGTCGGCGAACGCAATGCCCGCCTTCAGGCAGTTCAACTTGCCAAAATGTTCCGCACCCTCGGCGATAAAATATTCCGGCGGCAGATTCGTCAGCGCGTACACGCTGCGCGGGAAATAACCTTGATATGCCAAATTGTGAATCGTCAGACAGACGCGCGGACGATTCCCCCACCCTTCCGTACGCGATTGATGCAGCACCAACGCCGGCACCAGACCCGTCTGCCAATCGCTGACGTTCACAACCTCCGGCTGCCACGGCAGGTACCGCGCCAGATTCACGACGCATTTCGAGAAGAATATGAACCGCTCGCCGTTGTCCGGATGATCCGCGCCGTTCTCGCCGTAAATCCCGGCGCGGTCGAAATACTCCGGCTTGTGAATGAAATAGACCGTCAACCCCTTCGCGGGCTCGAGCGCCCACAATTCCGCGCTGGCGCGCTTCGATCCGAGCGGCAGATCAAAATGCCAGTCCTCCCGCCGCAACGCGGGGAACTTCTCGCGAATGCCGCGATAGAGCGGCGTCACGATCCCGACGCGATGTCCGGCCTCCGCCAGCGACTTGCCCAACGCGCCCGCCGCGTCGGCCAGGCCGCCGGTCTTCGAGTAAGGATGAACTTCGCTGCTGGCGAGAAGGATTTTCATGAACCAAAATCCAAACACCAAACACCAAACACCAAGGAAATTCCGGACTCCAAATCCAATTTGGTGTTTGGTGTTTGGTATTTGGTATTTTTCACGCGGTAATCTGCTCCGTGCCCAGATACTTCTGCAACGGCTCAGGAATCTTCACACTTCCATCGCTTTGCTGATACGTCTCGATCAGGGCCACAAACAACCGCGCCAACGCCGTCCCGCTCCCGTTCAAGATGTGCGGAAATCTATTTTCGCCCGTGTCATTCTTGAACCGGAGATTCATCCGCCGCGCTTGAAAATCTTCACAGTTCGACACGCTCGAAACTTCCAGATAACTCCCCTGCCCTGGCGCCCACACTTCGATATCGTAAGTCTTCGCGCTCGCGAAACCCATGTCGCCGGTGCAGAGCGACACGACGCGATAATGTAGTCCTAGCAATTGCAATACGCGCTCGGCGTTCGCCAGCATCTTCTCGTGCTCCGCGTAGCCATCCTCCGGCTTCACGATCTTGATCAACTCCACCTTGTCGAACTGATGCACGCGAATCATCCCGCGTGTGCCCACACCGGCCGCGCCCGCTTCGCCACGAAAACACGGCGAGTAGGCGCAGTAGTAGATCGGAAGCTGTTTCTCCGCCAGAATTTCCTCGCGATGAATATTCGCCACCGGCGTCTCCGCCGTCGGGATCAAATAAAGTTTTCCCATCGCATCTGCCCGATCCCCCTCCACCGCGCCGTAATACTGATCCTTGAACTTCGGGAATTGTCCCACGCCCTCCAGACATTGCGGCCCGACCAACAACGGTGGCGACACTTCCGTGTAACCATGCTCCCGCGTGTGCAAATCCAGCAGAAACTGGATCAACGCCCGCTCCAGCTTCGCACCCCAATTCGTGTAGAGCACGAACCCGCTCCCCGACAACTTCGCCGCGCGTGCGAAATCCACCAGCTTCAAACTCTCGCACAACTCCACGTGCGATTTCGGCTTGAACGCGAAGGCTGCCTTCTCACCCACGACGCGCACCACCGGGTTGTCCGCCGCCGACTTGCCCACCGCCACCGACTCATGCGGCAGATTCGGCAACGCCAGCATTAAGCCGTCCCGCTTCGCCTCCGCCGACTTCGCCTCCGCATCCAGCGCGGCGATCTGGTCGCCCAGATTCTTCGTCTCCGCCTTCTTGACCTCCGCCTCGGCAAGTTTCTTCTGACCCATGAGCGCGCCGATCTCCTTGGACACGCGATTGCGCGTGGCCTTGAGCGCCTCCACCTCGCCCAACGCCTTGCGCCGCGCCTCATCCGCCGAGAGGATGCCGTCAATGAGCAACTCATCCCCTGCCCCGAGCGTGGCGAGCCGTTGCCGGACAAAATCCGTCCGCTCACGAATCAATTTAATATCGAGCACGGACGGATTATAGGGAACGCGAAGTCCAAATCAACCGTGCGGACTCGGGCAGGAACACGCCTTGCCAAAGGCTTGCCGGTCACAATGTCGTTTGGGACGTAACCCTGCGCCCTTTTCAGTCGAAGGTCGTCCCGAGAATTCGCTGGTAGAACGGACCGACCACCGGCATCGGTTTCATCTGGCCGTTGATGGCTGAGATAAGACCCATGACCCAGAGCACGAAGACGGACAAGCCGAACGCCACGTAAATCAACGGCACCAGGAGGAGCATGAAGGATTTCATGAACGCCAAGGCCAGGAGGAGGATGAACATCATGATGGCGATGCAAATCCAGCCGGCAATGACCGACAGAATGAATCCTAAAGTCTGGCGCAGGTGAAACGCGCCGAGTTTGGTTTTTTTGTTGCTGTGCAAAACAATCGCGACGATGAAACCGATCAAGGTCAGATAGCTCAGGATGGCAGCGGTTTTGTCTTCTCCGTTCGAGGGCGGAGGTGGAGTTGCAGGCGCGGGCGGAGGCGTTGCAGTGGGAGTGTTTGTATCCATAGGATTGCTCAGTTTTGGTTTAGGGTTGATCCGGGATTACGGGCAAATCCTATTTCTCTCCCGCCCAGCGTCAAGCGCGGATTTGACCTTCCCCGCTCGCCCTCAGTTGGCAGCGGCGACCTTCGTTTCATCGAGCGCCTGACGCACCGCGCGGGCCAGCGTGACGCGGGTGTAGGGCTTTTGCAGAAAGCGCGCGTTGTTCTTCGCGAGAAAGGCTTCGCTCACTTCATCCACCGTGTAACCGCTCGCAAAAATGACTTTCAGGCCCGGCTTGGTCGCGAGCAATTTTTCGGCGAGTTCAATTCCGGAAACCCCTTCGGGCATGACCATGTCGGTGAGCAGCAGATCAATCACGAGGCTCTTCTCCTCCCACACCCGCAGCGCCTCCGGGCCGTTGGACGCGCCGAAAATCCGGTAGCCACACTCTTCGAGGATCAAATGCGCCATGTCACGCAACACCGGTTCGTCCTCGACGACGAGAATGGTTTCCTTGCCGCCGCGGACGAATGCCGTCGGGCTGGGGTCAGATTTTCCGGTTTCCGCGGCGGCATCGCTCGCGGGGAGAAAGACATTGAAGGTGCTCCCTTTTCCCACTTCGCTGGAAACTTCCAGCCAGCCGTCGTGCTGTTTTACGATGCCGTACACCGTCGCCAACCCGAGGCCCGTCCCCTTTCCGATTTCCTTCGTCGTGAAGAACGGCTCGAAGATATGATTGATGACCGCGTCTTCCATCCCGATGCCCGTGTCCGAGACGCGCAGACAAACGAACGGTCCCGGGCGCGCCGCGGGATGAATCTGCACGTAGGCGTCCGTGATGGCGACGGGATTGACGTTGATTGTCAACGTGCCACCGCGCGGCATGGCGTCGCGCGCGTTCACGGCGAGGTTCATGATGACCTGTTCCAACATGCCGGCGTCGCCGAAGACCACGGGCACTTCCACCGGCGGTTTGAAATCGAGCGTCACCAGCTCGCCGAGCGAACGCATGAGCAGTTTGATCATGTTGTTGACCACATTGCGGAGGTCGAGCTGTTTCCGCTGCATGACATTCTTGCGGCTGAACATCAGCAGTTGCCGCGTCAAACCCGCCGCTCGTTCCGAAGCGAAATAAACCGCCTGCGCCGAGTCGAAAAGTTCCGTCGGGAGGTTCGGCCGGGCCATCACCAGCCCGGCGTGACCTTGGATGATGGTGAGCATGTTGTTGAAATCGTGCGCCACGCCGGCGGCAAGCTGGCCGACCGATTCCATTTTCTGCGACTGGAGCAACTGCCCTTCGAGGTTCAGCCGGTCGGTGATGTCCTCGACGTAACAATGAACGACGCGGCTGGCGAGCACTGGATGGAATGACCACGAAAACGTCCGGCTTGCGATCTTCGTTTCCAGTCGGAGCCGGCTCTGGCCGGTGGCGAGACAATCCGCGACGATCTGCGCGACCTCGCCGGGCAACACCGCGCGCGGATGCTCGCGCTCCACACTCAGCGCCAGCTTCAGCGCGGCGTCGTTGAAATACGTGATCGTCGCGTCGGCGTCCAGCTCCAGCGCCGCGTTCGGATTGAGCTGCGCGAAGGCGGCGAGCTTTTGCATCTCGGCCTCGGTCCGCGTGCGTTCCGCCGCCGTCGCCAGCGCCATCCCCACGGCCATCAGGAAATTTATTTCGTCGCCGTTGAACGAGCGGGCCTGCTTCGAATACGCGCCCAGCACGCCATACGGCCGTTGCCGCGTCGCCACCACGACGGCAATGCCGCTCATAACGCCGTGTTCCAACAGCAACGGCGGCGCGATGAAACGCCGCTCCTCTTTCATGTTGGTGATGACGACCGGTTCGCCACTCGCGAGCACGAACGCCGCCTGCGAAGACCCGTGGGCCTCGATGACCGCACTGCCCACCGTCCCGGACTTCCAACCCACACCCGCGCACATCAGGAGCGATTCGCCGCCCGGCTGCAATTCGAGCGCGTGGACGAATTCCACTTCGAGCGTCTGCCCCACCATCGTCACCGACTGGCTGAGCAATGCGTTGAAATCCTGGCTGACGAGCGCGAACTGGCCGAGCGCCGCCACCACAGTTTGCTGCTGCGCCCGCGTGGCCAGGGTGTGTTGGGCGATCTCGGCTTCGCGCGCGCGCGTCTCGATGGATTCCGCCATCCGGTCGAAGGTCTTCGCCAGTTCGCCAAGCTCGCCTTTGGTCTCGGCGAGTTGCGTGCGGCTGGAAAGATCCCCGGCGGCAAGTTGACGAGCCGTGCTCAGGATCGCGCGGATCTGCCGCAAAATGAAATGCTCGCCCCCAAACCACGCCGCCCCGAGCGCGAGCAGGCCCATGACGAACCCCACCCACGGGAGCTGAGTGAAGTACATCACCAGTCCGGCGGGCGCGATGGCGATGAAGACCGTCGCTACCAGCCGCACCCGCAGACTTGAAAATGGATTTGGCACCGGAACGGGTCGTTGTTGGAAGGAGCTTAGTTCGCAACCCGCCGACTGCAAAACCTTTTCGGCCTCACTTCACGAGCGGCAACTCCACTTCCAAAAAACCGCGCCCGATCATCCCGTTGACGAGGCCCGCGAAATCTTCCAGCCGGAATCCCGCGGGCAGTTCATCGGCCTTTTGCGCGGCGTGGAAAACCTCGCGCACCGAACGCGCACCGTTGAAACGCGCCACCAACGGCACCACCCACGCGTCCGGACGCAACGCCGCTTCGAGACCGGCTTCGATGGAAAAAACAAATTCCGCCGGCACCAACTCGCCGTCCTGAACGACATGGCGCGCGGTCAATTGCAGCCGGGGAGCGAAGTGCGGTCGGCAATCGTGCAGCCATTCGGCGAAGCCGGGCTGCCGCTGTTGTCGCCGCCACGCGAACAATCGTTCGAAATCCGCCGCGCGTCCGTTCGGGGTCAGGCCGATGCGATAAGGTTTTGGCGATATCGCTCCCACATCGCGCCGAATGACCAGCGCGCCATAGACGAACTGCCGCGTGCCGAGCGATTGCAACCGGACGAGCAATGACTTCGCCGCTTCATCGCTCAGGTTCTGCCCACGGGCGCGAAGGGATTCGACGACCTCGCCGACGGAAAGAATTTTTTCAAGACCGAAGATCACGTCGAACTCGCCCGCCGCCGGGCCGAGCCAGTCGTGCGCCCGTTGCTCGAAGGTCTGCTCCTGCGTGTCGCGCGCGACGCAAAGAATTACGCACGTTCCGCCGGGCCGCAGGTGCGCGGGCAGTCCCTCGATCACGCGCCGGGTCACTTCCTCGCCCGTCGCCCCGCCGTCGCGATAGACCATGTTCGGCCCTGTCGCCGGTACGAACGGCGGGTGCGCGGCGATGACATCGAACTGCCGCCCCGCCGCCGGCGCGTAAACGTCGCCGCACAAACTTTCCATCGCAACCCCGTTCAGCGCCGCATTGAACTCCGCGAAAAACGCCGAACGCTCTGCGAGGTCCGCCGTGGCAGCCGCCTTCGCCGTTCGCGCCAGTCGCAGTGCGCCGATACCCGTCCCGCCGCAGAGGTCAAGTGCCTCGCCGCCGTTCATCTCCGGCAACAGTTTCAAAAAGCGCAACGTGCCGCCATAAATCGCCGGGAACACCACGTCCTCCGCCGGCTTGAATTCGCCGCCGTCCGGATCGCTCGTGCGATCCGACGCAACGAGAAACCCGTCCACGGGATACAACCACACGGGACAGACGAGCGCGCCGGGCCCGCCTTTTCGAGGGCGCAACAGACCGAGCGCGAGAAAGGCGGCGAGGATTTCGTCGCCGCAGACGGCGCGCGATTCCTTTTCCGGCGACGACAATCCGCGCACGAAAAGATTCAGACACCAGCGCAAAGGCGCGGACAGGTTTTCCAGTTTGATCTCCTCCCAGCGGACGCGCCCCAGCGCACTCATGTCGGTCAGTTGCAGCACGTGACCGAGCGTCGGCTCGTCAAAGGCGGTGGCGCGGAACAATTCGCGGACCAGCGTGAAGGTCTTCGCATCCCCGAGGCGAATGGGAAAGCGCGCGGCGGGATCTTGCTCCGGCATGGGCGGTGATGATCCGGTGGCGCTCAGGAAGGCGGCGCGGCGGACTCCACGGCCGATCCCATGCTCGGTTTCAGCGCGTCCACGTTGGCGAGGTTCAACTCCGCCATCGCTTGCACGAAGTTCATCATGGCGAGTTTCTGCGCGCGTCGCAGAACATACGGCACCGGGCTGGACGGTTCCGCCTGCCGGTAAAACTCGCAGATGCTGTCCAACGCGCGCACGACATCTTCGCGCGAGCGGATCGAACCGCTGATCGGAATTCCACCGCCGCCGCTTTCTCCGGTGGCACCGGCAGCGCCTTCCGCCGCGCCACCGCCAACGAAGCCTTCGAGACCGACGATGAGCTCCTTGAGGGTTTTCTCCAGCGTTTCAAAACTGATTGAGTTGCCCGCGCCGAGGGTGCTGCCGAGGAACTGGTCAATCGCCTGAGTCGTCTCCAGCGCACCGCGTAACGAGGCGATTTGTGCGTTGATCTTGTCCGCGCCCGTGGCGTTGATCATCTCCCTGACCTTGGTCAGGTCGAGCGTGTCCGGCGGCAGCCCTTCGGCGCCCGATTCCTTCCGCTTCGCGTTTGTGATGTGATCGAAGTTCAACGGCGGCGCGCCTTTGGGCTGACAGATCGGCGTGATGTAGAGGTAATCCACCACTTTGAGCCAGCCGGAGAGCGAGCCGCGGTCGGCGGTGATGGTGTAACGGAGCGCGTTGAGCCGTTGCGTGGGGTCGTTGTTGTCCTCCGGGTCGAGCGTGGGATAGAGGTCGCCCCAGTATTTCTCGAGCAGGCCGCGAATCAGTTGCAGCCCGTCGGCAAAACCCGCGTAGCCGGCGGTCTTGAGTTGGCAGCACGTCAACATCACCGCGACGCGCAGGTGTTTTGATTTCGCCAGAAAGTCGGCGCTCTTTTTTTGCAGCGACCCCCAATCCGGCGGCTCCGCCGGTTTCTTCACCGAGCCGATGTCCACCTCGGGTTTGCCCTTGAGCAGGTTTTCCAGTTCGTCGAACTGTGGATCATTGGAGAGATCGGGGCCGCAAGGTTTCTCCGCCGAGACCGGCTGCGATAGTTTTTCAATTAGATCGCTCATAAATTTTTCATCCCGCCGTCCGGGGATGGTAATTATTGCGTGTAAAGGATTTCCTGCTTCAGTTTTTTTAGATTCTTTTCCCGGTCGTTCTGGACCAGCCAGCCGCCGGCCCGGTACTTCGCTTCGAGGTCGTCGGTCTCCCGCAGAAAAAACTGGGCGTCAATCGGCGGACGGAGACGCGTGGCCGCGCGCGCTTCGGCGCTGGCCGCGGCCGAGGACTTGAGCATCCCGAACTGGACGCGCAGGATTTCAAACTTCACGTCCAGTTGCGCCAGTTGCGATTGCACCTGCTGCTCGGTGGTCTGCTTTTGCGCTTCCACAATTTTTTTTGCCAGGGCGTCAAATTCCGCGACGCCCGTATGCCGCGCGCACAATCCCGCCGCCTGGTCGTAGGCTTGCTTGTCAAAAAACGACTGCGCGGCTTCGAGGTCGGCGGGCACGGCGGCGCTGTTCTTCAAAGCCGCCGCCTCGGCGTCGCCGGGTCGGAGTTTCAACGCCTCGTCGGCCTTCGCCGCGGCGTCCGAATAATTCTTCGCATCGAGGGCGGCGCGGCCGGACGCGAGCAATCGCTCGACATTCTGCTGGACCTGCGCCGCCCGGATCACATCGAGTTGCTTCCGCGCGTCGGCCTTGAACTTCGCGCCGCTGGCGTCGTCCGGCAGTATGGCAATCGCCCGGGTGACCTCTTCTATCGCCTTCGCAAAATCTTTTGCGCCCAGCGCGGTGCGCGCCAACTCCATCGCCGCCTTGAAATTCCTTTCCCGTTCAAGTTTATCGTCGGCCAGCCGCTTCGCTTCGGCAGCCGCTTTTTCATCGGCGCTACGTTTTTCTTCCGCAATACGGTTCGCGGCCGCATCGGCACCGGCCTTTTCGTCCGCGACCCGCTGCGCTTCGGATTTCGCTTTCTGTTCAGCCAGTCGCTTCGCTTCCGCTTCGGCTTTGGCCTTTTCTTCGGCAGCCCGCTTTTCCTGGCCCAACCGTCTGGCGTCGGCGACGGCTTTCGCCTTTTCTTCCGCGGAAAATTTTGCTTCGGCTTGCGCCTTCTCGTCCGCCAACCGCCGGGCTTCGGCATCGGCTTTGGTTTTCTCGTCCGCGAGGCGTCTGGCTTCGGCTTCCGATGGGACGGCTGAAACGGGCTGAGTCTTTTCAGCGGCCGGCGCGGCGGCGATTTGCTTCGGGGTCGCCGGCTTTCCGCCGCCACGGGTAATCATCCAGCCCGCGACGACCAATAAAACCACGACCACGGCGACGATGGCGAGCCAGGGCTTTCCTGCGCCCGCAGATGCCGCCGCGCCGTTCGCCAAGGTCGGTGTTGTCGTGGCGCTCACCGCGGCCGGGTTGAGGAAGCGGGCCTCCAATTCCACCAGGCGCGGTTTCGCTTCCGGCGGCATCTCGTACGGGATTTCCGTCGCGAGGGGCAGCGCCGCGGGTGACGCCTGAAGGCAAAAGAAATCACCCTTCGCCGGCTCGCCCACGACGACATCGAGCCAATCCACACCCTCACGACTCAACAAAAGAATCGGCACACCGGCGGGAACGGCGGCCTGGAGAAATTCCGCCCAGACCACCAGTTGGCCGGCGCGCGAGTCCCCCGCCAGCGGAACGCGGAGATGGCGGGCGTTCAGGTCCGCGATGGCTTTGGCGGATGAACCCTCCGAAAACACCGTGTCGAACGCGCTGGCCAGCTCGTGTTGGACTCGCAACAGACCGAGCCGGTCCGGCCCCAGCGCGCGGTGTTCGATAAATTTGCGCCGGACTTCCACGGGGACGACCGCCTGCGACGAAGCACTCCCCTGCCCACTCAACATCGCGCGCAACCGCTCCTGGGCCGACGCGCATTCGGCCGTGACCTGCTCGGCGATGGATTTCGCGCGGCAAGTGTCGCGCAACTGGTCCAATTCCGGCCGGACCTGTGTGAGCAGAAATCGGGGCGACACGCCCTGGCTCTCGACGCACAGCACCATCGGATACTTGGTGCGGCCTTTGCGGTCCACCGAGGACCAGAATTGTCCCAGGAGAATTCGACCGGGACGCAGCCACAGGAAAACATGATTGAAACCTTCGACCCGCTTACCGGCTTCGAGTTTTTCCCAGGCGCCGGAATCAATCTGCCCGCCGATGCCGGAGACGTAGAGCGATTGTTTGACGTGCGCGAGGGTTTCGGTTTCGACGCCGATGCCGGGGATGTGATCATCCCAGCCCGGATGTTTGCCGAACGCGGCGAGCGTGAGTTGCGGCAGCACGGCTTCACCCGCCGTTTGCGCGCCGCCATTGACCAATCGTTGAAAGAATCCTTTCATGTCCTTGTGCCCCGCGTCGGGCGGGGCTATTTCGGCCAGTCCTCGACTTTGGGCAGTCCCATGCGCGCCAGCAGACGTGCCTCGAAAACCGCAAAGCCCGCCAGGCTCTGCGTCTTGTCCTCTAGCCGGACTTTGAAACGCCACGTCCGACCGTCCTCGGAGCGCGTGCAATTGCCGGCCTGGATGACGTGCAACAATCCCCAATCGGACTGGCCCGGCAAGGGCGTCACCTGGCTCTTCGCGTCGTCGGCAAACTTGCGGAAAGCGATCTCGACCTTTTGCTGCACGCCGTTCGTCCCAAAAGAAATCGCCTTGCTCTCGTGCGAGACATCTTTCCAGGCGGTGCGCTCGCCGCCGAACGAAACTTGTGCGTAAGGATAAACGGTGATCATCCGGTGATCGTCGGAGTTCACTTCGGGCGGGATGAACGCCAGTTCCCACTCGACCGGGTTGCCGTCCTTGTCCACGAGCGCAGAGACGACGGAAGCATAGCTCGCGCTGTCGTCCTTCAGTTTTCTCACCGCGTCGGCATCGGCCTGCCAGATGGGATTGCCAAGTTCCTGCGCCAGGTTGGCGAGCAAACCGCTGAGGGCTTTCAAGTCGCCGGGATTCATCACGGCCACGGTGTCCTTGAGCCGCACCGGGAAACCAATCCGCCCGTTGATGTAGGCCGCCGTTCCGGTCAACACGGCCCGGCGGGTCTGGGCAAGTTTACTTTTCACCGCCTCAAGCTGCGCGGCTTCACCACCGAGTTTTTCGCGGGCGTCGAGGTCGCGCTGGATGCGCTCGAACAAACTGCGCGAATTAGTGATGTCGCCAATCGTCCAAGTGGAACGCTCGGTGGTCCTGGTCAGTTGTCGAGCCGCTTCCTTCACGTAGTCGGCCACAAATCTGGCCTTGAGTTCCTTGACCGCCGCGCCAGCGATGCCGTCGCAAACCGTCGCCACGGTCGGGGCAAACGGCCCGGTGTAATTCGTCAGCCCCGCCACGAACTGGTCGGCGCTGGCCAGCCGGTCGAGGAAATCCCGCCACTGGTTGCCGATGACCGCCTCGCTCACGCCGACTTGCGCGTCGCGCAACGCGCACGCGTTCGTGTAAAGCGCCCAGCGCGCCTGGTAAAGCGGGACGGCGCGGGCGGGCGTGACGAAGTTCAAATCCAGTTCAGCAACCACATTGCTCGCGGCGGCGCGATTGGTGCGGACGGCCTGCGCCGCTTCCTGACCGAAGCTGGTGAGGGCCGAGGAGACCTCCGCGATGATGCCGCTCATCTGCGCACCGACGCCGAGGCCGGAGGTGATTTCGTTCATGGACGTTCGCGCGGCGCCCTGCGCGGCGTCTTCGAGCAAACGATAGCGCGCGTTCAAATTGGTGGTCGTGCCGGGGCCGAAGTAGGAGTTTTTGCTCAATTCATTCCACGCGTCATCCACAGCGGCCTTGGCCGGCACCACGTCGGCGGTCAATGCGACGCAAGAATTGCCGGCGCTCGACAACCACGCCGATTCCGAGTCGCGGAACCTCAGCAAGGCCGTGACCAACTGGTTCACGTTGGCGAGTTCCTTCTGGACGCGGACTTCGTTCGTGCGGTTCGCGTCGCGGAACCGTTGCAGGCCGGTGCGGATGGCGATGTTGTTGGACAGACGGTCGCCGCCGGAGAAATAAACCGGCGCCCATTTGTTTAATCCGGCTTTGTTCGTCAGATAAGTCCAGGCAAAAACACTGGTGAGATTCGTGTCGCCCTTGAACTCCGAGTCGGTCAGGTAAGAGACGAAGGTGTTAAGATATTTGCCGGCGCGCTCCATGCCGTTGGTGCCGCCGGAAAGTCCCTCGCCCGGTTTGCGATTCGCCAGTTCCGCTTCAATCTGCACGAGCGAGAGCAGCGCGTCGCGATGGCGTCGTAGTGACGCCGGATCATCGTTCCGCGGCGCGACTTCGATCATCTTCCGGCGGCTCGCACCGATGAGGGGCGTGAGCACGCCGCGCTCGAAGAGCACACGCTGCGCGTCGTCGCGGTTCTTGACTTCGCCCATGCCGATCCAGACGGCGGGCTTGAAGATGAATGGAACAGAGAAGCCGCCCTCGATCTTCTTTTTCAGGCGGGAATGGAATTCGAGCACGGTGGGATTGTCCGCCACTTCCACGATATTGGTGCCCGAATAGCCGAAGCGAAAAACATCCGCGCCTTCACCAGGGCGGACGATGCCGGGTGACCATTCGCCCTGTTTCCAATTCGCCGCGCCCGCCTGCCAGTAACCCGACTCGTTCAGCACACTCTTCTTCAGCCCGAAGTAACCGTACGTGGCAAAGCCCAGCAACAGCAGCAGTGCCGCGCCCGCCGTCCCAAAAATCAAAAGCTGCCGCGAGCGCAGCATCTTGAGCGTGTTCGTCGCGCGGGTGACCAGCCCGCTTTCGCGAAAAACTTTTTCCAGAAACAGATCGCGCAGGAAGAAGGCGCGGTTCTTCTCCCAACTCCGCTCCTCCGGCAACTGGTCCAGCCCGAGACCCGTGGCCAGCGCGATGGCTTCATCGAGCGCCTTGCCCTCGCGCATGGACGACGTGAAATAGATGCCGCGTAGGAAGACGGGTTTCGCCGACCATTCGCCGGCGACGAAAACCGTTTCCAGATAACGACGCAAGCGCGGCGCGAGGCGCATCACGCTCTCGGGCAGCGCAAACAGCGAATCCACTTCGTCCAACTTCCGGGGCGCCGCCGCTGGGGCGCCGCCCAATTGATACGACGAGGCAAAGAAATGTTGGGTGTCGCCGAGCCGGCCAGCGGTGGCCGTTTCACGCAGCAACGCCATCCGCCGGCGACGCAATCGTTCCGCGACGCTCTTGAGGTGCGTCTCGACAAGATCGGGGCGGAAATGGGAATCGAGCGGGTCTGGATTCGACCAGCCGAACATCTGGTACTGAAAATCCGGATCGTTGCTGTCGAAGAATTCGCGGAAGCCGATCAGCAGATCGCACTTGGTCACGAGCAGGTAAACCGGGAAGCGGACATCGAGCGCGCGCTGGATGAGGTCGAGTTGCTGCGCGAGCTTGCTGGACTTGCGCGCGATGGTGTCCGCCGAGTCTTTGATGAGACTTTCCACGGAGAGCACCAGGAACAAACCGTTGACCGGACAATGCGGGCGGGTCTTCTTGAGCAGCCGCAGGAACTCCTTCCATTCTGGTGCGTCGCCGGAGCCGGCTTCGCCGAAGATCATCGAGCCGGCGGTGTCGAGAATGATGCCGCGGTTGGTGAACCACCAATCCATGTTCACCGTGCCGCCGGAACCTTGCATCTCGTCCTGCAAGCCGGGCGGGAAATCTATCCCGGAATGGCGGATGGCTTCGGACTTGCCGGAGCCGGGTTCGCCGATGATGATGTACCACGGAAGTTTGTAGATGTCCTTGTCGCGGCTTTTGAACTGCGTCAGGCCGGTCTGAAATTTCTGGCGCAACTTGTCCAGCGCCGCGCGTTTGTTCGGATCGCTGATGGATTTGGGCGCGGCGGAAGTCTGGGCCTCGAGCGCGGAGGTAAACCGCTTGCTCTGGCTTTTGGCCTGGTAACGCCGCCAAAGGTAATAGCCGCCGAAGCACAGCAGGAACAGTACGAGAATGCTGACGCCGACGATGATCCCGACTTTGCCGGGAAAAACGAAGAAGGACGCCACGGCCCCGAGGCCGACCGCGCCCATCCCAACCTTCACCGGACCGCTTACTCTTGCGTCGTCTTCCATAGTTGCCGAACGAGATTGTTTAGTGGCGCGGAAATCCGCGCGGTTTATTTCGGGGCGCTTTCGACACCCTTGCCCTGCTCCACGATTTTTTCCACGGCGACCGAGAGCTTGCTGACCGCGCGCGCGTACAAGCCGTAATAGGCGATCATCACGCTCAAGCTGACGAAGATGAAGACCAGCAGGACCAGGATGATCTTGTTACTGGGCGGCTCGGTCAGCACCCGCGTGTCGGTGAAACGATATGCCTCCTCGCTGACCTTCGAGCGCGAATCCGAATCAATCCACTGCCGGATGCGCGGAAAAATCTGCTCGGTGTATTTGCGAATATTCTCCGGCTGGGCCTGATACATGCCCATGAAGCCAAGACCGAGGCAGACGTAATAAACCGACAGCCGTTCCGCCGCCTCTTCGCTCGTGTCGGTCAAGTCCGCCTCCAGCAAATCGAAGAACCGTTCATCCCCGGCAAGTTCGTTGCGTTCCTTCGCCAGCCGATTGTCCGCCCACTGCGCGGCGAACTTCAGCCGGCTGGTGCAGATGACATTGTCGAGAAAGAAGATCATCGGCAGTTCGAGGCGCTGGACCTGATTGGAAAGGCGCACATCGGAGGCCGTGCCGCGCTGGACCTGTTCGAGGAGGTCTTTCACCTCGCCGCGCACGCGCGCGTACTCGGGATGCGCCTGCGTCTTCGCAACGCGGTTCAACCGGCAGACGTACTGAAAAAGGTCTTCGTAAAGTTCGAGCAGCTTCATGTCGCGGATGATGGCAAGGTCATGTACAGCGTGAAGGTCGCGTCGGCAAGGTCGAACTCGGCGTTGTTCCAGACGAGCGAGATGGCTTTGTCGGTCTTGATCTGATCCCAGCGGCGTTGGTTCGAGGCGGGCTGAATGCGAAAGTAATGGAGGTCGCTCTGGCCGGGCAATTCGAGCGGCGGGTAATTTTCCTCCTTCAATTCCAAGCCGAAGATCGCCACGTCTTCCATGCTCCGCGGCATGAATTTGAATTTATTGGCGTCGGCGAGATACACCGCCAGCTTCGTGCGCTCGGCCCGCGTCTTGACCCCGAGGAAATAGCCGGTCGGTTTTTCGAAGTGCATCGGTTCGAGCGTCGCGCGCACTTTGCCGGGGCCGCCGGCGAACGGTACCTTCAACGGCTCGCGCCCCTGCTTGACGCGGATCAACTCGCGGATCTTCAGGTCCAATTCCTTGAACGAACGGAACGGGTCGAGATGATTGTAGGGCTCGCACTCGAACGTGGTCCGCGCCGGATGCAGCGCGAGCAGTTCGCCGAGCAATTCGCGGAGTTGCAGATTGATCGCGAAAGGCGTGAGGTTTCCCTCCTCGACGAGACTGGGCAGGCTGGCGCAAAACCGGTTCAGCACCGTCAATTGCAACGTCAACTCCCACTTCACCTCGAGGCCGTGGCCGCCGGTCGCGGCTTTCACACGCAGATCGTTGCGGCTCGCGTTGAGCTGCGCCACCAGCTCGCGCATCATGTCGTGCAGCACGGGCGACGAACGCAGCAGCAGCGAAGGCGGAACGAATTCCGGGTCCTGGCGCGCCTTGCCCGTGTCCTCGCCCGTCACGCGCACCACGCGCAGCAACGGAATGAATTCCATGTCCGACAGGTCTTCGCCCTTGAGCACGGCGCGGGCGTTCACCTTGCGCGCGTGAATGGTTTGCGGGTTCTCACCCGTGTTCTCATCCATCACTTCGCGGACCTCGTCCGGGATGTGAAGCAACTTGATGCGCGGGTCGGCCTGTTCGCCGGGGCGAAAGGCGTTCGCGCGGTTCTTGGCCCAAAGTGGAATCGCCAGCAGGATTTCGAGCGGGCCGGTGTTGCGCGCCAGTTCGGTTTTGATGTCGAGCGCGGGGAGATTGGCGTCCTCGGGAAAAAACACCTCCTGCCCGCTGGGCATGATCACGCGCAAACGCTCGAAGCGGACGCGGCCGTCGGCCAGATCGTCGTGCGAGATGCGGCTCTCAAGGACGCCGAAACAAAACGGCGTCAGCAAACCGCGCGCGGCGCGCACCTCCTGCTGCAGCCGGCGCTGCATGGCTTGCAGATGGTGCGGCTGAAGAAACAATCCTTCATGCCAGTGAACGTGCATAAAAAATCAAACCTAAAACCACAAACTTACCGGCTGCTCATAACCCGCTTCTCCACAAAAGCGCCGAGGCAGTCCTTGATCTTGCGATCCACATGGTCGGCGGTGGCGAAATCTTCCGCCAGTTCCAGGTATTTTTCCCAGCAGAGTTCTTTCTTGTTCTTGCCGAAAAATTTCCCGCTCTTGCCTTCGTCGGTGACCACCATCTCGATCGCGCCCGGTGACAAGCGCTCGACGAGATCACGGCCAAAATCCCGACCGCCACCGAGAATGGCCGCGATGAGACCGCCAAGCAGCCCGGCGATGGCCTTGACCTGCGGCTCCAGCGGGTCGCTGTCCGTCACCAAGAAGCGCGCCGCCGCCGCGCGAAAATCCTGCGACCGGCGCAGGAGCGAACTCTTGGGCGACAGGTCGCGCATGGCCGTCATGGCCGTCTGGTCGAGCCGCGCGAAGATATCGGCGAGGACGATCGCCATTTCCACGACGCGGGACAATCGCACCTGATCCGTCGGCGTGATGCCGAGGGTCTTGCGCAATTCATCCGAGACATCAATGACCAGTGAATCGCGATCCACCCAGACGAGCCCGGCATCGTAAAGGCGTTTGGAAAACTCGTTGCGCGTTTCCTCCGGCAACTGGGCCGCCGCTTCGAGGAAACGATCGAGCAAATCCCGCGGCGATGACGGCGCGGGCGCCGCCGCCGGTGCCAAAACCGGGATGGGCGCTGACGCCGAGGTCGCAACCTGTCCGGCCACGGGGAAACGCTGGAGCATGGCCTGCAAGTAACGTTTGCGATTGGCGGGCGGCGTGTTTTTGAGATTCCGCTCCATCTCCTCCCCGAGATACTCGCGCCGCTTTTCGGCGGACAAAGTCGCGGCGTCCGTTTGGATCAAGCGCAACCGCGCGGCCCACTGCTCTAATGAGGCGTATTCTTCGTCGGTCAACGTTGTTTGTGTGTGGCTCATTAGTTATCCCCAACTCTCGTTCCCGGCGGAATTGTTTCCTTCCGGCCGTGGAGGATGGCCGTAGCCTTACCCATCCACGATCGAGGGACAAGCAGGAACCGCCCGGCGATTAGAGTCAGGAAGTCCGCCGTTGCCAGTCGGTGGCAGCCGCCAGTCTCAGTAACCTCACGTCGCCACAAACGCATCAGGGCGCGTTCGTAAACAGGTTGAACCGGAAGAATCGTTCCGGCGGTGCTGGCGGCGAGACAACCGAGTTCGTAAACCGGTTCGTGATCCCACCGACCCCAGCCGTGACAAACGCCCAATTCGGCGTCACGAGATTTGTTGCGGAATAGAGCGCCCGGTTGCCGTACCAGTCCACAACCACTGCGCCCGGACTCAGCGCCGTGACATTCAGGTTCGACGGACAGGATTGGAATGTCACGGAGACTTGATTGGTTGTTGTCGGGCCGCTGCTTCCGGGAGGATCATCCACGATTTTGAACACGTAGGTTCCGGGAATCTGGTTGGTGGGTGTATAATTGGTGGTGTTTTGTGCCAGCAATACGGAGAAGTTCTCGTTGTACCAGTCCACGACATCGTTCTTTGGCGCCTCGACTGACAGCACCAGGATCGGATGCCGCACGAGAAGGCAAGTGGTTACGTCTGCGGGCGGTAACACAGTGCCGTTGGTAACGCTGATGGAATTGGTCGCCCGGCATTGCGGCGGCGAACCGTCGGTAACCACGACGGTGAAACGATAAACGTCATCCGGGTGGCCATTGTTTGGAATCGTGGCCGCCGTGTTCTGGGAGGTGCTGTTGGTCAGAGGTGCGCCTCCGGTCTGCGACCAACTGAAACTGTACGGTGGCGTGCCTCCGGTCACTGTCGCCGTCAGCTGTAGAATCTGGTTGTTCACCACCGTTCCCGGCGCCGCACTTGCCGTCACGCCAAGGTAGGGCACGACCGTCACGACATTCGTTCCCAAAATATCTCCGGGGTTCTGCGCGACGCAAGTAGTACCCTGGTTAGAAACCGAGAGGATGTAGAACTCGTAATTGGTGGCCAACGTCGCGGAGAGGTTGGTTAACTCGAGCGACGTGAGCACTCGCCGCAACGTAGCGGCGTTGCCCGGGGAAGCGTTGGTGGTTTGCTCGTAGTTGTCCGACCACCGGATCGTCCACGGGCTGACGCCGTTTAACAGCGCGTTGAGCGTCACCGTGCCACCGTTGCAGTAATTGGTCTGATTGCCGCTGGTCAGCGTCGCTTTCGGGCGCGGGTTCACGGTGATGGCCGAGTTGTTGGTCAGGTCGGCGTTGAGCGCTGTGCAATTGGTGTCGCTCAGTTCGGAAACGGAATACGTCACGATGGCGGCAGTATTCAGATTGGTCGTGGTCGGCGTCACGGCGAGTGTGTTTGTTTGCGTGGTCACCCCAGTTAGCGACTGAATCACAATCCCGTTGGATCGCCAGGAATAATTCCACGGCCCGTTGCCCGTCAGCACCACTTTCACCTCCGTCGGGTCGCCGTTGCAAATTATGGCGGCGCCGCTAACCGCCGTCGTTGCCGTCGGGCGCGGGTTGACCGTGATCGTAGCGGGAGCAGCGAGCGGAAGATCGCCCGGATCGGCAGTGCAATGTGCGTCGGTCAACGCGGTCACAGTGAAACTCGCCGTGTAGGTCGCATACAGGTTAGTATTGACCGGGCTAACCGTGAGGATGTCCACGTTGGTTGCAACTCCGGTGTGGATCGCCACAACGACACCGTTGGAGGACCAGGTCACATTCCACGGGCCGAGGCCGGTCAACGCCGCGAGAACCGGCGTCGAACTGCCGTTGCAAATGGTGGAATCGCCGCTCACCGTCGAGGTCGGGCGCGGGTTGACCGTGATGACGTTCGTGCCCACCAGATCACCCGGCTGGTTGGCCGCGCAAGTCGTGGCGTTGGTGACGGAAGTGATGGTGAAGAAATAATTCGTCGCCGCGTTGGGGAAGACGTTGGTGACTTGCGCCGCGGTGAAGCCGCGCAACAACACCACGGAATTGCCCGGCGCGGCGTTGGTCGTTTGCACCAGGCCATCGGACCATTGGACCGTCCACGGCGATATGCCGGTGAGCAGCGCCTTCATCGTGGTGCCCTGGCCGTTGCAGATGCTGATGGCGTCGTTCAACGTCGCCGTGGGCCGCGGGTTGACGGTGACGACGGCGTTGCTGCGGAGGTCGCTCGCGATGGCGGTGCAATGCACGTCGTTCAACGCGGTCACGGTGTAGGTCGCGGTGATGGCGGAATTCGGATTGGGGTTCACCGGGGATTGCGTCAACACATCCGGGTTGTTGGTGACGCCGGTATGCACGACCACAACTACACCGTTGGATGACCACGTCACGTTCCACGGTCCGGTGCCGGTCAAGGCCGCCAGGATCGGAGTTGAGCTTCCGTTGCAGATGGTTGTCGTCCCGCTCACGGTCGCCGTCGGACGCGGATGCACGGTGATGACGACGTTGCTGCTGACCGAGCAGTGCCCCGGCACCAGGGAGAAATCGGTCACCGTTAATGTCAGTGGGTAACTGACCCCGTTGGTCAGGTCCGCGGGCGGCGTGAACGTCGGCTTCGCGAGCGCGGGGTTGTTCAAATAATTGGTCGGCGCCCAACTGTATGTGTAACTGCCTCCGCCTCCCGGCGTCCCTCCGCTGGCACTGCCATCCAACACCACCGCGTCGCCAGAGCAGATGACCGGCAACGGGTTCGTCACGTGCACGAAGAGCAACGGATTGACGATCACGACCGCGGCCGTGCGGTTGGTGTTGAGAAAGCCGGTGCGTTTGTCGCGCGACTGCGCGTAGAAAGTATTGGTGGTGCCGGGCGCGAGATTGTTCGGCGTGAAAGTCGGCGAACCCGTGAAGACCGGCGTGCCGCCGCTGGCGTTGGTGAACCAGTCCACGGTCACCCAGTTGGAAACGGTCACGGACACCGTCCCGCTGTTCACGAAGCCCGGCCCGGAGGCGCAAACATAGGCGTTGGTGCCGGCCACCGGCGCGAAGGGCGTGAGGCCACCGATCAACACGGTGCCGGCATCGCCCACCAGCAAAGCCACGTTCGC
Source organism: Pedosphaera sp. (assembly GCA_009695195.1). GTDB lineage: Bacteria > Verrucomicrobiota > Verrucomicrobiia > Limisphaerales > JADLHS01 > CAIKLQ01. The sequence continues at coordinate 44,044 of SIBJ01000014.1, forward strand.
CAGCGGTCCGGTCGTGGCAAACGTCACGCCGCGCAACGGACTCGTCAGCGGAAGATTGCTCGTGACCGTCGAGGAGGCCACGATGTCCCAATTCACGCCGTTCGTGCTCGTCACGATGAATGCGTTCGTGCCATCTCTTCCAACCGCGATGAAACCGGGATTAAGGTAAGCAACGCCGTTGAGCAACCGGGTGGTCGCGGTCGAAATCACCGAGGAATTTGTCGCCCAAGCGAAGCCGCCGTTGGTGGAGACGAGGATGACTCCGTTGGTGCCCACCGCGACGAGGGTGTTCGCGCCGTCCGATGCCACGCCCAAGAGGTCCGGCCGGGCGAAAGTATTGGTGATGCCGACGATGCCATTCCAAAGGCGTCCGCCGTTCGTCGAAACGCGGATGATCCCCTGAATGCCGACCGAGGCAAATTTATTCAGACCAAACGCCGTCACACCGCGAAAGGATTCGAGGAATTCGTAAATGTAGGATGGAGAATTCGTCCCGACCGTCCACGGGGCGAGGAGGCTGTTCGTGGACCAGGTGTTTTGTGAGGAGCCGGGCGTGGCGACGAACGTAGCGCCGTCGAAGGCCAATCCCTGAAGCTCAATCGCGTTGTTCGTAAAAACCTTGCCCGCGTTGGCCCAATTCCGACCGCCGTCCGAGGAACGGAAGACCACGTTGTTGGAGCCGCCGGCGGCGAACAGCCCGTTGCCGTACACGACGCCCTTCAGATGGAGGTTCGTAGTCGTGGAAACGTTCGTGGGAAACCACGCCGTCGCGGTGCTCAAGTCGGCGGTGTCGAACGTGGCGGTGAACACGCGGGAGTTCGTGCCGACGGCCACCAGCACGTTGGTGTTGGCGCCGCCAAGCGCCACGGCGTTCAAATTCACGCCGGCGGAACCGGCGGCGGCGGTGATGTTCGAGAACACGAGCTGCGCGTGCGTCGGGAGAACCAGCCCGGAACAAAGCACGGAAAGCGCAAAAAATTTTCGATTCATAGCCTTCTCCAGTTTTTAACTAAAACGAATAACGGACGCCCAGTTTGGCGTAGGGACCCCAGAGCAACTCGTTTTGCGAACCCGCGCCGGGGTAATCAACGATGCTGAACTTCGCCTGAAACCCAATGTCCGCATACATTCGGAACAGCCCCGAACTCCCGACGCGATATTCGAAGCGAACCGTGCCACGCCCGATTCCGCCCATCAGCGTGTTGTCTATGCTCACGGGGGTCTTGGTGTAGCCGGGATCCTGCGGCAAATCTTCGGTGCTGTCCTGATTTCGGAACCCGTAGAACCCTTCACCTTCGCCTTGCAACGCCACGCTCCATTTTCGGCTCGCGTGGAGTGTGTACCGCACACCGAAACCGATGTTACCAAGAATATCCTGGGCTTGATTGTCCTGCACATAGAGACCTAGAAACGGCAGCGTCGTTGTCCATTTCATGTCGGATTGCACGAAACTTCCGCCGACCCGCAGATAGGCCGAAAGCCGCCGACCGCGCAAACGGGGAAACGAGTAGCGGATGTAACCCTGAAACCAGGTGTCATCCAGCGTGAATTGTGACGGTAGTCCGATGATGGTTGGATTTCCCGATGAACTTCCCTTGGCATACGACACGTCGAAATACCAGGCCTGTCCGTAGGAATAGGAGACCGTGCCGCCAAAATATAATGAACTGCGGTCCGCCTGGGCCGCTTGTTGGAAACTCGAATTATTGAACGCCGCGCCGATCGAGTAACCGAACGGAAGTGAGATCGTCCCCTGCCCCATGAAAAGGTCGCCCGACGCGGAGACTTCGTTCTTCGTCGCTTTCGGCACCTGCAGCCGCGGCGAAGGCGCGCTCAACACCGGCGAGCCGGTCCCCGGTGCCGACGACGGCGGCGTCGCGTTGAAGGTTGGCGCGGTCGGTGCGGGTGCGGGTGTTGCTGGTGTCGTTCGCGGCGGAGGTGAAGTGACCGGTGCGCGCGTGGCCGGCGTCTTCCCCGCGGCCTTCGGTTTCCAAAGTCCTTTTTTCTGGGCGTCCGGCCAGACCGCATTGACATCCGCGCCGTACTCCGGCTCGGGCTCGTCCTTCGCCGCCCGAGCCAACGCCTGTCCGCCTGCCAGAGCGGCGCAGAGCAGGCCGCAGAGCAGGCGCGCCGCAGTTGACGTCGGAATGCGCTGGCGCACCGACGGGACTTCACGGGCGCTCCAAAGTATTTGGCGAATTTTCAACAGCCGGAATTGAATCGTTTTTTTCATTGTAGCTGTCCCTTCTTCTCGACGCACAAAATAGCCACTGACTTGCGTTTCCGAATCTCTCTCGCCGCCCGGACAATCCTCGCCCGGAACGGTCACAACAACGCTGAAATCCCCCCTAGCGGGCGGAGATTCATTTACTGGTGCGCCCATTTAGTCCGCCACCCACTTCATTGTCAAATAGTTTTCCACAGCCAACTTGCAATAAAAGACGGGCCGGCTTTCACCATGCCAACCGCTCCGCCGTCCGTTCCCGAACTATTCCGCCGGGTAAATCCACCCAGCCGCCTCACTGGGTGTTCCAGTACTTCATAATCTTGTCGAGTTCGTCGAGGCACTTCTTGCGCTCCGCATCGAGCCAGCCTTTCGCGGTGAACCCCGCGCGCAGATATTTCGACTCGGCTTGAAACTGATCGAGCGTCGGCAGGAAAACTTTGGCAAAAGGTGCCTCGGCGCTATTCTCCGGCAAAACCGTGGCCCCCTGTTTCTTAACGCTGAATTGTTTCATCAGATTGGCGAGCCGGTCATTGAAGTCCTTGTAAGCCTTCGAGTCCTCTGCCTGGGCATCCAGCCCCGCTTTGGCGTTCCTTTGCAGCGTCTTCGCGCCCGCGTCGTCCGGCTGGAGCGCCAGCGCCTCGCGCGCCTTCTCCGCGGCGACGGGGTATTCCCGACGCGTGTAAGCGGCGTTGCCTTCGGTCATCGCAGTGTCGAACTGCCGCTTCCGGGTCTCCGCCGCGATCTGCACGTCCAGTTTTTGTTTCGCGTCGGCCTTCAATTTTTCGGCGTCCAGATCGCCTGGTTTGCTTGCCAAAGCCTTGTCCGCTTGATCCATGGCAAGTTGATACTCGCGCGCGTCCAACTTCTTTTTCGCCTCGGCCATAGCTCCGGTATAGGCGGCCTGTTTTTGCTGCGCCGTTATTTCGGCGTTCAACTGCGCCACGGCCTTCGTATATTCCGCATCCGCTTGCGACAGCAGCGTACGCTCCGGCAATTTCTCCGCGAGCCGCATCGCTTGCGCAAAAAAATCTTTTGCCGCACTCCACCCATTGGTCGCCGCGGCCGCTTTCCCCTGCCCCACCAACGCCTGGGCCTCGGCCTGCCATTGTTTTTCCTGTGCTTGCAGTTTCATCGCCGCGACCGCGCGGTCCAATCCCGCGCGCGCATCCTTCGCGCGACCGTCATTCAATTGCCCGGCGAGGGCCAAAGCCTGGTTAAAATAATTCGAGGCGGAGTCCCATAGCTTCGCGACCTCGGCCTGGCCGGCCTGCGCGATCAGCCCGGTGAGCTGCTTCACTGACGACTGAAGCTTGTTCCAGTTTTCCAATCCCGCTTGCGCCTTGCTCAACTCGGCCTCGGCCTTCGCCACCTGCTCCTGATCTTGCAGGCCCTTCGCGATGCCGGCCGCCTTGTTGAATTGGGTGATCGCGTCGGACCAACCGTTCGTTTGCGCGGCGGCCGCGCCGAGCGACATGTAACTCCGGTAATTTTTCGCCGCCTGATCTTTCTGCGCGCTGGCGATGAGATTCGCTTCGGCCTCCCGCAACGCCTCGCGCGCCTGCGCCTGATAGCCGGTGTCCTTCAACTCCACCGCCCGGTCCAACGCGCGCTTGAACAAGTTCGTCGCCGTCGTCAAATCCGCCGCCGCCTTTCCTCGCGTCATCCAATCCACAAATTCATCGCGGCTCTTTTTCTCCGAGAGATATTTTGCCTGCGAGGTTTTCGCCGCTCGCAGTTCGTTGTTGGCGGTGTTGATGCGCTCGGAATCTTTCAAGGTCGTCGCCACGGTCAGCGAGCGATTCAAGAAATCGGTCGCCTCCGTCCAGCCATTGGTCAGCGCGGCGGCGCGGGCGGACGCCACCAATCCGTCGGCCTCGGCGCGCATCCGGTCTTCCGCCGACCGCGCGTTGAGCATGTCGGCGGCGCGCTTCGAGCCTTCTTGGGCCCGCGTCTTCGCGGCCTGGTCTTCCAACTCCGCCGCCAAAGGCAACGCCTTGTCAAAATCCGTCCGGGCTTCGTCCCAAAGGCTTTTGCTGATCGCCACGTCACCTGCGCTCAGCAACCTTTCCATTTCGCCACGCTTCGCCGCCGCCGTGACCTTGAGCTTTTCCTTCTCGCGCAAATCGGAAATCTGTTTTCGCATTCCGGCCACCGACGGCTGATTCGGTTTCCATTTCTCGGCGACCTCCAGAAACTTTTCCGCTTCATCCAGTTTTTCGGAAGTCAACTTCGCGTCCGCCGACTGGACGGCGTTGTTGAATTCCCGATTGATGTGCGCTTCGATCTCGGATTCAACCGCCACCGCGTCCTTGTCGCCTGGTTTTCTCGCCAGAGCGCTCTTAATCTTTCCTTGCGCCTCAAACAGGTTCGTCACACCCAACGCCTGCTTCGCCGCCGTCAAATCCGCCTGAAAGTTTGCCTCGTTCCGTTTGCTGCTCTGAACCTTGAGCGCGTAAGCGCCGCCGCCCACCAGGCACACGACTCCCACCACGGTCAGGATGAGCAAAAGTTTTCCGCCGCCACCGGCGAGCGTGTGTTCCTTCGCCAGCGATTCGAGCGTGACCGCGTCGGCGGCGCGGTTGGCGTTGAGCAGTTGATTGCAAAGTTTCAGCCAGCGATCGCCGTCCTTTCCCAGCGCCTTCCACGCGGGCGTTGGGGCGATGGGCCAGTTGTAATCTTCACTGCTGGTGAGCAGCCGGCTCTCGACCAGTTGCAAAATAATCTCGCCGATGCCCCGCAAGTCCTGCGCCTCCATCGTGCCGGCGAGCAGTTCGAGATTGGGATTGTCCAGCTCGTGCGCCGGACCGGCGGGAAACGGATCCGTGAGCAGGATCGGCGTCTGATGAAACTTGCCTTTCGTCCCCACGCGGAACGCGTTGCTCACTTTCAGGTTGCCGTGGGAATAACCGCGCGATTGTTTCAGCGCGAGGCAGCCGGCCGCCAGGTGCGCCACCACATTTCGAAGGCCCGCGCTGTCCACGCCGCCGCGCCGGGTGATCCACGCCTTGAGATTGCTGCGGGAATAAAAATCCGTGGCATACCACGCGCCTTCGTCGGCGATGCCGAAGTCATGTACGGGCGAGAGACACGCGCCGCCTTCCGCCTGGGCTTTCTTCAGGTCCTTGATGCCGGCGAGAAATTCCAACCCACGATCCCGCGCCAGCGCGTCGGGAGATTCGGCGCGAACTCCTCCGCGCCGGCGCGCGGAGAAAACTTTGATGGCGTACTCGCGGCCGTCCCCCTTCTGCGCCCGCCACACCGTGGAGATGTGTCCGCGCTCGTCGGTGATCGCGACCGGTTCGCCGCTGGAATGGTAATCACCGAAGGTTGGCATGGCGTCGCTCGTGCCGGAAACGTTCTGACCCGCACCACCCGCAAACGCCCCAGCCCCACGCGGGGTAAGATGCCGTGAACATCAACGTGTTTTCCTGCGAGTGACCCCGGTCATTTCGGCAACTTGGGGGCGGTCGTGGTGTAAACCCGTTCGTCCTCGATCACAATGTTCAGGACTTTGTCCTTCGCTTCCCACGCGTTTTTGTCCAGCGGGAGAATCAACCGCCGCGCATCGGTGGCGTCGTTCGACATGTCGCGCGCTTTCAAATCCGCGAACACCAGCAGTTCGCTCGCGCCGTAACTGAACCACGTGCGCCACACCGGATCGTCGCCGCGCACCGTCCACACCGGGCCAGTCTCGAACTTGGTGGCGATCTTCTTCGCGTTCTTGCGCGTCGGATTGCCGGGCTTCCAGTAGTCATTGGGTTTCACCGTGTTCATCCAGTAGGTTTTGTCCAGCGCCGTCACGCCGATCAAATCCACCTCGATTGACGCCGGCGTGGTCTTGTTCACCACGATTGTCCACGCCACGGGTTTGGGTGCGGGGGTGCCGCATCCCGCCGCGACGAAAGACACCGCCACGAGCAACAAGCTGACAACGTTTCTTTGAATCGGTTTCATAGTTTGATGGTAGTTTCCGCTCTGTTGTGACTTTACTAAGCAACGCACCCGACTTGGTCAAGCCGCAAAGCGACTCCCGGCGCTCGCCACCGGGACCGCGACCGCACCGCCGCCCCGGTTTTGCTTTGCAATGGGACATTTCTCTGCCATAAAGCAACCCGCATGGCAAGCAACGACCCGTCCACCCGCGGCAACACCCCAACCGGTTTCGGCTTGGCACCCATCCATGGCACCGATGACTCACCCGCCCTGCGCATCTGCGTCTTTGCCCGCCTCGAACCCGACGCGGCCACCAATCCCTTTCTCCTCCTGCGCGAACTTCCCGGCTCGCGCGTTTACCTCGGCGCCGTGTGCGACGCCAGCGCCCGCATCCAGGAATACGTCGAGCTTTGCGTGCAGACCCTTGAACTCCGCGACCTGACTTTTTCCAATTACCAGGAACGCCTCGCGAATTTCTCCTTCGACCAGCGCTGGCGCGCGGAATTTGATGCGCACCTCGCGCAACGGCGCGACGCCGTCATCGTGACCGGGATGGAAACCAAAAATCCCGGGCCCGTGCTCGTCAAACCGCGGCAAAATCTAACCGGCTTCGTCCCAGTCGAGATGAGCAAATGGCGCGTCTGCACCGACGACGCCGTTCTCGCACACCACGGCCTCCCGGCGTACACCACGTCGCCTTACCGCTACCTTTATCAGCCGGACGCCGAGCCGAAAACTTTTCTCCCCACCGCCGACGATGCGCCCAACAACTCGCACGTGCAGGAAATTGCCCGGTTGAAGTCCACGCCCGACGTGCGCGCCATTTTCAACCTCCACGCCGGTCTCGTTTCCGTCACCCGTTTCAACCAGCTCGGGCTGGAAGATTTTCTCCAGATCCTCGAAGGCCGCGCCTGGAATTCCGACGACGCGGGCAACACGAAGGTTTTTCTCAAGCGCGTCTATTCGGATCTCCACGCCTGGTCCGCGAGTCCGAAGGGAATGCCGTTCCTGCTCCACGGTTTCGCCAGTTCGCGCGAAAGCCTGAACGAAATTTTCTTTTTGAAACTGACCGCGTTGCGCGCGCTGTTCACGGAAGTGCGCGCCAGCATCAAGGCCCATCAACTCCCGCTGCTCAACCTCTCGCCCGCAAGTTTCCGCCTCTCGCTCCCGGAAGTCGGCGACCACTTCCCCGCGCTGTGGGCCTCCCGCTGCGTGCTCGTCAAACCCGGCCAGGCCTACCCGCTCAAGATCAAATCCACCGAGCAAAAATATTTCATCCGCCTCGGCCGCGTCGAACCGTCGCCGTTTTTGCCCGAGGGACTCGGCGCGCATTCCTTCGGCATCGGCAGCGTGCGCCTGCGCAATGTGCTGACCGACACCGACGGCACCGCGCTCGAAGGCACGCTCGTCGCCGAAGATTATCTCGGCCTCGACTCGCACGACCTGCTTTGGTTCAAGCTCCCGCTCGGCCAGGAGCGGCTCGAATTCTATGCGCACGTTTACACCGGCGAAACCATCGGCCCGCGCGAAGCCCGCTTCCGCACCGTGCCGGCGCGGCTCGCCGAACCGGTCGTCGCCGCGCTCAAACGCGCCGCCGGCACCGTCTTCCAAAAATCGCCCTACGAAATCTGGCCGCTGCTCAGTTCGCCGTGCGACCTTTATTCCCTCGGCGTGATCGCCACCCGCGTGCTGCTCGCCAACAGCCAGACCAATCTCCCGGTGGTGCTCGACGAAATTCTCAGCCTCACCCGCCGCCTGAGCAAAGATGCCGCCGAAGACGCGGCGTCACTTCCAAAATTGAAAGCACTGCTCGACGCCGAACCGCGCCTCCGCGATCTCGTCAGCCCGCACGCGTTGATTGAATCCGGTCTGTCCCCGCAGAAGGCCCGCGAATTGATCCATCCCGAGTTGTGGCTGGAAGCGGTGAGTTTGCTGCTGCGACTTTTCCCCGGCGCCGGCGGTCACAGCTATTGTAAAAACTTTGGCGATGTTTCACCGCTCGCGTTGGAAACCGTCTTTGATCGGCCGATTCAAGAACTCGACTCGCTCGTCCTGCGCCTGCGCAGCGTGCTCACGCCCAGCCTCGCCGCCAATGAAGAGATCGCCGCGGTCCTGCTCGAACAGTTGGCGAACAGTTGAGCGCCTCGCCGACGCAACGCGTTTACTTCTTCTCTTCCGGCTTTGCCGTCTCCGTTTTCTTCGCCTCGAATTTCAGCGAAGCCGAATTGATGCAATACCGCAACCCCGTCGGCTGCGGACCGTCTTCAAACACGTGGCCGAGATGCCCGCCGCATTTCTTGCACATCACTTCCGTGCGCTTCATGAAAAGACTGTTGTCCGCCGCCTCCGCAATCATGTTGTTCGTCGCCGGCGAAGAAAAACTCGGCCAGCCGCAACCCGAGTCGAACTTGCTGTCGGACTGAAATAGCGCCTCGCCGCAGCCCGCGCACCGATACGTCCCCTTGTCCTTCGTGTTCCAGAATTCGCCGGTGAACGCCCGCTCCGTGCCCTTTTGCCGCAGCACTTGATACTGCTCCGGTGTCAGTTCCTTCTTCCACTCCTCGTCGGTCTTGATGACTTTATCACTCATGGTTTGATTGGTTTTCGCCGCCACCGCGATGCTTTTGTTCGTGGTCTCACCCGCCGACGTTGACGTCGGAATGGACGACGACCCGCAGCCGGCGGATATTATCGCCGCACCCAACAGACAAAAACTGATGCCCGCTTTCATAATTTCACTTTGCTTTCCACTTTGTCGTTCCATTGTGGAATAACGTCCCGTTAAAAACAATGTCGCGACCGCAGATAAAAGCTTACAAATAAATTCGCCTCATCGGCAAGTTCCCTGACATAACTCTCGACGCGGTTCCCGCCGGCAAATAATCTCCCCACGCGCTTCGACCATGCACCTGCTCGATCTTCAGATCAAGTTCCACAAACTGGTGGTCGGCTTTTTTGGTTCCCTTTCGCATCGTGCCATCCGTCATCCGCGCCGCGCTCTGGCCATCGCGGCCGTGGTCACGCTCACCGCCGCGCCAGGAGTCTGCTGGCTGAAGCTTCGCACGGACGGGCACGCGCTCGTTGCCCAGGCCGCGCCCGAAGTCGTGAATGACAAACTGGTTCGCGAGCGATTTGGCATTGAAGACAACATCGTCGTCCTCATCCGTTCCGATCACGCGGACGGGATTTTCAATCCGGCCACGTTGCAACTGGTTCGCACCCTCACGGCGGAACTGTCAAAGCTGCCGGGCATCAATCAGGAACATCTCACGAGCCTGGCGACCGAGCCGAGTTTTCGCCTGCGCCCCGGCACGCTGGTTCACGAAACGTTGCTCGAACCGCCGCTGCGAACCAAACCGGAATTGGAACTCCTCCGCGAAGACCTGCGGCGCATCGAACTCTACACCGGCACGCTGATTTCTTCCGACGGCAAATCCACGTGCGTCCTCATCGGCGCGCCCGCGGGTGGCGACCGGACCCAACTCTACGAACGCGTAGTCAATTTGGTCGCCACCCACAAATCCGCGCCCGAGGACCTGGCGGTGACAGGCGCACCGGTGGCCGAGTCGTTGCTGGGCATCCACATCCTTGAAGACCTCGGCGTGCCCAAGGCGTTGCTCGGCACCAGCACGCGTTCGCACAAGGAGCAATCCGATTGGAAAACGCCCGGAAACTTTTACGAGCTTCGCCGCTTCATCGCCCGTCACATCGGCCTCGTGCCGGTGGCGATGCTGGTGATGATGGCCGTCTTCTTCGTCACGTTCCGCAACCTGCTCGCCACCTTGCTCCCGCTGCCGGAAGTCGCCGCCACGTTGCTGTTCGTCTTCGGTCTGATGGGGTGGCTCGGCGTGCCGATCTATCTGACCATCGCCGTGATGCCGGTGCTGCTCACGGCGATGTGCGTGACCGACGAGATCCATGTTTTCAGCCGCTACTTCGCCCTGCTCCGCGAAAAGCCCGGCGTGAACCACATCGAACTCGTGAAGGAGACCGTGGATGAAATGGTTTGTCCGGTCGCCAACACGACGCTGACGACGGCGATCGGCTTCGTCTCGTTCGCGTTCTCGCCGCTGCGGCCCGTGCAGGCGTTCGGCATCTTCACCGCGCTCGGCGTGTTGTTCAGTTTGTTTTACTCGCTGACCGTCGTGCCCGCGATGCTGGCGCTCATCAAGCCCGAACGTCTGGTGAAGCGGCGCACCGGCCAGCCGACGGGCGAATCGAGCGCGCTGGCGGCGTGGTTCGCGCGCCTGGCCGCGGTGATCGCGCGAAGACGTTGGTGGGCCGTGGGCCTCGTGCTGATCGTGACGGCGCTCACGCCGCTCGGGTTGCGCCGGCTCGTGATCCAGGACAGTTGGATTGATGGCTTCGATCCGGGCAGCGAGTTCCGGCGCGCGACGCAACTGGTGAACGAACAATTCTACGGCATGCACCTGCTGCTTGTGACGCTCGACGCCACGAGGACGGTCGCGGGCGAAGTTCCAGCCGCCGAGGTCACACGCACGGAAATTGTTTTTCCCGGCGACCTGGTGGAGGACCACGCCCTGCTGGCCGGAAGTACGATCACACTTTCGCGCGGTGACCGGAACTGGCCGACGCACATCGAAATGATCGAGCGGCGCGGCCAGCAGATCGTCGCGCGGTTTCCGCACGGGCAAAGTGCGGAGGATTTTTTGAAATCCCCGGGTGCGTCCGGGCCAGTTCATTTCGAGGCCGTCGTGCGGACGCAATTGCAACCGGCGTTGATCCGCACCAGCGGGGAGTTGGGGAATTTTTTACGGGCGCGAAGCCGGTTCGGCGTCGGCGGCGTGCTCAGCCCGTTCGATTACATCACGACCACGCGGTTCATGGCCCGGCCCGCCGATGCGGACGCGCGCGTGCTGCCCTCGGGCGCCGCCGAGATCAAACTCATGTGGGATTACTATGGCCTCGCGCGCGGACGCCATCGTCTGCACCAGATCGTGGACTCGAACTACTGGGAATCCGTCACGACGGTTTTTTTGAAGGACGCCAACTTCATTGATACCGCGAAGTTGATGAATGACCTGCGCGGCTACGAGCGCGAGCACCTGGCGCCCAAAGGGATCAAACTCGGGTTCGCCGGCGACGTGGCCGTGAGCCAGTCGCTGATCAAAGGCATCGTGACAACGCAGATGCAGTCGCTTTTTTGGTCACTGGTTGGCATTTACGCGGTGACGGCGATCTTCGGACGCTCGCTGCGCTGGGGAATTTATTGCGTGCTGCCCAGCGCGCTGGCGGTGTTGATCAACTTCGCGGTGATGGGCTGGTTCGGCATTCCGCTCGGCGTGGCGACTTCGATGTTCGCCGGGATGACGCTGGGCATCGGGGTGGATTTCGCCATCCACGTCGTCGAGGGCTACGGGTTCGCGCGGGCGGCGGGCGCCAACAGTGCCGAGGCGCTGGGCCGCGCCATGGCTTTGACCGGTCCGCCGGTGCTGGTGAACACGATCGCGATCTCGCTCGGCTTCGGCGTGTTGATGCTGTCGCAAGTTCCGGCCAATGCGCGGCTCGGATTGCTGACGGTGTTGGGTTTGGTGAACTGCCTGATTGCTTCGCTGTTGATCCTGCCTGTTCTGCTTTACGCCCGTTCGCGCGGCGGATCTTCCGTCGGCAGATAACCGAATCCGGAATGGGTTGAGGGGGACGGCTCGAAAAAAAACGGCGCGCTGCGAAACGCAGCGCGCCGTGATTCACGCGGCAAGAGCCGCAGATTTTTCAACCGAGTTCAGGGCAGTTCGAGCGGCTTCGACCAATCGCCGTCCGCCTGCAAGTCGTCTTCCTGGACCTCGACACGGTAGTAGCGCCGCGATCCGAGCGGGCTCGTGTCCGTCAGTGTCTGGGACTGACCGTTGCCCGGGGTGATGCTGAGCGTGGTCCAGGTCGGAGCTTCAATTTCGCTCTTATATTGCAGGAGGTACTGCAGACCCGTCTGGGTCGCCACGGAGACGGCGAGATGACCGCCCTCGAGGCGCGGTTGCATCATTGCAGTGGGCACCGAGCCGGGGTCGAGGTGCAGTTCCATGCTGCCGGGAGAGTCGGCCTGCGACCAGGTATTACCGCCGTCAAGGCTCACTTCCGTGAAGATGTCAAAGAAGCTCCCCAACCGGCTGCCACCACCCGCGGCCGCAGAGCCGCGGGCCTCGCCGGTCGAACGGCGCGTCGGGCTTTCGCGAATCATCACGCCGGGCGGCAACGAGCCGCCGCTGAGGTTCAACGCGAGCATCTCGGTTTGATAGACCGATTCACTGCCCTGGAAGCCAGTGTTGGCGACGCTCACCTGACAGTCCGCATTCGCCGTCATCGGCTGGAACGTCTGGCCAGGCAGCTTCAACAGGAAGTCCACCTGCGATCCGAAGTTGTGGGTGTTCGTCGAGCGCGGCGGCGGCGGCGTGAAGTTCGCCAGGAAGCGCTTGTGCGAGACGTTGCTGATGATGATGCCGTTGGCGTAGAGCGCGTGCCACTGCTTGGGACTGATGTACTGGCCGTTGGTCGGCGGCATGTTTGCATTCGGGAAGACCCGTTTCTTGGCCATCAATCGGGGCGACATGGACGCGGGCGGTGTGGTCGCGGGCAGCCAGGTGTTCCCGCCATCCACACTCACATCGGTGAAGATGTCGAAGAAGCTGCTGACACGATAACCGACGCCGGACGGATCCGGGCGGACGCTGGTGCGTCCCAACGACTGCCGGGTCGGGCTTTCCCGCAACCGGATGCCGTTCGGCAGCGAACCGCCGGAAATGTCGAGCGCCAGCATTTCCGTGTCGAAGGTGCGCGTGCTACCCGAATCAAGGGGCGGACGGCTGATGACGCGGACGACGGCGCTCATCGTGCAGGAGGCCGGCACAAAGGTCTGGCCGCTATCAAGTGAAACCTGCATGTCCACCGTGGAGTCGAAGTTTTCATCGTTCGTGCCACCGGGTGGCGGCGGCGGATAGTTTTGCGTGAAGCCGCGATGGGTCACGTTACTGATGTAAATGCCGTTGGCGTAGGCCGCGTGCCATTGCGCCGGGCTGACGTACGGCGAGTTGGTCAGCGGCAGGTTTTGCGATGACGCCGGCGTTTCCGGCGCCTGTTGCGTGACCTGCAAACGAACCGGACCATTGCTCGCCTGATTCCACGTGTTGCCGCCATCCGTGCTTACTTCGGCGAAGATGTCGAAGAAGCTGCCGATGCGTTGGGTGCCGTCCGGTTGCGAGTCAATCTGCGTGGCGCCGCGCGAGGGTCGCGTCGGGCTTTCGCGCAACCGCACGCTGGCTGGCAGCGTGCCGCCGGAGATGTCGAGTTGCAGCATCTCGGTTTCGAACATGCCGCTGTTGCCCGAACCCACGCTTCGCACGCTGACCTGAACCGGCGCGGAGGCACGAACGGCCTGGAACGAATTTCCGCCATCGGTCGAGAGCTGGAGGTCCAGCGTGGAGTTGAACGTATGCACGTTGCTCCCGCCGGCGGGCGGCGGCGGCAACGAGCCGGTGAACAGTTTGTGGCGCACGTCCCGGATGACGATGCCCTGCGCGTAGAGCGCGTGCCACTTGGCGGGTGAGACGTAAGCCTCGTTCGGCGGCGGCAACAATTGCGTCGGCTCCGTCACCGTGGCGACGCGGCGTGGATCGTTCCGCATTTCAACATGCGCCGCCTCTTGCGCGGGCTGCCAGGTGGCACCACCGTCGAGGCTCACCTCGGTGAAGACATCGAAGAAGCTGCCAATCATGTAACCGCCTGGGACGGCGCGAACAGTGGTTCTGCCGGTGGAGGCGAGCGTCGGACTTTCCCGAAGTCGGATATTGCCGCTCACCAGATTGAGCGACAGCATTTCGGTGTCGAACTGACTCCCGCTGGTCGTATCCGCCGTGTGCGTGACCCGAACCGATACCGGCACATTGGCGCTGGCCGGCTGGAAGGTTGCGCCGCCGTCGTTCGAGTATTCGAAGTCCACGCGCGAGTTGAAGGAATGAACCTGCGTCGCACCCAGCGGCGGCGGCGGCAGGCTCTGGGTGAAGAACCTATGCCGCACGTCACGAATGATTATTCCTTGAGCAAACAACACATGCCATTGCGCCGGGCTGATGTAAACCGTGTTGCTCGGCGGCAGTGAGTTCGTCGGATTGAAGTACTCGGGCACGACAGTGATTTTGAACGTGCAGTTGGTGGAATTTCCGCAGGTGTCGCTGGCCGTACAGGTCACGATGGTCGTGCCCACCGGGAAAATGCTGCCACTCAGCGGAAAGCAACTCACCACCGGTGGCGGAATGCAAGCGCCACTGGCTGAACTAAGGTAAGTCACGATCGCTCCGCCCGGGGTGTTCTCCGTCACGGTGATGTTTGAAGAGCACGTCAGAACGATCGGCGTCGGGGTCGGACCATTGGGGCGCGGCGACATGGTAGCCGGCCGGCTGATGGACGTCAGCCAGTTCAGCCCGCCGTCCAGACTCACTTCCGTGAAGACGTCAAAGAAGCTGCTGATGTGATGGTCGCCCGGCGCGGTTGTTCGCACGCTGGTCTTTCCTAACGACGCCTTGGACGGACTTTCGCGAATCATGAAGGCGGGCGAGTTCAGATCCAAGGACAACATCTCGGTGTCGAAGAACCGCGTCGTGCCGTTGTCGAGGGACGAATGGCTCGTCACCTGCACCGAGGCGTTGGCAAAACCAGCAAACGGCTGGAAGGTCGCTCCGCCATCGGCTGAAATTTGTCCGGTTACGGTGGAACCGAAATTCTCCACCTGGCCGCCTCCGGGCGGCGGCGGCGGCAACTGTTGCGTGAACCGGTCATGGCTCACGTTGGTGATGATGATGCCCGCCGCGTAAAGTGCGTGCCATTGCGCTGGGCTGACGTAGGGCGAGTTGGTCAACGGCAGATCCGGCGTGGTGGTCGCCACTTCCGGCGCCTGCTGCCGGAGCTCCATCCGCACCGGGCCGTTGCTGGCCGCAGTCCAAGTCGTGCCGCTGTCCACGCTCAAATCAACGAAGATGTCGAAGAAGCTGTGAACGAGATACGTCCCGTCTGGTAACGGAATAATCGCCGTTCCACCCCGCGATGGTCGGGTCGGGCTCTCACGGATCATCTGGCCGCCCGGCAACGTCGCGCCCAAGAACAGCATCTCGGTTTCCAGTTGGACGCTGACGCCGTCCTGGCCGCTGGAGCCGATGTTGGCCACGGCTAGAGTGACGGGCGATTCCGTCCGTACGGTCTGGAAGGTCAATCCGCCATCCGTGGAAACGTCCAAGTCCAGTTGTGAACTAAAGCCGTGCGTATTGCTCCCGCCGACCGGCGGCGGCACGTACGATTCCGTGAAGAGTCGGTGGCTCACGTTGGAGATGACGATCCCCTGCGCGAAGAGCGCGTGCCATTGCTGCGGCGAAACGTAATGGTCATTCGGCGGCGGCAGGAGCGGCGTCGGCTCGGGTACCGCCGGTGACTGCCGCGGGTCCTTGCTCAATTCCACGTGATGCGGCGCCGGCCCCAAGGCGGGCAACCAACTTAGGCCGCCATCCGTGCTCAACTCCGTGAAGACATCGAAGAAGCTGGCGATCAGGTAGCCATCCGCCACCGGCCGCACGCTGGTCTGGCCGGTTGATTGCAGGGTCGGACTCTCGCGCAGCATGAAACCCGGTCCGACCAAATCCAGTTGTAACATCTCCGTCTGGTAAAACTCAACGCCCGCCGAGTCCTGCGAATGGGTGACCTGCACGGTCACGTTCGCATTGCCGGTGGCAGGTGAGAAAGTCGCTCCGCTGTCCGTGGAAAGGCTGAAGTCCACCGCGGAACCGAAGTTTTCAGTTACCATCTGACCGAGCGGCGGCGGGTTCATACCCTGCGTGAAAGTGCGATGCTGCACGTTGCTGATGACAATCGTGCCGAAGTTGACCTGCGCGTACCACGGCGGGTGATACTGGCCATTGGTCGGCGGCAGGATCGGGACGGGGAAGAAAAACTCCGGCCCGGCGACGACCGGCACCGGTTGAAAAGCAACTTGCAGGTCGTCCACGGCCAGGCCGGGATCATTCCCGGGGTCGTTTTGGTCCAGCCAGCGAATAAAGAGTTCGGCCCCGGGCGGCACGACGGCTCCGCTGAGGGTGCCAGTTCGCACCGACCGGTTGGGTGGCAAATTGCCATCGAGCGCCGACGGGAGTAAACCCACCCCGAAAATGGGGGAGGTGAAATCCAAGGAGGCCACGGGGGTCCAAATCTGCAGGTTGGCCGCATCCGGGCTGACAATGGGGGACGGGCTGACCCGGTATGAGAAGCGAATGCTGTTCGCCACGGTGTTGCTTCCGTTTCGCCACTGCTCGCCGGTGTAAACGACGTTGATGTTGCCCAAGGTCGAAGCGGTGTTGTTCGTGAAACGCACGCCGTAGGAAAGATTGCTGGTGGTGCCGGAGGCGATGGAACCCAGCGCGCGCTCTCCGATTGGATTCAGCCCGTAACTGTACAGCGCGCCGGCGATGCCCGCGCCACTCTCGCCCCGGTAGTTCGTGACGAATGTCGGAATTCCCCCCGGCACGAACTGGGCGTACCAGCCGAGCAGCGTGCCGTTGTTGTTCCACGGATTGGCGTTACCGCTCTGGGCCAGGGTGTCGAAGTTCTGGGAGTAGTTTCCGATGCTCATCTGAATCTGGGCGGGCGTGGACGCCGCGCAAATCAAAATGACGGTGGTCAGGCAGAGTCGGAATGTATTTTTCATGGTTTGTCCTCCAAAGGTATTGTTTGAGCCGGTTTCCGAAAACAAAGGGCCCCGGCCTGAGCCGAAAGAAATTTTTTCATGTTGGTACACGGCGACCATGGCAGAAACGAACCGCCCGCGCTTCTCCACAATTGCGAAGTTTACCCGACCGTCACGCCCGCAACGGCGGCAAGGCGGGCAGTGCCAGCACGATCGGCGGATCGGTCGGTCGCAACGGACGCAGGCGCAGGACCGGTTTCTCCTTCGCCGCCAAGGCTACGTTCTCGACCCTCAGACTGGCCACGAGCCGAATGGGAAGGTTTGCCACCATGTCGGTGAAGTTCGCCGAGAGCGGCATCAACGCCGCCAGCAGATAAAATTCGTCGTCCGTCGGTCGCTCAATCCGAAATTTCCCGTGCGCGATCATCACCGTTCCCGAAAACGGCACCCCCAGCGGCACGCCGCGCGTGAACGTCCCGACAAACGTGAAGCCCTTCGGCGTGCGCGGCCCTTCCACTGTGCCCTCGATGGTCGGCCCGGAGATTTTTCTGCGCGCCGCGAGGTAACGCCAGATCGCCGTCGCAAACTGTTTTGCCGAAAGCCGCCGCGGCATCGTGCGAAATTCCTGCGGCGAGACGCCCACCAGTTCGCTGAACGTTTTGGAAAAAGTCCCGAGCGAATTGTAACCCACCTCCAGGCACACGTCGGTGATGGACGTTTCGGACTTCAACAATCGTTCCTTCGCCCGCTGCATCCGCAGGCACGCCAGAAAATTATGCGGCGTCGTGCCCGTGGTTTCATCAAACACGCGCACGAAGTGAAACTTGCTGATCGCCGCGATCTCCGCCAACCGGTCCAGGTCCACCGGCTCGGCGAGATTTTCCTTCATGTGGCGAATCGCCCGCACCACGGACGTCTGGTAAGCTTCCAGCGTATCCGTGCGATGTGCGTTCGTGGCGCGTTCTATTCTCATCAGATTCCATCCGAACTTCCGTTGTCACTCTGAATCCGCCGTCGCCGGCTCGCCGTGTGACGATGATCGGCGGTGGAAGGATACAACTTTACGTCCGCGTCCCGCAAGCCATCGGCTTGCGCGCCAGGCGGAATTCAAGTGGCGCACAAACCACAACGCCCGCCACTCGGCCGCGATGAGGGATTCCAAGCAGGCGAAGTGCGGATCAAGCAAAACCCCGCACTCGAAAACGAGCGCGGGGCTTGCCTGAAAACTCGATGCCTCCCCGTCGGCCATGGAAGAGACGGGGCGGCTGCCGCAAGCTCAACTCTGCTTGCGGAGCCAACGCGAGCGCCTTAGGGAAGCACTGATTTAATCGGAGTTAGTAATTTTGCCTGAACTTCAGTTTTTCAAATGTCGCTCAGGATGTCGCAGGAACGATTTTGATTTCAAGGGAAGGTGATTTCGACAGTCAAAACTGAATCGAATTTTCTGGATGCGGAATA
>SIBJ01000097.1 GCA_009695195.1 Pedosphaera sp.
GCGTTGACTGCCAGACAGCAGATGTGAAAATCCAGCGAGGAATGGAGTCGTTTGTTTCATGCGCCACTTTGAAACAACTCGCTCCAAGGATCCAGTTATATTCGCGTACAATTGCTGACGCGTTTTTCCTTATCTAAGCGCCATTCGGAACTGTCCCCAGAATGGACCACGAACCGGCGGCCGTACCAAGCCCGAAATCAATCAACTGGAGCGTTCGGGTGGTTCCGTCCCGGCGGAAGGCCCATCCCAAACCGGTGCTTCCGTTCACGGTG
Source organism: Pedosphaera sp. (assembly GCA_009695195.1). Taxonomy (GTDB): domain Bacteria; phylum Verrucomicrobiota; class Verrucomicrobiia; order Limisphaerales; family JADLHS01; genus CAIKLQ01. The sequence goes on from SIBJ01000097.1 coordinate 273, forward strand.
CCGGCAACCCCCCAGAAATTGTGGAGCGCATCGGCCCCACCTCCCAGACCCACGATCCATTCTTCGGAATCAGCGGCCGCAGTCAGCCGCGGATCAACGTAAACCAACATGCTGAACTTGCCCGAGCCGCCCTGCATGATCGTGTCCAGGCCGGCGCCCGTGCCGCCGAATTCCGTGTCCCAGACCGTCACGGCGTTACCACCCTGCGGCGAGAGGGATATGGCAGAGGGATTGTGCGTGGAAACCACGGTGGGGTTGATCACGCGCGGGTTGACGAAAGACGCGTACAGACCGGGCGCCTCGACGCCAACCGTTAGCGAATCCACGTTTGGCCCGGTGTACAACGTGCCGACAGTGCTGCTGTTGGCCGCTCCGGGCGTGGACCGTCGCAAGCCGAAATCGCGCCCGTTCACATTGGCGTCCAGTCCATTCGAAAATCGGGAGAGGGAAACCAGAATCGGTCCCGTCCCGCCCGCCTGGGCGCCCTGTCCGTTGATGTGGCCGCTCTGAAAGTTACCCCGATAACCGCCCCCGATCTGCGCGAGCATGGCGGCGGAGGGCGTGCCGTATTGGGTGGTGGCGGCACCAGCTCCTTTATTGGCCTCGGTCACCACTCCATCAACCAAGGTGCTGGTGTTGAAAGCGCCAGCCCAGAGTTCAATTTGCTCCGCGTCGTTTTCGATGAAGTTCAGCGCGATAGTCTGATTCTTGCTGGCCACCGCTGTGTTGCCAAAAACATAATACCCGCCGGCAGCAATGCTCGTGGCCGCCGGAACCACAGCACTAAAATTGTTCCCCGCATTATCCCGGCCGCCCAGTGTCCACCCGCTGATATCAACCGCCGAGGCGCCGGCATTGTAAAGCTCAACGAATTCGTGGTCATCGCTCCCGCTGTCGTCATACCCGATTTCGTTGATGACGACTTGGGCAGAAACCTGGCTTGAGACTGCCAGCAATGCGGCGATGGTGAGCGAGACGACTTTTCCGAGGTACGACGGTTTCATAAGGCGACTGGGTTTGAATAGTTGTTCATGTTGGGCTTCTTATCGCGCAGATGCCGGTTGGCATCAAGGCTTTTCTTTGGAAACTTATTCACCCGGCATCCGAAGTTTTCCCGGCCTGCGGTCGGCAGCCCGAGGCCCGCTGGCTACCGCTTCGGAGTCGTCGGGGCTGGAACTTTCGGCGCTTTCGGCGGTTTCGGCGGAGCCGGTTTTTTGATTTCGGCCTCGAAGGTTCCCGCCACCCAACTCTTCGCGTCGTCGGGCGTGCAAAGATAAATTTTCCCCGGCAGCCGGTTGCCGGCGACCGCCCCGAACTCGAGGCGCAGCGCGTAACCCTCGCGAACCATCTGGTTGCGGGGTTGTTCCGCTTCTTTCCACCGCAAGGTCACCCGCGGGGGATGGTCACGATTGGTTTCGATATTCACGGTTTTCCCGGCCAGGTCCTCGCCCTGCCTGGCGACCAGTTGAATCGTTACGCCCACTTCCGGCGGCCAGTTCTTGCCCTGGCGAAAACTCAGCGTCCCGCCCTGCACCGTCGCGCGGTCGAATGCGAAATGCCGGCCGTTGATCCAGCCCGTCGCGCGGCCTTCGGGAATTTTCACTTCCGCGAGGCTCAACGTCCAATTCGTATCCTCAGCGGGACGCGTGACGACCGGCAGGTTCATTTCCCGAGTTTGCGCCGGCTCGGAATTCGTGACCGCAGCAACGTGAGGACGTGAAGGCTTGAAAAGTTTGTCGCGGAAGACGACCGCCGCTCCCGCCGCCGCGCAGAGCACCACGACGATCATGACGGCGGCGACGGGAAAACTTTTCGCAGCGGGCGTCAGCGCGTCGGTCGCAACCGTGGGTGCCGGCCGGTTGCTGACGCGCGCGGCGGTGAGAACCAGATGGGAAGAGGCCGCCACCGGCGGTTGCGGCACGACCAGTTTGCCGAAGCAGGTGGGGCACTCCATTTGCGTGCCGCTGGTCGCGGAATCGCACGTGATGTGCTGGCCGCAGACCGGGCAGGCAAACTTGAACTCGCTCATGGCTTGAAGGCGCGCAGGTTGCGTGCCGGGCGAAACCTGCCAGCTTCCCAGCCCGACCGCAACCGGCCTTTTGGGTTTCCGAGTGACTTTTTGCCCGGCCCATCGCACATTCGGCCCGGTTGAAGCCATGAAAAAAACCTCTCCAGTTTCGCGCAGTGGCCGGTTCGCCGGCGGACCGGGCGCCGACGTGGCGCAATTCACCGAATCCATCTCCTTCGATCAACGCCTCTGGCGGCACGACATCCTCGGCTCGCTGGCGCACGCCGCGATGCTGCAAAAGATCGGGGTGCTCACCCGCGCCGAACACGCCGCCATCGCGCGCGGGTTGAAAGCCATCGCGCGGAAAATTGAAGACGGAAAATTTCAGTGGCAGCCCGCGCTCGAAGACGTTCACATGAACCTCGAGGCGGAACTCACGCGGCGCGTTCCCGCGGGCGCCAAACTTCACACCGGCCGCTCGCGCAACGATCAGGTCGCACTCGACCTGCGACTCTGGTTGCGGGACGAAATTGTTTTACTCCTCGGCGAAATCGCCGGCCTCCAACGCGCGCTCGTCACGCTCGGCGCAAAGAATTCCGACGTGCTCATCCCCGGCTACACGCATTTGCAACGGGCGCAGCCGGTTTATTTCGCGCACCATCTGCTCGCGTACGTCGAGATGCTCGAACGCGATTGCGAACGGCTCTGGGATTGCCACAGTCGCGTAAACGTCTGCCCGCTCGGCAGCGGCGCGCTCGCCGGCTCGACGTTGCCGCTGAATCGCGTGCTCGTCGCGAAGCTGCTCGGCTTCGTGGACGCGAACGGCAAACCGCAACTCACACAGAACTCGATGGACGCCGTGAGCGACCGCGACTTCGCCGTGGAATTCTGCGCCGCCGCCGCGTTGCTGGCGGTCCATCTCTCGCGCCTCGCCGAGGACGTGATCCTGTGGGCGAGCGCGGAATTCAATTTCATCAAGATCGCCGACGCCTACACGACCGGCTCATCGTTGATGCCGCAGAAAAAAAATCCCGACATCGCCGAACTCGCGCGCGGCAAGTCCGGTCGCGTCATCGGCAACCTCGTCGCGCTGCTCACGTTGTTGAAAGGTTTGCCGATGACCTACAACCGCGATTTGCAGGAGGACAAGGAGCGGCTGTTCGACTCCGCCGACACTGTGCGCGCCACTACCCGGCTCATGGCCGCGATGTTGCGCAACACGAAGGTGAACCATCAAACGTGTCTCGCCGCCGCAAGCGATCCCGCGTTGCTCGCGACGGACCTCGCAGATTATCTCGTGCGAAAGGGAATGCCGTTCCGCAAAGCTCACCACGTCGTCGGCGCAGTTGTTGCGCTCGCGGAAAAATCCGGCTCGCCGAGCCATACCGGAGCGAAGGCTGGCAAACCGCTGAACAAACTTTCGCTCGCGGAACTTCAATCCGTGGACAAGTCGTTCGGTCGCGATGCGCGGGGTGTGTTCGATCTCAAGCGGGCGATGACGCGGCGGAATCTCACCGGCGCACCGGGAACGAAAGAAGTGGCGAAGCAGTTGGCGCGGTGGCGGCAACTGCTATCGTGAACGCTCGACTTTTCCCGCCTTGTTTTCCCACCGGAACCGTTTAGCCTTCAGCCATGACGTTTCCGATCACCGCTTATATCGAAGCCGCGCTGGAACTGGCGCGTTACGACAAGCTGGACGACGGCTCGTTCGCGGGCGAAATCCCGAGGCTCAAAGGCGTGGCGGCGTTTGGCCGCACGTTGCGCGAATGTGAGGCGGAACTGCGCTCGACGCTGGAAGATTGGATTCTGGTCGGTTTGCGGCTCGGACACAAACTGCCGGTGCTGGCGGGGATTGATTTGAACAAGGTTCAAAATGGCCGCGTGGCGACCACTTAAACGGCGCGACTTCATACGCAAACTCCGCGCGCTCGGTTTCGCCGGTCCGTTTTCCGGCACTCGCCATCAGTTCCTAGTTCTCGGGCAGCATCGTCAGACGATCCCGACCAATTCCGAATTCTCCGTGCCGCAAGTCCGGATGCTCGTCCGCCAGGTGGAAGCCATCCTCGGACGCACGCTTTCACTGGACGAGTGGGATTCCTTGTGAGCCAATGAAATCCGCTCCCAAAATCGGCACGGTCGGCGAATCGCATTTCGTCGTCGAGCAAAAGCAGTGCATTGATTTCGCCACGGACGGGATGCCCGCGGTGTTGAGCACTCCCCATCTCATCGGAATTCTTGAACGCACCGCGCGCCACGCCATCGCGCCGTTTCTGGAAACGGACGAACGCAGCGTCGGCATCGAGATCGAACTGCGCCACCTCGCGCCGACGCCGTTGGGCGCGAGCGTGACCGTGACGGCGCGGGTCATTCACATTGCGGGCCGGCAGGTGGATTTTCAGATCGAGGCGCGGGATGCGCACGAACTGGTGGCGCGCGGCGTTCACCGGCGCGCGATCATCCGCACCGGCAGCTTCGCGCGGCGCGTGTCGGCCAAATCAAATTGATCATGGGTGCTACCGCCTGGAAAACCGTGCGGAGTCTGCTCAAGCAGACTTCGCGTTCGTTCTACCTCACGTTGCGCGTGCTGCCGTGGCGCGTGCGCACCCAGATCGGCGTCGCCTATCTCCTCGCGCGCACCACCGACACGATTGCGGACACCGACCTCGTCCCGCTTGATCAGCGATTGCAAGGCTTGAAAGATTTGCGCGAGCGCATCATCGGCCTGCGCAAAACACCGGTGGACTTCGGCGAACTCGCGAAGCAACAGGGCGTCGAAGCCGAGCGCACGCTGCTGGAAAAGACCGAAGTCAGCGTCACGCTTCTGCGCACGCTCGACGACGCGGACCTCGAACTTGTTTTGAAAGTCCTCAACCTCATCACCACCGGGCAGGAGATGGATCTGCACCGGTTTGCCGGCGGCAAGCCACAGCGCGTCGCGTCGCTCCACGTCGAGAGCGAACTGGACGAATACACCTGGCTCGTCGCCGGCTGCGTCGGAGAATTCTGGACGAAGCTCTGCCGCCGCCATGTCTTCCCGCGCGCGCAACTCGACGACGCGCAATTGCTCGCCGACGCCGCGCGGTTCGGCAAGGGCCTGCAACTTGTCAACATCCTGCGCGATCTCGCCGCCGACCTGCGCCTGGGCCGCTGTTATCTGCCGGATCAGGAATTGTTCAAAGTCACCTCGCTGCTCCCGGCCGATCTCCTCGATCCGGCGAACGCGGAAAAATTTCGCCCGCTCTACCATCGTTACCTTGATCTCGCGGAAACCTACCTCGCCGCCGGCTGGAACTACACGAACAATCTTCCGTGGCGCTGCATCCGCGTGCGGCTCGCCTGCGCGTGGCCGATTCTGATCGGCGTCCAGACCCTCGCGCGCCTGCGCACGGCGAACCCGCTCGACGCGTCGCAAAAAGTGAAGCTCCCCCGCGCCAATGTCCGCGGCATCCTTTGGCGTTCCGTGCTCCGCTATCCGTTTCCCGCCGCCTGGCGCGACCTCGCCCCGCTCCCCGCCAACCTTGCGGCCCGGAACGGAAACAAAGTTTCAAAGTGACCAGACCGCCAATCTGTCGCCGCGCCATCGTCGGGAAACGTGTTGCGTCGGGCGGCAAATTCCCGTAGATACGACCCATGCAGATTTCAAAAACCTCCCTCGCTTTATGCGCCCTCGCATTGTGCGCCCTGACCGCCCGCGGTTACGAGCCAGACTCCGACGCCCAAGCTAAAGCCCGCGCCGCCCTGCGCCAGGCCGTGTCCGGCGAAAGCGCGCCGGCTACCACCCCCGCGCCCGCCACGCCGGTCGTTGCTCCCGCCGCGCCAGTCCCGGACGATCAACTTGAGCGCGCCCGCAGCGCCGTCCGCGAAAAAATTAACGACTTGAACGCGCAAGAAGCCGCGCCCAAACCAGCGCCCGCACCCAAAGTCGCCAAGCCGCGACCGGCCCCCGCACCAAAACCCGCTCCGGCACCGGCCCCGGTCGTTGTAGCTCCCCCGCCGGTGGTCACACCGCCACCGGCTCCGGTTGTCGTCGCTCCGCCGCCGCCCGTCGTAACCGCGCCGCCGGCACCCTTGGTGACCACTCCGCCGCCCGTCTTCGTCGCGCCGCCCGTCACTTCCGATGTGACACTTGGCCGGAAGAAATTGACGCGCGCGCAGCTCCAGCAATTGCGCGAAGCCACCCGCGGAATAATCTCCGAGTTGAACCAGCAGGAACCGCCGGCTGCCCCAACCGCCGCACCGGCGCCGGTCGTCGCGCCGCCCGTCGTCACGCCTCCCCCAGCGCCGAAGCCAACGCCTCCGCCCGTGGTCACACCGCGCCCAACTCCGCAGCCCGCTCCGGCGCCAACCGTCGCTCCCACGCCGCCGCAAAAATCATCCGTGGAAAAACGCGCCGAACAGGAAGCCGCCGCCGCCGCAAAAAAACGCCAGGCCGCGGAGGAAAAATCCCGCAAGGAAGCCGCAGCAGCGGAAGCCAAACGCGCCGCCGCCGAAGCCAAGGCCACCGCGGAAGCCCAGGCCGCCGAAGCGAAAGCCATTCGCGATGCCCAGGCTTCCGCCGCCAAACGCGCCGCCGCCGAAGCTGAGGCGCGTGCTGCCCAGGCGAAACGTGCTGCCGCCGAAGACGCCGCGCGCACTGCCGCCGCCAGGAAATCCGCTGCGCCCACGCCGCCGCCGGCTCCGGTTGTCGTCGCTCCGCCACCGCCCGTCGTGACTCCCCCGCCGGCACCCGCTCCCGCGCCTGTTGTCGCCGCGGTTCCCGCGCCAACCGGCAAGCCTTCGCCGGAACAAGTCGAGCAATTGCGCGAAGCGATCCGGAAAAAAATCGCCGAGGAAAACCAACGCGAGCCGGTTGCACCGCCCGCACCGGAGGCCGTTTCGCCTGCCAAGTCGCCCGTCAAAGCTCCGGCGCCACCGCCGGTCGTTGCGCCCGCTGCCGAGGCCCCGGCCACTACCGTCATCAAAGCGCCGTCGGCGAAATCCGCCGCTGAAAAACGCGCGGATGAAGCCGCTGCCGCCGCCGAGAATAAACGTCTGGCGGCCGAAGCCAAGGCCCGCCAGCAGATCGAAGCCGCCGAAGCCAAACGAGCCGAAGCCGAGGCAAAAAAGAAAACGGCGGCCAAGCCCGAAGTGAAGCCCGCACCGAAGACCACTTTCGTTCCGCCCGAAGCGCCCGCTTCCACCGTTCCCGCCTCGAAAGAATCGCGGCTCATGGACTTGCTCAAAAAATACAAGGGCAACGAGATCACGCCGGAGATTTATCACACCGAGCGCGCCAAGATCATGGCCGAACCGTAAGCGGAGCAAACTCCAAGCTCCAAGCTCCAAACTCCAACGGAACATCGTTTTTTCGGGCACCACGCTTCGCCGCGACCGGGGTTGAAGTTTGGTGTTTTTCATTTTTTTGATGTTTGGTGTTTGGTGGTTGGTATTTAATAACGTCATGCACGATTTTCGTTACGTCGGAAAAAAACTTTATTGCGAAGATGTCGCCGTTGAATCGCTCGCCAAAAAATTCGGCACGCCGCTCTATGTCTATTCGCAGCGGACGTTGACGCGGCATTTTCAGGAACTGGATCGCGCGATGTCGCCGGTCGAACACCTGATCTGTTTCGCGATGAAGTCGAACTCGAACCAGTCCGTGCTCCGCACGCTGGCGAATCTCGGCGGCGGTTTCGACATCGTAAGCGGCGGCGAATTGCAACGCGTCATCGCCGCGGGTGGCGACGCGCGCAAATGTGTCTTCGCCGGCGTGGGCAAGACGGACGCCGAGATCGAGTTCGCGTTGCGGCGCGGCGTGTATTGCTTCAACGCCGAAAGTGAACCGGAATTGCACCGCATCAACCGCGTGGCGGCGCGCCTGAAAAAGATCGCGCCCGTGGCCGTGCGCGTGAATCCGAACGTGGACGCGCACACGCACGCCAAGATCACGACCGGCACTTACGAAAATAAATTCGGCATCGCCATCGAAGGCATCGAGGCGATCTACGCGCGCGCGGCGAAGCTGAAAAATCTCCGGCTGCGCGGGCTGCAAATGCACATCGGCTCGCAGCTCACCACGGTTTCGCCCTTCGAGCAGGCGGTGACGAAGGTCTTGCCGCTGGTGCAAAAACTGAAGGCGAAACACGGACTGGAATTTTTCAGCATCGGCGGCGGACTCGGGATCATTTACCAGCCCGCGCTCGCTAGCGGCGACCCCGCGTGGTGGCAGACGAGCGCCGCCAAAAAAATTCTGACCCCGCACTCGTACGCCGCGCGGCTCGTGCCGTTGCTCAAGCCGCTCGGGATGAAAATTCTCATGGAGCCGGGCCGGTTCATCTCCGGCAACTCCGGCATCCTCGTCACGCGCGTCGAATACGTGAAGCGCACGGGCAAAAAGAATTTTGTGATCGTGGACGCCGCGATGAACGATCTCATCCGCCCGGCGTTTTACGACGCGTATCACGAAATCGTTCCGCTGACCAAAAAAGGCGGCGCGGTGATTTCGTCCGATGTCGTCGGCCCGATCTGCGAGTCGGGGGATTATTTCTGCAAGGACCGTCCGCTGCCGAAGGTGGGCGAAGGCGATCACCTCGCGCTGTTGAGCGCGGGCGCGTACGGCTTCGTGATGGCGTCGGTTTACAACACGCGCTCGCCTGCGGCTGAAGTTCTGGTTAACGGCCGCCGCTCGGCGCTCGTGAGAAAACGCCTGCCCGTGAAAGAAATCTGGGCCGCCGAGAGCGTCGCGCCGTGGTTGAAGTAACGCGCTCCGTCCAGCTTGCCACTGGTTCACTTATCCTGTTAGCGTCTTCGCGTGCCCGATTCGGACATTCGCACCTATGAAGTCACGTTTTGCAGCCGCGTCGCTGGCTGGGCAAACGCGCTCTTTGCAGAGCACCCTGAATGGCCTTTCCGTCGTGCAGAAATTGAGGAGTCCAAAGCCATCAAACGCAAACGCTCCGATCTGCGAGTATATGGCAACGCGAAGAAGTTGATTCTCGCCGGCGAAGTGAAGATGCCCGGCACGCGGGAAGGGCGGAGCGCCCACAATCCCGACCTGGTTGATGACGCAGCGAACAAAGCAGACATGGCCGCTGCCGAGTTCTTTTTTACGTGGAACGTCAACGAGCTTGTCCTTTTTGACCGCAAGAAATGGTTCAAGCCGATTATGGAACGCGTGGTCAAACCGTTCCCGCTTGGCCTTGACCTCGACAAACCGGAGGACGTTGACCGCGCAGAAGTCGAAACACGCATCAAGCAATTCCTTGCCGAGTTCTTCGGCGAGTTGGCTGCCATCTTCTCCGGCCAACAACCCGAATGGGGAACACGCCTTGACGAATGGTTTATCCGCGCCTTCGAAAGTCATATCTCCTGGCCGGTCAAGCTCACGCGAGATTTTCTTTGGGCGAAAGCCAGTTCGGACAAAGCATTCGACCATCATCTTCAGGAATGGATTGCCAAGGACCAAGGCTGGCTGTTCACGCGCAACGATCCTGTCCAATGGCGGGAGGTTTTGGATCGCACTGCCCGGACGCTCTGCTACGTCTTCGCCAACCGTCTCATTTTCTACGAGTCCGTACGCACCAAGTTTGCGGAGCTGCACCCTTTGAGCGTTCCCCAAAGCATCAAGTCAGCTGACCACCTTTACGCGCATTTTCAGAAAACGTTCCAGCGGGCCGTGGTGGCAACCGGTGATTACGATACGGTTTTCTATCCATACGAGAAGGACTGGGCCGGGCCGCTTATTTTCGCTGACGGTGATTCGTTGGAAGCATGGCGCTCAGTCATTCACAACTTGGAGCCGTTCAATTTCAAGCTCATCCCCACCGACATTTTGGGCGGAATTTTCCGCCGCCTCATTGACCCGGCGGAGCGGCGTCGGTTCGGTCAGGTTTACACCAGCGAAGACTTGGTGGACGTGGTAAACGCTTTTTGCGTTCGCAACGCTGAGGCCAACATGCTCGACCCGGCGGGTGGCTCAGGCAGTTTCGTGGTGCGCGGCTACCATCGCAAAGCGTGGCTAAAACAGAATGAACGGCTGCGGCACGCCAGTGCTTCGCATCAAGATTGGCTGCGGCAAATCTACGCCGTGGATATATCACTGTTTGCGGCGCATCTCTGCACGCTGAACCTTGCGGCTCGCGACATTCGTGACGAGGAAAACTACCCTCGCGTCAAGCGTGGCAACTTCTTTGAGGTCGCGCGCGACGTGGCGAACAAGAAACCGTTCTGTCTGTTGCCGGAAGGGCTGCAAGGGGAGCGCAAACCGGGGCCGATCATTCTGCCGCCATTGGATGCCATCGTCGGCAATCCGCCTTACGTTCGTCAGGAACTCATTCCGAAGCGCGGAGAAAAAGGACTCAAACCAATGCGGGCAAAGGAGGATTTGCAGGAGCTTTGCGCCGACTTCTGGCCCGGATTGAAACTCAGCGGGCGAAGTGATTTGCATTGCTACTTTTGGCCGGCCGCCACGCGCTTTTTGAAGGAAGGTGGCTGGTTCGGCTTCCTGGTTTCCTCCAGCTGGCTTGACGTGGAATATGGCTTCGCTTTGCAGGAGTGGGTTCTGAACAACTTCCGAATCCACGCGATTTTAGAGAGCAACGCCGAGCCGTGGTTTGAAGACGCCCGCGTCAAAACGTGCGCCGTCATTCTTCAGCGGTGCGCGGACCCGCAAGCCCGCGCTACGCAACTGGTGAAGTTCGTCCGCCTCGATGCACCACTCAAAACCATCCTAGGTCGGCGTCCGGACGAAAACGCCCGCCAGACTTCTGCCGAAGAATTTCGCGACGAAATCGCGGCCAGCAAGAAGAACGTGACCCGTGACGGCTGGCGCGTGGTCGTCAAGAAGCAGGACGACCTGCGGCAAGACGGATTCCGCGCGGGCCGCCTGTTTGAAATGCAGCGACAACGGGACTTGGCCGAAATCATCAAGCCGCAAGCCGGCGGAGACGAGGATGACGACGAAACCGAAAATGGTGTCTATGACGAGAACGGCAACGGCATGTTGCACGACAGCGCCACCGCTTACGGCCCACGTTACGGCGGTGGAAAGTGGGGCAAGTATCTCCGCGCGCCCGATCTCTACTTCCGCATCATGGAGCGTTACGCCGGTCACTTCGTACCGTTGGGCGAAGTCGTTGCGATTCGCCGGGGCATTACCAGCGGTTGCGACGACTTTTTTATGCCGCGTGACGTGAGCGCGGATTTCTTGGAAAGATATTCCAAGCTGGAATGGAACAACGCTCCACTAATGACTCACTGTAAGCGGGCAGAAGTCGAATCCGGTGCAGTGATGCTAGTCGAAGCAGGCGACAGCACGGTGCATCCAGTGGAAGCCAAGTATCTCGCGCCTGAAGTCCATAGCTTGATGGAGGTAAGCCGCCCCACGATTTCAGCAGCGGAGCTTGACCGGGTAATCTTGCTCGTGTCTGAACCAATGCATGACTTGAAGGGAACATACGTCCAAAAATATCTTCGCTACGGCGAGAAGACGACCTTCGCTTCCAAGAAGAGCAAGTCCGTGCCCGTCCCGCAACGCTCCACCTGTTTAGCTCGTGACCCTTGGTATGACCTCACCCGCATCCGGCGGGGACACCTCGTATGGTCGAAATCGCAACAATATCGGCACGTTGTCGTTTTTAATCGAAACCGGCTCATTGTGAACTGCAACCTTTATGATCTTTCGGTCATTGATGAAAGCGAGTCTTCGGCTGAAATCCTCGCGGCGGTCCTCAATTCGACGTTGGTTGGCCTCACCAAGTTTTATTTTGGACGGTTTGCTGGGACGGAAGGAAATCTCAAGACGGAAGTCGTGGACGTGAACTTGTTGGAAGTTCCCGACCCGCGCCAAATCACCAAAGCCATTGCCAAAAAATTGCAGAGCGCTTTCGCCAAGCTCTGCCAGCGCGACACGCGCCCGATGGTCGAGGAAGATTTCATGGGGTGCCACGATCCAAAGCGCGCGAAGAAGCTGGCGGAGAAGCCTGTTGCGTTGCCAACGGAATTGCAAATGGCTGACCGTCGCGCTCTCGACCTCGCCGTGTTTGAACTTTTGGGTGTTACGGACGTAAAGGAGCGTGAGGCGCTTTGCGATGAACTCTACCGGGAAACCGCCGCGCACTTTCGGCAAATTCGCATCGTCGAAATTCAAAAGCAGGAACAGCGCGCCAAATCCGGCAGCCGGGAGTTTCGCACCGATGAACTTTCCGCCGATTTGTGGGACGCTTTGACAGATGACGAAAAGCAGCCACTCACCGATTGGCTTGCCGCGCAAACCAGCGGTGGCAGACCACACGTAATCCCGGAAGGCCAAGCCAGCCTGCCGGACGCCAACGACATGTTGGATGCCACCACGGTTTTTTTTCGCCAACCTACCGGCGGCAAAGCGATCGTGAAGCCCTTGCCGCTGCCGTCACGCAGCCACGCGGAAATCATTTTCACATTGGCGCGACTCGGCTTGCATGGCAGCCTCCGCCTGCCGGAAGCGGAGAGAGCCGCACGCGAGTTGAACCAACAACTTGGCGCGCGGCTGACCGCCATTGCCGAGAAAGCAAATCACCTTGCCCGCAGCCGTACCAGCGATGACCGCAAAGCCGCCGACCTGACGGGTTTGCTCCAGCGTTGGATGATTCATGGCAAACCGCAACTGGAGACGAAAAAAGAACAGGAAGAACTCTAACGGCACTTTGCGAGTGGCACTCCGGGTGTGAGGTTCTTATACCTTCAAGCGATCTAGCCGAAACAAGCTGACAGGACGCCGCGTTTTCCCGTGCTCCACGAAGTCCGCCACGATTTCTCCGACGACGGGACAGAACTTGAACCCATGTCCCGAGCACGGTGAGACGATGAGCACCGGCGGATGTGAAGGGTGGCGATCAATGAGAAAATGTTCGTCCGGCAGCGTCGTGTAAAGGCAGGTGACCGCGCGGAGACAGGGGCCATCAAGCGCCGGCAGCCGCGACGCGATTTGCGCGCGCGCCAGCGCGATCTCTTCGTCGGAGACATTTCGCTCGACCGTTGCCGCGGTGCAAAACCGGTCCTTTCCGCCGTGATGGATGGCGAACTTCACGCCGCCGCCCGGTCCATCGAGCGCCGGAAGTCCGTAAGGATGCGCGCCGTCGGTCGTCTCCCAAATCCAGACGGGAAATTTTCCGGGCAGGAAGTTTTCCACGCCGCCGTTCGGTTCGAACCAAAGCTGCACCTGTCGCTCGACTTGAAACGGGAGGTTCAACTCGCGGAGAATTTCTCCCGCCCACGGGCCGGCGCTGATGACGAGCTGGCCCGCTTCGTATTCGCCGCGCGCCGTTTTCACGCGGGCCGAATCCGCTGATGCACTCCACGACTCGACGCGCTCTTCCATCCGCAACGTCGCGCCGCGTCGCGTCGCGAGGTCGAGATGAGCGCGGACGGATTCCTCGGGCCGCACGACGCCGGCATTTTTTTCGTACAACGCCACGGTGTCGGCGTCGGGATGGAACTGCGGGAAACGGCGTTTGATCTCGCAGGCGTCGAGCAGTTCGTGCGCGAGGCCGTGTTGTTTCGCGCTGCGATGGCTGCCGCTCACCACCGCGCTGTCCGGCGCGCCGAGCATCAGGCCGCCGGTGATGGTCAGGAGTTCGCGGCCGGAATCGCGTTCGAGTTCGCGCCAGAGTTCGTACGCGCGCAGCAACAGCGGGACATAAGCCGGGTCTTCAAAATACGCCTGTCGGATGACGCGGCTGCGGCCGTGGCTCGAACCTTGATCGTGCGGTGCGGTGAATTGTTCGAGGCCGAGCACGCGTTGGCCGCGCGCGGCGAGATGCGCCGCCGCCGCGCTGCCCATTCCGCCGAGACCGAGGACGATGACATCGAACGCGCGGCTCATCTGGTTTTTCCGCGGCGCTATTGCGAAATCAGCGCGCGATAAAAATTGTACGGCGCCGGCGCGGACACGGTGATGAGCCGGGTGGCGGCGGCGGAGGAATTTGTTGTGACCGGATTCCAGTTCGCGAGGTTGGTGGACGACAAGAGGATGTAGGTCACGTTGCTCTGGCCGTTGAGGGTGAATTGAAATTGGCCGCACGCGTACCCGGGCGCGGTCAACGTCGGGGCCGTCAGCCCGATAATTTGGACCGTGGCGAGCGCGAACGTGGTGTTCGTGTTCGCGCCGGGCGGCGAATACGCGCGCCAGACCTGGTCGAAATTGTCGCAGACGTAAAGGTTGCCGACGTTGTCCCACGAGGCGTCGTTGTGATCGTGATACACGTCGGGCGTGAGGGTTGCCACCGTCGCGCCGTTCGCCGCGCTGAGAACTTTCACGCCGCCGCCCGTGCGCCCGAAACCCGAGCCGACACCTTGCAACGCCACCGCCACGTAAGTCGCGCTCGCGTCCACGGCGATGCCGGCGGCGCCGCGGAAATTGTCGTCGCTCGCGCCGACGTGCCAGTCGGCGTTGGTCGGCGGCGAGTTGGTGAACGGCGGGAAACGGAACGTGCGGTAGTTCGTGTTGCCGGACGTGGTTTCGTTTTGGATCACATAGACGCGGTTGCTACGGTCCACCGCCACGTCGAACGGCGAATGGGTTAGTTGCGAACTCCCGCCGGTGGTAATGATCGTCGTGCCGAGATCGTTGGTCGCGACGGCGCCGGTTGCGGTTACGTTGTAGCGGCGGATGCCCACGCCACCCGGCGCGACGTTGGTGTCCGCCATCCAGATTTGTGTGTTCGTGCCCGAGCCGATGATGGCCGGGCCGCTCAACTTCGCGAGGCCGCCGTTGGGCCAGTTGTCGTTCCGCAAGGCGACGACGCGCGAAACGGACGAAATGGTTTGATCGAAGCGCAGCACCACGCCGTTGCTCGACCAGTCGCTGACGTAAACGAAATCATCCGCCGCGACCTCGACCTTCCACGGACTGTTCCCGTTGCCGGCCCACGGCCAGCCGCCGGCGTTGAACAATCCCTCGGCGGGCGGGCTGCCGTCGGCGTTGCATTTGACGACGCCGGCGGAGACACCGGAGACAAACGAATTCGTATCGGCGTTCGCGATGTAAACGCGACCGTAGTAGGGGCTGTTGGTGTTGCGATTGACAGCGATGCCGGTCGGCGTGTAGGCGGCGTAATTTCCCTCCGTCGCGTCATCGCTGATCTGTGTCCAATCGCCGAAGCCGCCCGTCGCCGCGGTGACGGAGACGGAAAAAGTTCCCGCTGTGACGTTGTTGGAGTTGTTGTCCTTGCCGTTCCACGTGGCGGTGTTGGTGCCGCGCAATGTGCCGGCGGCGCCGCCGGTGAGGTTGATGGTGCGGACGACGGCTGTGTTGGACTTGATCGAGATGGTGACGCCGGCGGAAGCGGGTTCGTTGAGCAGGTAGCTGATCGAGACGTTCGTGGTCGTGAGATAAGCGAGGTTGGTCGTCGCGCCGTTGAGTCGGAGATTCGTGGCGTAAACGTTCGCGCGGGCGGAGGGCAGCGATCCGGACGCGAGCAGAAGCGACAACAAGCAGACCGGACCGGATGCAAAACAACGCATGGACTATCGTTTACTGGAATTTCACGGCAAAGTCCACGCGCATTTACCAGACCGAGCCGCAGGGGGTGCGATTAAAGGCGGGTGAGGGTGAGCGGGTGCTGGCGGTATTTTTGGACTGCGGTGGCAAGTCGGACGCGACACCGCTTTCGAGCGCACGGGGCGGGTGGCTCATTGCTAGCGCCGTCGTCGCTGCCACAGCGGTGTCGCGTCCGACTTGCCACCGCAGTCCATAATGCCCTCAC
>SIBJ01000098.1 GCA_009695195.1 Pedosphaera sp.
CGGACGCGACACCGCTTTGGCACCGACGACGGCGAGGGCAATGAGCCACCCGCCCCGTTCGCTCGCAAGCGGTGTCGCGTCCGACTTGCCACCGCAGTCCAAAAATACCGCCAGCACCCGCTCACCCGCACCCGCCTTTAATCGCACCCACACTCGGCGTCCACTCCGGCCAACGCTCGACGTCGGCCATCACTGCCCACACGATCTGCGGCTGCGCGCTGATATCAACAGTGATGCTGAAACTTGTCTTTGCCATCAAAAGAAATCTGTTTTTCAACCGGAGACTCACCTCGTGGGGCGCTTGATCCCCAGTTTCTGCATCCGGCTGCGGAGCGTGCTGGGATTCATTCTCAAAATATTTGCCGCGCCACGTTCGCCTTCAATCATCCAGTTCGCTTTCGTCAGGACGGACTCGATGTGTTGCCGCTCCACGTCTTCAAGTGAGCCGCCGTCGGCCGGGAGCGCCGGCATTCGTGCCGGCGCGTTGTTCTGAGTGTCGCGGGAACTCGCCGGCGCGGACGGTGGCGTTCCCGGGTGAGCGGGAGCGCGCAATTCCTCCGCCAGCACCAGCGTTTTGCCCGGCGACAAAATCACCGCGCGCTCGATCACGTTCTGCAACTCGCGGATGTTGCCCGGCCACGGATAGCGCTTGAGCCGCTCCATCGCTTCGTCGCCGATCTGCGTGATGGGCTTGCCCATTTTCTTGGCGAGCTTTTGGACGAAGAACATTGCCAGCAGCGGAATGTCGCTCACCCGTTCGCGCAATGCCGGCACCCGCAGCGGCACGACGTTGAGCCGGTAAAATAAATCCGCGCGGAATTTTCCCTCGCGCACCAGTTCCAGCAGATCGCGATTCGTCGCGGCCACTACGCGCACGTCCACCTTGATGGTCCGGCTGCTGCCGATCGGCTCGAACTCCTGCTCCTGCAACACGCGCAGCAGCTTCACCTGCGTGTCCATTGGCAGCTCGCCGACTTCATCGAGAAAAATCGTCCCGCCATCCGCGACTTTGAATCGTCCGTCGCGATTGGTGATCGCGCCCGTGAATGCGCCGCGCACGTGGCCAAACAATTCGCTCTCCACGAGTCCCGCGCTGATCGCGCCGCAATTCACTTTCACCAGCGCACGCTCGCGCCGCGGGCTGCGGTCGTGAATCGCGCGCGCGATGAGTTCCTTGCCCGTGCCGGTTTCGCCGAGCACGAGCACCGTGGAATCGGCAGCGGCCACTTGTTCGAGCATCCGCAACGTCTCGCGCAGCTTCGGATCGTTGCCGACGATTTCGCCGAAGTTGTGTTCGCTGCGGATTTCCTCCTGGAGATAAGTGTTCTGCGCTTCCAGCCGCGCTTTTTCCTGCTCCATCAGCACGCGCTCGGTGATGTCTAGGAACATCGTGCGCGTGTAACTACCGCTCGGGTCGGGCCGCGACCACCACTGAATCCACAGCGGTCTGCCATTGTCCGCCCGGCGCAGTTCGAGCACCACGCCGCTCGTGTCCTTGCCCTTGCCGATGGACTCAAACGCCTCCTTCAACCGCCGCTGCGCGTCCGGCGTGTCGGGAATGAGATTCTTTCCGTAAGTGTGTGGCACGTCCTCCGGTTTGATGCCGAGGGTGCGCAAAGCGGTTTTGTTCGCGCAGATGAATTTGGAATCCAGCCCCTCGTTCACGTAGGCAATCGGCGCCTCATCGAACAAATCGCGGAAACGCTCCTCGCTTTCCTGGTGCTGGCGATGCAGATGATCGTACGCCCGCGTGCGTTCCAACTCCATCGCCACCCGGCTCGCGAAAATGTCCAGCACCGACAACGCGAGCGGGTCGGCAGGCATTGGTTTGTCGTCGAACGTGACGAGGTGGCCGAGGATATGCCCGCCCGCGCCGCGCAACGGCAAGCCGAGATAGCTCGCCGCGCCCATCTTGATCATGCCTTTGTCTTCGGGGAAAACCTCGGGCAGGCGATCTGCCACGTGACAGGTGCGACCCTCGGTGACTTTTGCGCACGGCGTGCCGGTGAGGTTGTACTCAAAATCCTTTCCCAAAACACCGGTGTTCCAAAACGCCAGCGTGCGGGCATGCGAATTCGGCAGACATTCGGCCACGAATACCCAGCGCACGCCCAATCCTTCGGCGAGGTGTTGCACGAGCGAGCGGAAGAATTCCTTGCCGGTGACGGTGGCCGTTCCGTCAATGATGGCGCGCAAGAGTTGATCGGATCGTTTCCACTCCGTCACGTCGCGCGACGCGGCCAGAAGTTTTTCAGCTTTGCCGTTCGCGTCCAGAATCGGACTGATCAGGACGTCAAACCACATCGGTTTGCGAGTCTGTGTGGTCGGGAAAAAGCCGACGAACCGGCCGACGCCACCTTGCCGCGCGGTTTCGACCGCGGCGCGCGCGGCCTCGCGATCCGCTCCCTTCCAGAAATCAATCCACGGAGAACCGACAAAAGGCGCAAGGTCGCAAATCTCCAGCACCGCCATGCCGACCGCGTTCATGGAAAGCAATCGCCCGTCGAGGTCGAGCACCTTGAGGCAGTCCGGGCTGCCTTCAATCAGGCGCGACTGGAGATCGTTGCTCGCGGCGGATGTTTCGTTGGTTGGCCGGCCAGGTTTCATTGCACGGGCTTCGTGGCTTTTCCATAACAGGTTTGCCCGGCGCAATCAAACGGCAATCAACTCGGGCAGCCCCGCTCCGTCGCAGAAGAAATTTTCAGGGTCGAACCGGACCACCGCCGTTTGGAAGCGTGGAGACGGGGCGCTTGCGGTGGGATGACGGCGGCAATCCGGTT
Source organism: Pedosphaera sp. (assembly GCA_009695195.1). Classification (GTDB taxonomy): domain Bacteria; phylum Verrucomicrobiota; class Verrucomicrobiia; order Limisphaerales; family JADLHS01; genus CAIKLQ01. The sequence continues at coordinate 2,781 of SIBJ01000098.1, forward strand.
CACCCTGACAAACCGGCGCACCAAAATTTCTGCGAGAGCGTTTTGAGTCAGCATTCGCAGGTTGGTCGCAACTCGCGTGGCTGACGGGCGGGAACGGATAATCCTTCGCGCGCCGCGGTTCGGTCGGGTCTTCGCCGGCCTTGCCGTGGACTTCGTAAAGCTCCTCGGCCTGCGTGTAATAATTTTCCCAATCGCGATACTTGATCGGCCACTCGGGCGAAATGCCGTCGCGATGCCGGAATTTTTCAAAATCCTTTTCGCGCAACCGGAACAGCGCCGCGCCATAGACCTTCGTGTTGCCGCCGACGTAATAGGAAAAGCCGGGCCGGATTTCGCCGCCGTCCTTGTTGAACATCACCTCGGACGAATAGTACTTGAACGAGCCGTGATAATTCCAGTTGTCCTTCTCGCGCGGCAGGAACGGCCCGCGCTCCAGCACGAGGATGCGTCCCGTCCACGCGGGACTGGCGGCGAGCCGATACAGCAACGTCCCGCCGCCCGCGCCCGTGCCGATGATGATGACGTCGAAATGTTCGTTCATGACGGGGGTTGGTCGGGGTGAAAGGGGAAACCTTACTGGCAAGACGATCTTTAGAAGCACCTCGGTCTTCCCCATTGGAGAAAAAGCTAATTGAAATTCAATACGCGACATTAAAAAGCGATTAACGCATTGAAACAGTGATTATTTATTAGGAAAACATAGATAAAAAAAGTATCTCGCGTGAATGTCGTTTTTCTTGTTGCGCTCTGGACTGCGATCCCATATCCTTCGAATAAGACTGAAACAAAGAGCCCGACAGCCAACGGGCGAAAGCCCAAGCCCGATGATTCTGAACAATCTACGGGGAAAAAGGATTCTACCAATGCGCTTCCGATGTTTGATATGGAGGAAGCGATTAAGCTGGTCGTAACCATTCACGATAAAGCTTTGGAAACTGCACCGTTGCCACAAGTGGCAAAAGGGTGCGGATACGCACATCCTTCTTCGACTCCGTTCTATCGGCGGCTTGCAGCCGCCCGGTTGTTTAAGCTGCTTGGTTCTCCTCAGGCCGAGCTTACAACGTTTGCGCTGGATTACTTGAACCCAACCGAGAAGACGCAAAGCAGGCGGCGCTTACTCAGGCCATTATGGCCATTCCGGCCTACGCTGATTTAGTTCAACGTCACGTCGGAAAGAAGCTCAACACCGAGCTTGTTAGTCACAGCTTTTCGAGAACTTTCGGTTTAAGTGATTCATGCGCTGGCGTGTGTGCCCGTGCTTTTGTGAGTTCTCTTAGATTTGCAGGTTTCATTTCACCGGACGGAACAGTCGCCATGCCTTCGGGCGGTGCATTGACACCGGCAGTTAACCCGCCCCCTCCCGTCGTTCAGCAGCCAAAGGTTGACGAAGACGAAACCGACGGAGAACTTCAAACGCAAACTTTGTATTTGGATGGTAAGCGGAAGCGAAAAATCACCATCAAAGCCCCGCTTACGGTTACGAAAGACGAATTGGAGCGAATTCGGGCTTGGCTTGGCTTTCAATTGATCGTTGAAGAACCAAATGCCCCAACTGCATCTGAATGATTTTGCGCGGTTGAACACTCAACTGCGGAACAACGACTAAATGGCCCTTCAACCACAATTTCGCGTTGAGATTCTCAACTCTGCCGTTCATCGCCGCGATGAGTTCTCGTGCGAATCGCCGGAGTTGACCGAGTTTCTTCGGACGCGGGCTCGGAAAGAAGCCAAGTCGCGAACGTCGGCTTGTTTCGTGATTGTGCCGCTTGCTGATCCGGGGCAAATCGCCGGCTTCTACACTTTGTCGGCCACCACCATTGAGCTGGAGAAGCTACCGCCGGAGTTCACCAAGAAACTGCCGCGCTATCCACATCTGCCCGCCACGTTGCTCGGGCGGCTGGCTCGGGCGCTTGAATTCAAAGGACAAGGTATCGGCGATCTACTGATGGTGGACGCACTCAAGCGTGCTTACGAAAACAGCTCGGTCATCGGGTCGGTGGCGGTGGTGGTGGATCCGAAAGATGCTCATGCCGCGAAGTTTTACGGCACGTTCGGTTTTCAGCCATTGGACGGACAGAAAATGTTTCTGCCGATGAAGGCGATCCCCGAATGGCTGGGATTGGAAAAGAAAGACGAGCCGTAGCTCAGGCAGCGACACGCTGCCGGTAAGAAGCGACACCTCTCTTCAACCGGTTCGGCGCAGCGGACGTGGGATTCAGGAGAGCCTTCACAAAGCGGCGCGACTGAACGGCATCCAATTCAATGGTTTCGTAATCAGCAACGATACGCCGGGCGACTTCGCGAGCATGGGTAATGACAAACGTGGCCACTGACCGCCCCTCCAACGTAGCGGCGCGCTGGAACAGTTGCTTGTCCGCCCCGCTCACGCGGGCGACCAGCCTTTCCTCACGACGTTCTTTTGTTTCAACCGGCACGGGCGTAATGTGTGCCTGAGAGGCACACAGTTCAAGCCAAATTTTCTGCTGATTCTGCGGACTTAGGTGGATTTCGGCAGAATTTCATGCAATTCAATCCATTGGTAGATCCGTCGCTGTGCATCGGTAGGCGTGATTCGCCCGTCCCGCGCCCTTCGTTCCGCCCGCTGCGCCCCCCAGAGGCGCGCTCCGGAGCGCGGGCCTGCGACCGGCAGCACGTCCGCACAACAATTCAGAGCGCCAACCCCGATAAACGGCATCGGGGCAGGCTCAGTTGCATCGCCGATTCGCGCGCATGGCTTCAACCCCGTTGGGGTAGATTTCATTTTTGATTCCGTTACCCAGCGTAGCCCCTCCTTCGGCGTGGCAACGCTGGGCTGAATGACGTAATCCCTTCGGGATAGGCGCGCGGCGTTCACGCCGCTTCACCATTCGCATTGAAACACGCGTTCAGAATTCTCCACGCCTCACGCCGCCCCGTGCTGAAGCGACCTGAAAGTCGCGCGCCACCAAAAACGCCAACGATTCCGACGCTCAAGGGTTTTCCAGCGTCCGATAAAACCGGCTTCCGATGCCCGCCGCCGAAGGATCGCTCCACGGCTGCGGATTGTTGGTCAAGGTGAGGTTGGTTCGCGATGACCAGAGGGTGCCGGAGAGGAAGTTGTCGCGCGATTGGATCTGGTAGGTTCGCCCGATCTCACCGAACAGATTCACCACCGGTCCGGAAAGCCAGTCGAACTTGAGTCGGCTGGCGCGGTCGGATTGAACGATGCTCACGGAGGCGCCGGCGGCGAGGAACGTGTCTTCGGCGCAAATCACGGCGTTCAGCGTGTTGGCGGTGATGGAATTGCGGACGGTCCAGTTGACGCCGTCGGGTGAGGTCAGGATGCGCCCAGCCGATCCCACCGCCATGAAGAGGCCGTTGCCGAAGGCGACGCGTTGGAGCGTGGAGGTGGTGCCGGAGACGGCGGCGGACCAATTGGTGCCGTTGGTGGAGGTGAGGATGGTGCCGAGCTGGCCGACGGCGACGTACGAGCCATTGCCATAGGTCGCGCCATTCAACGTGCGCGTGGTGATGGCGGTGGGTTTGAACCAGTTGGTGCCGTTGCCGGAAATCAAGATGGCGCCGCTGGTGCCCACGGCCATGAATTGTCCGTTGAGAAATGCGACGCGGGTCAGGTCGTTGGGGAAGCCGGTGGCAATCGTTGCCCACCCCGGGAGATTGGCCGACACCCGGGTCGCACCGGCCCCGCTGACGGCGACAAAGAGGCCGTTGCCGAAACACACACTGTTGGGAGTGAAAGTGCCCGCGAAGCCGTAGTTGCTCCACGAAACCGCATCCGCCGAAAACAGGTAAGTGCCGTTGTTGACCACGATCACGTACAAGCCGTTGCCGTACGTCACGCCCATGAGATGACTGGAATAGTAAACTTGTTGCGCCCAATCCACGCCATTGGTGGATTTCAAAATGGTGCTGCTATCGCCAACCGCCAGATAGAGCCCGTTCGTGTAAATCATGTCGCGCAGCGTGCCGAGGTAACTGCCGGTCTGGTGGGCCCAATCCAGATTGTTGGTGGAAGTGACAATGGTGCCGCCGTTGCCGGTGGCGACGTAGAGGCCATTTGCGTAGGTGAGACCGAACAACTCCACGTAGCTTGCTGGAAACGAACCGATCCAAAACCCGCCGCTAAACCCGCTCACCGTCGCGCCGCGCGTGATGCTGAAGCCGTCGAAATACCCGCCGACGGACGTGAACAAATCGCCCACGCAAATAATTTCGTCGAGGTAATCCGTTTCGGGAAGCGGGGTGCTGCTCCAATTGATGCCGTTGTAGGAGAACACCCGCGTGGCGGCGTCGCCAATGGCTTGAAACGAATTGTTACCGAAGGCGACGCCGTTTAAGCCATTGGCAGTTGGGGATGAGGACGTGAACCAGGTGGCCGCATCGGTGGTGGAATAAATGATCCGCCCGCTGCTGCCCACACAGACGTAAGTCCCAAGCCCGTACGTCGCGGCGAAAAGCGTACTCGTGACGCCCGAGGTGCGGACGGTCCAGTTGTTGCCGTCCGGCGTGGTCATGACCGTGCCCAGGTTTCCCACGGCGAGAAACTGGCCGTTGAGATAATAGACGCCGTTGAGCGTGTTGGTTGAGGGCGTGAGCGCAAACGTCCAGTTGGTGCCGTCGGTGGAAGTCAACGAGCCACCGCGCTCGCCCACCGCGAGGAACAATCCATTTCCGAAAGCGACGCCGGACATGAAATTCGTGACCACCATGGGCAGCCGCGTCCAGTTCGTGCCGTTTTCAGAAATGACAATGGCGCCGCGGTCGCCGACCGCCGCGAAGATACCGTTGCCATAGGTCACGCTGTTGAGGCGGTTGCCCTGCGGGAGTGGATTTCGCCAGTGCCAGTTCTCAGCCAGGTCTGCCGTTGCTGAATTGACAATGGAGGCGGCAAAGCAGGCGAACAGATAACGGAAGCTCTTTCGTTGACTAAGGTCCATGGCGGGCAAACTTATTTTTCTCGGAATTGTCTCGGAGTTTTCTAGCAGCAGCCGATTGGAACAGCAATGGCAAAACCGCATTGGAAAATTCAGACGGAATTCTCAAACGGATCACTGCGACGGCTACGGCTTGAGAAGCTCCCGCTGCCAGTTCATCAACTGCGGCGCGTGCGTGTCCCAACTGAACGCGAGGTCGGCAAGGGTGGCGCGGCTGGCGATGAGCGTGGGGTCCAGCGCGAGTTGATGCGCGCGGGCATCACGGCGTTTTTCAATTTCGGTGCAGCGGCGGCGCTCAGCTTCGTTCGGGCGCCGGGTTTTGTAACGCGGAATGTCGGGATGCTGTTCCGGCGGGAGAGCGAGGCCGGCTTTGACCGCCGCGGCCAATCCTTCGCGGCGGCGGTCGGAGAGATGTTTCGGGACGAGCGGTTCGACGGGGCGCGAATCCACAGCGGCGACGGCGATTTCCACGAGGTCTTCGTGGCGCATGACAAAAAACGGCGGACGGTTCGCGGCGAGGGCTTCGCGTTCGCGCCAGTGCCACAGGGCGCGCAACAGCGCCAGCGCCGGACGACTCAACAGATGGCTGCCCTTCACGCGCCAGACGAAATCGTGGTCCGTCGGATCCAGCCGCGTGGAATCTTCGATGAGCCGCGCGCACGTTTCCTCGTGCCACGCGAGCCGGCCTTTCGCCGCGAGTTCGGATTTCAACTTGTCCGCGAGCGGCTTGAGGTGGTGCGTGTCGTTGCGCGCGTATTGTTCCATGCGTTCGGTGAGCGGGCGGCGCGCCCAGTTGGCTTTCTGCGAACCTTTCTCCAGTTTCACACCGAGGTGATGTTCCACCAGATTGCCGAGACTAAAGAGCCGTTCGCCGAGCAATCGCGCCGCGAGCATCGTGTCGAAGATGGCGCTGGGCACGAATTCGTGGTGCTTGCGCAGCAGGCGCAAGTCGTAATCCGCCGCGTGCATGATCAACTGGTGGGCGTTGAGCGCGTCGAGCAACGGGGCGAGATTGATGTTCGCCAGCGGGTCCACGAGCCGGTCGCCATCCACGGTGCTGATCTGGATGAGGCAAAGCTTTTCGGGATACGCGTGCAAGCTGTCGGCTTCCGTGTCCACCGCGATCCACGCGGCGGCGCGGACGATGGCGAGGTAGGCGGCAAGCTTCTCGTCGGAATCAATCACGGGCGGAGTATGGCGTGACGAGTGGCGGGTGACAAGTGACGGGAGAAGCGAAAAGGTGAAACTCCAAATTCCAAGCTCCAAGCACCAGAGAAACTTCAACCACCAATCATCAAATCGAGGCCCGTGCTTTGACCGTCTGGCTGGGCGCTCGTGTTTGGTGCTTGAGGTTTGCTTCTTCTCTGGAGGCTTGCTCGCGACTTGTCGGAGTTGGAGGTCGGTGCTTGGTGCTTCAATTCATTCAACGGTCCATTGCCCGCTTGCTAACCCGCAATCCCAACCCGTAAACTTTTGCCAATGAACCTCGCCGCCGCCTTTGTGGAATCGGTCGGGAAGCGCCCCGAAAAGGTCGCCCTGTTCTGGGGCGAGAACCAGTTCACCTATGCGACATTGCTGGCGCAAACCCGCGGCGTGGCGGAACAGCTCGCCACCGCATTGGGTGTGAAGCCGGGGGACCGCGTCGGGTTGTGGTTGAAGAACCGGCCGGAGTTTGTGCCGGCGTATTTCGGGATTTTGTTTGCGGGCGGAGTGGTCGTGCCCATCAATAATTTCCTCAAGCCGGACGAGGTGAACTTTATGCTCGCCGACGCGGGGGTGGACTTGCTCATCACGGACGAGGAACTCGGCGGGCATTTCGCGGCGCTCTCCGCCGCGCGGCCCGCGTTGAAAATGTTGAAGGTCGAAGCGTTCGCACCCACGGCCGGCACTCCGCACTCCGCACTCCGCACTCCGCATTCGGAAACCGATCTCGCCGTCATCATCTACACCTCGGGCACGACGGGACGGCCCAAGGGCGCAATGTTGTCGCACGGTAATCTGCTCCACAACGTCAACAGTTGCCGCATCGTGCTCGAAACGGTGGACGTGGACACTTTCGCGGTGTTGCTGCCGTTGTTTCACAGTTACATGATGACCGTGGGGATGTTGCTGCCGCTGCTGGTCGGCGGGACGATGGTGCTGGTGAAGTCGTTGCACCCGCCGCACAACGCCATCAAGGAAATCTGCGAACGCCAGGCGACGGTGCTGCCGGCCATCCCGCAGTTCTATCGCGCGATGGCGAACCTGCCCGCGCAAATCAAACTGCCGCTGCGCATCGCGATCTGCGGCTCGGCGCCGCTGCCGGTGCAGGTGCTGAAAGATTTCGAGGCGAAGCATAACATCCCGATCATCGAAGGTTACGGTTTGAGCGAATGCAGTCCGGTCGCCTCGAAGAATCCGCTGCGCGGCGTGCGCAAGCCCGGTTCGATCGGCCTGCCGCTGCCGCACGTGGAGTTGAGCGTGCAGAGCGACGATGGCCGGATGCTCGGCGCGGACGAGGTTGGCGAGATTTGCATTCGCGGCGGCAACGTGATGATGGGTTACTGGAAGAAGCCGGAAGAAACCGCGGCGGCGATGCGCGGCGACTGGCTGTTGACCGGCGACATCGGGTATCGCGACGCGGACGGGTATTATTATATCACGGACCGGAAGAAGGACATGTTGCTGGTGAACGGCATCAATGTTTACCCGCGCGAAGTCGAGGAAGTAATCCACCAATTTCCCGGTGTGAAAGAAGCGGCGGTGATCGGCGTGCCGGACGCGCGCAAGGGCGAACAACCCGCGGCGTTCGTGGCGATGACCGAAGGCGCGACGCTGGACGAGAAGGCGCTGTTGCAATTCCTCCGGCAAAAGCTCGCGGACTACAAAGTGCCGCGTCGCGTCACCGTGCTGGCGGCTTTGCCCCGCAATGCGACCGGCAAAATCCTGAAAACCCAGCTTCGCCAGGCCGCAGCGGGCGGGTGAAACAGCGTCAGATTCCCGGGGGCTGGTGCTTCGCCGCTGACTGAACGCGCCGGCGGCCATGGCCCAGCTTGTTTGATTTCAAGGCTTTACGCCTGGACGGCTTGAAAGGTTCCGCCTCCGTAAACCCTGCGATGACGGCTGTTTCCACATTGACGCTCTGCCCCCCCGTCCCTACCCTCCGGCCATAACTGTTCGGCGCATTGTGCGATCAGAACCGGAAATTTCTATGAGCGAAGGATATTGCGTTAAGTGTAAAGCGAAGAAGGAAATCGCCAACGGCGTGGAAGAAACCATGAAGAATGGCCGCAAGGCGATCAAAGGCAAGTGCCCGACCTGTGGCACCGTAATGTTCAAGATTCTCGGGGGCAAAGCCGCCGCGCCCACCACCCCCACCACCCCGCCGGCTGCCGCCTGATTATGTCTCAACAGCTCGCGTACGTCATTGTCACGCCTTACTCGCTCTACAAATCCCGCACCGGCGGCATCTTGAGCCGACTCATTTCGCGCACCGGCCTCGATCTCGTAGCCGCCCGCATGTTCGCTCCCAGTCCCGCCTTGGTGAAGGATTACTCCGAAGTCGTCGTCTCCGCCTTCGACCCGCAGGATCGCCGCATCCAGGAACTCATCCAGCAATACATTCTCCAGAATTTTTCGCCCGACCCGAAGACCGACCGTCGCCGCCGCGTGATGGTGCTCCTCTTCAAAGGCGAAGACGCCGTGCGCAAAGTCCGCTCCGTCGTCGGCAATCTCAGCCCCGACCGGCGCGTCGGCGAAACCATCCGCGACACCTACGGCGATTACATTCTCGACGAGCGCGACCAGGTGAAATACTTCGAGCCGGCGGTCCTCGCCGCGCCGCAACCGGATGAAGCGCAGGCGAAGTTGAAATTGTGGGCGCGCTATTCCGACAGCGACGGCGGCGTGCTCGACAATGTGAACGCCTACGCGCCGGGCGAAACTCCCGAGCGCACGCTGGTGCTCATCAAGCCGGACAATTTCCGTTTCCCCACCGGTCGCCCCGGCAACGTGATTGATTTCTTCTCGCGCACCGGACTGTTCATCGTCGCCATCAAGGTCCACCGCATGAGCGTGGCCGACGCGATGGATTTCTACGGCCCCGTCCGCGAAGTTTTGCGCACGAAACTCAAGGACGTGGTTTCGTCCAAAGCCAAAGGCGCGCTGGAGAAGGAACTCGGCTTCCCCATCTCGCCCGAGAACCAAAAAGCCCTTGGCGATCTGCTCGGGCCGGCGTTCGGCGACAACCAATTTGAGAACATCGTCCGCTTCATGTCCGGCCGCGCGCCGTCGGAATGTGCCGAGGACGAACTGAAAAATCCCGGCAGCGAGAAGTGCATCGCGTTGATTTACGAAGGCGTCGGGGCCGTCGCCAAAATCCGCGACGTGCTCGGCCCGACTGATCCCTCGAAAGCGCCGCCCGGCTCCATCCGCCGCGAGTTCGGCTCCAGCATCATGGTCAACGCCGCGCACGCCAGCGATTCGCCCGACAATGCGAAACGCGAAATCGGCATCGTCAAGGTCGGCGACAACACCTTCCGCAAAGTGGTCGAGGATTTTTACGGGAAGCTCTGAGCGCTGGCCTTCGTAAAGGCGACTAGGCCTTGGTTTCTTGTAGGACACGACGTGAGGAGTGTTTTGCTTTTTCCCACCCAGCCGACTACTCACGTCGTGCCCTACAAATCAGTCTCCCGCTTTCCACAGTTCGGGCCGGTTGCCAAGCCTCCGCAGCAAGCTCTCATCCGCCGCCGGAAATTTGTACGTGTCTAGTTCCGGCAGCGTCACCCATTTCACCGCCGCGCAACCGAGCGGTTGCGGTTCGCCGGAGTTTAATCGGCAGAGAAAGAATCTCAGCGCGACGGTTTTCTCGGGATAGGCGTGCGTGACGCTTTCAAACAGTTCGCCGACGGTCACGTCCACACCGAGTTCCTCGTGCAGTTCGCGCGCGAGGCAGTGCTCGAAGGTTTCGCCCGGCTCGCGTTTGCCGCCGGGAAATTCCCACAGCCCGCCGAGATGCGCGTCGGCGTAGCGCTGGGTGATGAGTAGTCTGCCGTTGCGAAAAATCAGGCCGGCGGCGACGTCAATGATTTTCATGGATAGTCCGTGAAGCGTGAAACGTGAAACGCGCTCCGTGTGCTTTCCACGTTTCACGTTTCACTTCTCACCGCCCAATGCTCTTGTAAATCCACCCCGCCGCTTCCATCTCCGCCGCGTCGAAGAGATTCCGGCCGTCGAACATGATCGGATGCGTGAGGGCTTTGCGCGCGCGGTCGGTGTCGAGCTTCTTGAATTCGTCCCACTCGGTCGCCACGACGAGCGCATCGCAGCCGTCGGCCACGGCGTTCATGTCGTCCACGTAGGTCACACCGGGCAGGATGGCTTTCGCCTTGTCCATCGCCTTGGGGTCGTGGACGCGCAACGTCGCGCCTTCTTTCAACAACCGCTGGCAAAGCTCGATCGCCGGCGAGGACCGCACGTCATCGGTGTTCTGCTTGAACGCCAGCCCGAGCACGCCGATGGTTTTCCCCTTCAACACCCAGAGCGTCTCGGTGATCTTTTTGACGAAGCGATCCATCTGTTCGGCGTTGATGCGCTGGACTTCCTTCAACAACCGGAAATCGTAACCGATCTGTTCGGCGATCTTGATGAACGCGCTGAGGTCTTTCGGAAAACAACTGCCGCCGAAGCCGATGCCCGCGTTGAGGAAGCGGCGGCCGATGCGCTCGTCCATCCCCATGCCGGCGGCGACCTCCGACACGTTCGCGCCCGCGGCTTCGCAGAGGACCGCGATGGCGTTGATGTAGGAAATCTTGAGCGCGAGAAACGAGTTCGACGCGTGCTTGATGAGTTCGGCGGAGTTGATGTCCGTGACGATGATCGGCGCGTTGAACGGCTCATAGACCTGCCGCATAGCGGCGACGGGCCGCTGCGAACGCACGCCGATGACGATGCGGTCCGGCTTCATCAGATCGTCCACCGCGAAACCTTCGCGCAGGAATTCCGGATTGCTCACCACGTCGAACTCCACCTTCGTCTTGCAGTAACGCTTGATCGTTTCGGCCACCTGATCGCCGGTCTTGACGGGCACGGTGCTTTTGTCCACGACGATCTTGTAGCTCGTCATCGCGCCAGCGATTTCGCGCGCGACGCGCTCGATGAAGCTCATGTCCACCGAACCGTCCGGTTGCGGCGGCGTGGGCACGGCGATGAAGATCACGTCGGATTTCTCGACGCCCTCCGCCGTGCTGTTCGTGAAACTGAGGCGGTCCGCCGCGACATTTTTGCGGACGAGGTCTTCGAGTCCGGGTTCGTAGATCGGGAGGCCGCCGGCCTGGAGGATTTTGACTTTCGCCGCGTCGTTGTCCACGCACACGACGTGATGGCCGACTTCCGCGAAGCAAGTGCCCGTGACCAACCCGACGTAACCTGTGCCGATGATGGTGAGTTTCATGAAACGTGTTGCGTGTTGCGTGCCTGCTCGCGATTTATCGGAGTTGCGTCAAGAAGCGATGGGACGTCAGTGGAATACTTGACGCAACACGCAACACGACCCCTCACTTCACTTCTCGTCTTTGATGAGAAACCTTCCGTAAATCAATCCCGCCACCGCGCCGCCGAGCATCGGGCCGGCCCAATACACGATGTGGTTCGCCCAGAGCCCGCCTGCCAGCGCCGGACCGAACGTGCGCGCCGGATTCATCGCCGCGCCCGTCAGCGGGCCGCCGACCAAAATGTCCAGCGCCACCGTCAAACCGATGGCCAGTCCGCCGATCTTCGGCGCGCGCGCATCCACCGCCGAACCGAACACCACGAACACGAGGAAAAACGTCAGCACCGCTTCCAACACGATACCGTGCGCGACGGAAACTCCGCTCGCGAGTTGCGGCGTTCCGTTCTGGACGATCTCCGCGCCGCTCACGCCGTACATCTTCAACACGAGCATCGCCGCCGCGGTGGCCCCGGCGAGTTGTGCGATCCAATACGACACCGCCCGGCGGAAATCAATCTGCCCGCCGACCAGCAACCCGAATGTCACCGCCGGATTCAGATGGCCGCCGGAGATTCCGCCCGTGGCGCTGACCATCACCGCGATGGTCAACCCGTGCGCCAGCGCCACCCCGAGCAAACCGACGCCGGCGGCGGGCGCATTGTTCTTGATGGCGAACACGCCGACGAAAATCAGCGCGAACGTTCCGATGAATTCGGCGACACAAGGTTTGATCAGGCTTGGCTTCATGGCCTCAGGGTTTTTTAGGGGTTACAGTTTGCGGTGTGGTCAACAAAGGCGTGACAGCGGGCGCGGACGGTTTCGGCGCGGGCATTTTCTGGCGAAGTTCGTCCGCCTTCAGACCGGCCTCGTTGCCGAGCGAACTGTTCGCGTTCGCACCGGCCAGTTCTTCGTAAAGCGTGCGCGCCTGATCGAGTTTGCCTTGGGATTCGTAAATTCGCGCCAGCGAGAACTTCGCGGGCGACAGCACGTTCTCATTCGGAAACCGGTCCACGATGTCTTTGTAAGCGCGCGCCGCGTCCTCGGGTTTGGCCTGCGCGTCCAGGCTCGCGGCCACGCCGAGCAACGCCTGCGAACGAAACGGGTTCTCGGTGTAATCGCGATTGAGCTTCTCGAACTGCGCCTGCGCCTCCGCGTACTTGCCCTGCGAGAACAACACCAAGCCCGCCTGCAACAAAGCCCGCGGCGCGGCGGCCGTGCCCGCGTGGTCGGCGGCGACCTTCAGGTAAGCATCCGCCGATTGCGCGCGCGGCGCGCCGAACGCCGTCTGCGCCTCGAGCGCGGACAACGCCTTCGCCGCGTTGACGATGGTCTGCTCCTTTTGCCAGAAATAAAAAGTCGTGCCGAGCGCGACCACGGCCACGAGGCCCGCGCCCCAGGCGATTTGTTTCTTGTTGGTGACCGACCACGCCAGCGCGCGATCCATCACCGGTAACTCTGCAATGTGTTGTTCCATAAAGCGGCGGGAGTTTTCCGTCCCGCCGCCCCCGGCGCAAGCTTGAAATCAGGCGGGCTGACTTCCACTAGGACGCATTTTTTCATTTGGGTAAGCGCCAGGCAGTTGGGGACTTGGCGAACACCAGTGCCTGGAGGCGTGCGGGGCCGCCGTCGCGATGGGCGAAGCGTTGCTGATAGCGCCGCACGGTCCAGCGTGTCTTTTGGGTTTGCAC
>SIBJ01000015.1 GCA_009695195.1 Pedosphaera sp.
TCGGACAGCATTCCAATGTGCCCCAAAAACTGTCCGACCTCAGCCCGGAACACTGTCCGATATGAATCGGAACGGTGTCCGGCAGAAATTGGAACGCTGTCCGACAGAAATCGGAATCACTGTCCGACAGCCCCCGGAATACGCACGAACCGCGCATGAGGAAACGGAGGCCGAAAAACTTTCCCTTGTTGATGCGCCCCCGGCAGGAAATCATTGCCGAAGCCACCCAGAAAAAATCAACGACACATGCCCTTAACTAAGCGCCATTCATGTCTGCTCCTGTTATTATCGGATTGCAGATAAGCAGAGAGCGATGGCAACGCCTTGAAACAATCCTTGACCTGAAGATGCTGACGCTTTCAGCCCAAGCATACGCTCGCGCCCATGAAGGGATGCTTCCTGAAACGAACAAGTGGTGTGACCAGCTTATCCTGATTTCCGGCACGCAAACTGAGCCCGCGTTAGACCCTCACCTGCTGGATATGTATTTGAAACGTAAACGATTTGGTTATGCCATCAATTCCTTGGTTGCCGGTCGCAAGCTGGAAACGATTGCCACCAACGAAATCATTTTTTTCCCGGTTGTTCCAAAAGGCCGGAATTTGTCTGCAAGTGTCGCGAATAAGGAAATGCTCGCGTGGGATAAGACCGGCAGCCTCTTGGTTGTGGATGTCGGGAATTCCACACACTGGCTAAGACGTTCGAGTCGAACAAATGGATATGGGCCGTAATCTCGTGAACCACAACGAATTTTGAATTCCTATCTGATTCTCAATTCCGGGCTGTGCGCTCCCGCCTTCAACATGGCGCTGGACGAGGCGTTGCTTGAAGCGATGCCACGGTTGCAAAAACCGGTGCTGCGTTTCTACGGCTGGACGCAACCGGCGGCCACGTTTGGTTACTTCCAGAAATTCGCCGAGGTCGAGCGCTCGACGCTGTTGCGCCCGCTCATCCGCCGTCCGACCGGCGGCGGCATCGTTCCGCACGATGCCGATTGGACTTACAGCCTCGCGTTCCCGCCGGGACACGAGTGGCACTCGTTGCGCGCGGAGGAGAGTTATCGGCGCGTTCACGCCTGGATTCAATCGGCGTTTGCGAAGTTGAACATCGAAACCGAACTGGCGTCAGACTGCAAAAAATCCGCACCCGGCCAGTGCTTTGCCGGGCACGAAAAATCCGACCTGCTCTGGCGTGGGAAAAAAATTGCCGGCGCGGCGCAGCGGCGGAACAAACTCGGTTTGCTCATCCAGGGCTCGGTGCAACCGCCGCCACTTACGATGCCCCGCGTTCCCTGGGAGGACGCCATGTGCGCCGTCGGGACTGGAAGCTGGGAGCGCGCGTTGCCCGACGCCGGACTCCTGGCCCGCGCCACGGAATTGTGCCGGGAGAAATATTCAAGCGCCGCGTTTCTCAAGCGGCGCTGAGCGAAAATCTGGCAGGTGGCTGGGTCGCGCAATTGAACCAGCCGGCGCGGCGGTGGAAGCAGGCGGCGGTGAAACGGATTTGCCGCCGGGGGCCGGGCGGTTTACTCTCCACCGGCTGCCGCCCCCATAGCTCAAATGGATAGAGCAGCGGTTTCCTAAACCGTTGATTCCCGTTCAATTCGGGATGGGGGTACCACCTAATTGCCTGAGCCACAGGGCCTCCACGACCGCCGGTGGCGTGGTGAATAGCGGGCCATGCCAACCAGTCGGATGGATGACTGGCAGCATGAAGTTGCGTAAGTCGAAACATTAAAAAATATGAAAGCCTGGTTTTCCACCAACGCCGTTCTCGGTCTGGCGCTTTCGGTTTTTCCTTTCGTCGGCGCCTGCACCCAGCAAAGCGGAAACACTTCGCCGCTGATCAATTCCGCCAACGCCGAACCCGCCGTCAATGTCGTGACCTCCGGCCCGGTCGGTGTGCCGTCCGCGGCTTTTTCCGCGCCGGCCCTCGCTACCTCAGCCGCGCCGTCCGCGAATGAGATCGCCGTCGCACCCGTGCCGGCGCCAGGTGCCGACAAGAAACCATTGCCACCCATCGTCCGCTCCAACACTCCCGCCGCCGATGTCATCAAACTCGCGCAAGCCGGCGTGGACGAACCTGTGATGCTCGCCTTCATCACCAACACGACGAGCCAGTTCGGGCTTACGTCGGACGAGATCATTTACCTCAACGACCTCGGCGTCCCGAACACCGTGGTCACCGCCATGATGCAACACGATCAGGCGATCAAAGAATTCTGGTCCAACAGCGCCAAGGCGCAGGCGGCCCAAGCGGCGGCCGCGGCGCCGACTTACGTCAATCCGCCGCAACCGGAGCCACAACCCACCGTGACGGTGGACGCCTCGCCCGCACCGGCGCCGCAACCCGTGAGCGTGACCTACAATTATTTCAACGACTCGCTCTCACCTTACGGCACGTGGATCGAGGTCGAAGGTTACGGCCGCTGCTGGCAACCGACGGCCGTGGTGTTGAACCGCGACTGGCGTCCTTACGGCGACCGCGGCCATTGGGTGTACACGGATAGCGGCTGGTACTGGCTTTCGGATTATTCGTGGGGCGCAACGACTTTCCACTACGGACGCTGGTTCAGTCATCCGCGCTGGGGCTGGTGCTGGTGGCCGGACACCGTCTGGGCGCCGTCGTGGGTGAGCTGGCGTTACAGCGGAGATTATTGCGGCTGGGCGCCGCTGCCGCCGGCGGCTTATTACCGGAGCGGATTTGGTTTCAGCTATCAGGGCCGCTCCGTCGGATTCAGCTTCGACTTCGGCCTCGGCGCGGCGTCATTCACGTTCGTTCCGTGGGGACGGTTCTGCGACAGCCGGCCTTTCAACCACCGCGTGCCGCACCATCAAGTGACGCAGGTCTATCACAACACGACCATCGTGAACAATTACATCACCGGCAACAACAACACCGTCATCAACCGCGGCATCCCCACCGATCGCGTGCGCGAACACACGCACACCGAAATCCGCCAGGTCAGCATCCGCGACGCCGGCGGGTCGCACATCGGTCGCGGTGAACGCCTCGAGCGCGACGGCCGCACGTTGATCGTGAACCGTCAGGAATTCCCGGGCGGCAACGCCCCCGCCAATCACACACCGCCGCGGCCCCGCGCGGAATCCTCGTCTGCGACTCTGCCCGTCGCTGGCGCCGGGGCCGCGGCGCTCACGGATCGTTCCAATGATACACGCGACCGTAATCATCGCCCGCCGAACTACGATGTACGCACGACGGTTGCCACACCTGCCGTCCAGCCGCACAACAACAACGGCACGATCCCGCGAGGCCGCGACGAGCAGCGTCCACCCGGTAACACCACTGTAAATCCCAACAATGAAAATCAACGCGGCGGCGGTTCGCCGGTCATCGTTGGCGGCCCGCGCGGTTCCGGCAAGGTCAGTGTTCCGGGCGTGAATCCGTCTTCGACTGCGAACCCGCCGGCGATCAAACCGTCGAGTGACAATCCCGCGGTCGTCATCGGCCGGCGCGATGCCGGCCAACCGCGCGAAAGCATTACCACCACCACTTCGCCGTCACGCACGGGAGCGCCGACGATCAAACCGTCGGGTGGCAATCCCGTGGTCGTCATCGGTCGGCGCGATGCCGGGCAACCGCGCAACAACAATAGCACCACCACTTCGCCGTCACCCGGCAGTTCCCCCGCCGGAGCGCCCGCGATCAAGCCGCCGGTCGCCAATCCGCTCGTCGTCGTCGGGCATCGTGATTCCGGCCAGCCAGTCGTCCCGGACGTGAATACTCCGCGGCGTAGTGAAAACATTCCGCCCTCCCGGACCGAGTGGGCCGACCGCGCGCGCGCCGCGCAAACGGCCCAAGCCGCCGCCGTGCCGCAGATTCGCCCAACCCCCGCGCCCGCCGCCAACCCGGCGCCGCGCTTCGAGCAACGCGAAACCCCGCGCACCTATCAAAACCAACAAAGAAATTATCCACCCACTCAGTCCGCGCCGACTTACACCGCGCCGCGCGCGAGCGCACCGCAACCGGTTTACACCCCGCCGGTCGTCGCGGCTCCCGCGCCGCGTTCCGCGCCGAGTTACACACCGCCGCCGCAATCTCAACCCGCTCCGGCTGCCGCCGCGCCCCAGCCGCAGCGGTCGCAGAACACCGAATCGCGTTCGCAATCCGGCGGCGGGAACAACGGCCGCAATCGCCAGGAACGCTGAGGCCAGCCGCCCGCAAAAAATATTTCACGCCCGCCGCGCACGGGCGTTTTTGCTTTTGCAACCGTGGCGCGCCTGACAACCTCACGCCCGTGGGCATCTCGCTCGAACAATTCAAACAGATGAAGGCGCGCGTCGCCGGCGTGCGACCGCGCACCGTCGCGCCGGTCATCGAATCCGCGGCGCGCGGCGCGCTGGGCGCTCACGAGATTCTGCTGGGCGTTGATCCGTCGCTGCGCAGCACGGGTTTCGGCGTGATTCGGCTGGGCCGCCCGCATCCGGTCGCGCTGGCGCAGGGGACGATTGCCTGCGCCGCCGGTTGGGAACGTTCGCGTTGTCTCGTAAAAATTTCCCAATCGCTCCGCGACGTGGTGAAACAATATCACCCCACGGTTTGCGTCATCGAAGGTTTGTTTTACGCGCAAAATCTTCAGACCGCGCTCATCATGGGCGAAGCGCGCGGCGCGGCGATCGCGGTGGTCGCGGAGGCGGGTTTGGAAATTTTCGAGATCGCCCCGCGCAAAGTGAAACAAGCCATCGTCGGCTATGGCGCGGCGCAGAAGCTGGCCGTCGCAAAAATGGTTCAACGGTTATTGCACCTGAGTGAACTGCCCGCGCCCGACGCCGCTGACGCGCTGGCGCTGGCGCTCACTCACGCGCAGGAGCAGGGCCGCTACAATCTGACGCCGCTGAAGAAAATCTGAGCAAAACGAAAATGGAAACATCCAACATCCAACATCCAACATCGAACAACCAATGTTCTGCCATGGCGGGTCTGATTGGATGTTGGATGTTGGATGTTGGATGTTGGATGTTCCCCATTCCCACCCGATGATCTCCTTCCTCCACGGCAAACTCGTCGAGAGCCTTCCCACCCAGGTCGTCGTGGACGTTCACGGCGTCGGCTATGAAGTGCTCATCCCGCTTTCGTCGTTCGACAAACTGCCGCAGCCCGGCGGCGAAGTGAAGCTGCTGACGCAACTCGTCGTGCGCGAAGATGCCCATGTGCTCTACGGTTTCGCGAGCGCGGCGGAGCGCGAACTATTTCGCCTGCTCGTCGGCAGCGTCAGCGGCATCGGGCCGAAGACAGCCTTGAACATTTTGAGCGGGATGAACGCGGTCGCGTTTCGTGGCGCGGTCGCGAACAGTGACGTGAAGGCGCTTTCGCAAATCTCCGGTGTCGGCAAAAAAACCGCCGAGCGCATCATCGTGGAACTGCGCGACAAAGTCGGCGCCGCCGGCGCGTGGGAGGCTTCGAGCGCCGCGCGTTCGCTTTCCGCCGCCGACCAGAAAATCAATGACGCCGTGCTCGCGCTCATGGCGCTGGGATTCAAGCAGGTTGATGCGCACGACAGCGTGCGCGCCGCGCAAGCCGTGCTCGGCCCGGAGGCGAGCGTGGAAAATCTCGTGCGCGCGTCGCTGAAGAAGGGCGCGTGATGGCCGGGGAAAATCCGAAAGCTGAAAGGCGCAAGCCGAGATCCGGCGTGGTGATTCCGCATCAGCCGAAGTGGCATCAACGGCTCGCCGCCGCACTGATTTATTTTTTCATCCGCGGCCTCGCGGCCACGATCCGTTTCAAACTCGAGGACAACTCGGGCTTGTTCGGCGGCAGCGCGCCGCGCGAGAAAATCATCTTCGCCGTCTGGCACAACCGCCTCGCGCTCTCGGTGATCCTTTACCAGCGCTTCGTGCGGCGGTACTCGCCGGAGCGCCGCATGGCCGGCCTGGTCAGCGCTAGCAAGGACGGCGGATTGCTAGCGCGCATCCTCGAACATTTCAACGTCGAGCCGGTGCGCGGCTCGTCGTCGCGCCGCGGCTCGCAGGCCTTGCGCGAAATGATCACCGCGGCCGAACGGGGTTGCGACCTCGCCATCACGCCCGACGGCCCGCGCGGGCCGTGCTATTCGGTGCAGGAAGGCGTCATGTCGGCGGCCCAACTGACCGGCCTCGCCATCGTACCGGTTTCGTATCGGCTGGGCTGGAAGCTCAGGGCGAAAAGCTGGGACCGGTTTCAAATCCCGTTGCCGTTCACGATTTGCGAAGTGAGGTCCGGCAAAGTCATCCGCGTCCCGCGCGAGGTGACTGACGAGGAGCGCGAACAGTTGCGGCAAAGACTGGAAACGGAATTGCGCGCCATCACGCACGATTGAGCGGGGCGCCCGGCGGTTGCTTGACTCTCAACTCTCAACTCCCGACTCTCAACTTCACCGATGATCGCCCGCGTCAGCCTTGAAATCGCCCTCCGCAAGGAGTTCGATTATTTCATCCCGCCCGAACTCGCGGGCCGGGTGGACGTCGGCAGCCGCGTGCAGGTGCCGTTCGGGCCGCGCAAAGTTCTGGGCGTGGTGACGGCTATCGAGAAGGAATCAGCGCACGCGCGGCTCAAGCCCATCGTCAAAGTCATCGGCGCGCAGACGCTCGTGACGGCGAAGGTTTTGAAGCTCGCGCGCTGGATCGGGGAATATTACTGCTGCGCGCCGGAGATCGCGCTCAAGTCCGTGCTGCCCGAAGCCGTGCGCAAAGAGAAATCCGGATGGCGAGAGCGCCTCTTTGTCCGCGCATTGCTGGTGAGCGGGGAATTTCCGAAGCTGCCGAAGCGCCAGCTCGAAGTCTGGAACATCGTCGAGGAACGCCGGGAGCTTTCGCTGACCGAGTTGCTGGAGCTGGTCGAAACGACGGCCGCCACGGTGCGCAAACTGGAAGACCGCGGCCTCCTCACCATCACGACGGAAATCTCCGAACGCGATCCCTACGCGCGCGAACAGATTTTGCCGAGCACGCCGATTGATTTGAATGCAGCGCAGGCGGCGGCGCTCGCGGCCATCACGCAGGCGATGCGCGGCCAGAAGTCAGAGGCCAGAAGTCAGAGACCAGAAGCCGGAAGTCCGACCTCCGACCTCCGACCTCCGACCTCCGTCTTCCTCCTCCACGGCGTCACCGGCTCCGGCAAAACCGAAGTGTACCTCCAGGCCATCGCCCACGCGCTCGAACGGGGCCAGGGCGCGATCGTGCTCGTGCCCGAGATTTCTCTCACGCCGCAAACGGTCGAGCGGTTCAAGGCGCGGTTCAGTTCCGGCAAATTGCAAACCCTCGTGGCCGTGCTGCACTCGCACCTCTCGGCGGGCGAGCGTCACGATGAATGGCACAAGATCCGGCAAGGCCGCGCGCGCATCGTCATCGGCGCGCGTTCGGCGATCTTTGCGCCGGTCGAACCGCTCGGGTTGATCGTCGTGGACGAGGAACACGAGCACACCTACAAGCAAGAGGAAGCGCCGCGGTATCACGCGCGCGATGTCGCCATCGTGCGCGGCCAGATGGAAGGCGCAGTTGTCGTGCTCGGCTCGGCCACGCCGTCGCTGGAAAGCTATCACAACTGCAAGACCGGAAAATATTCGCTGCTCGGACTCCCGGTGCGCGTGGACAACCAGAAGATGCCCTACGTCCGCGTGGTGGATATGCGCCGGTCGGCGCGGGACGGCAAAGGGCCGCCGATTTTTTCGCCGGAGTTGAAGGAGGCCATCACGCAACGGCTCGAACGCGGCGAGCAGACGATTTTGTTTTTGAACCGCCGCGGCTATTCGACCGCGCTCGAATGCACGCAGTGCGGTTACGTCGCGACCTGTCCGAATTGCAGCCTCGCGCTGACGTATCATCGCCCGGAGCAAAAACTTCTCTGCCACCTCTGCGGCCATGCCGAAGCCGTGCCGGCCGTTTGTCCGGTCGAGAAATGCAAGAACCCGGCGATCCGTTTCACCGGCGTCGGCACGCAAAAGGTCGAGGACATCCTCGGTAAACTTTTTCCGCGGGCGCGCGTCAAACGCATGGACGCGGATGTGATGAAGCGCAAGGAGGATTACCGCAAAGTGCTCGGTGATTTTCGCGCGGCCAAGATAGACATCCTCCTCGGCACGCAGATGATCGCGAAGGGCCTGCATTTCCCGAACGTGACGCTCGTCGGCATCATCTACGCCGACATGGCGCTACATCAGCCGGACTTCCGCGCGGGCGAGCGCACGTTTCAACTTCTCACGCAGGTCGCCGGTCGCGCCGGTCGCGGCGATGTCGAGGGCGAGGTGTTCGTGCAGGCGTTCACGCCGTTTCATCCGGCGATCCAGTTTGCGCGTCGGCATGACTTCGTGGGTTTTTACGAACAAGAGATCGGTTTCCGCGAACAGTTGAGATATCCGCCGGTGGCGCGCGTGGCGTTGCTCACCTTGCGCGGGCACAACGAAGACAAGGTGAAGTTCTCGGCGGAACATTTGCGGCGGGAACTGGACCGGCTCAAAGCCCCGGGCGGGAAAGAAAGTGGGAAAGTGGGAAAGTGGGAAAGTGAGACTGGAGAACTGTTGCCGACGGGCAAAGTAAAATCCCACTATCCCACTTTCTCACCGGCCCACTTTCGCGACCTGATCATCGCCGGCCCCGCGCCCGCGCCGTTGCTGCGCGCGGAGAGCTACTACCGCTACCAGCTCATGCTCCGCACGCGCGCGATGAGCCGGCTCAGCCTCGCGCTGGCGAAGATCACGGCGGAACTCACTTTACCCGACGACGTGATGGTCACGGTGGACATTGACCCGGTGAGTTTGTCGTGACGCCAAAGGTTTCCCGCTTGCTGCGCTGAACGCGCCTTTGGCAACCTGTCGGCTCAATGAATCAATCCGCCGCGGCGCTGACCGCCGCCGAGAACCCCCCTTGCGCTGCGTCCCGACCGCTACGCGCATGGGAGGCCGTTTTTCTCGTGCTGCTGGTGGCCGGCCTGCTGACGGCGTTCTGGATCAAATCCCGCAAGGAATATTTCAGCCACGACGAATTCGTCACCGCCGTGCTGGTCGGTCATTCGAGCCTGCCGGAAATGTTGGACACCATCCGCAACGGCGGGGAAACGAATCCGCCGCTTTACTTCATTCTCGACTGGCTCGTGGTGCGCGTTTGCGGGACCAGCGAGGAGGCGGTGCGCGGGCTGTCCGCCTTCAGCATCGCGCTCGCGGCCGTCGTGGTGTTTTTCACATTGCGCCCGGTCGTTGAACCGCGCAACGCCGCGCTGGCCGTCGCCTTTGTTTTTGGCCTGAGCCGGAGCGTGTTTTGGTTCCTGGTCTGGGCGCGGTACTACGGGCTGTTCGTGCTGCTCGCGGCGGTGATGTTCTTCCTCTTCGTCCGGATCAACACGACGGAAAGCGTCCGGCGGCGCGACGTGCTGTTCATTTTTCTTGTCCACGTCGCGATGGTTTATCTGCATCTCTTCGGCCTGCTCTTCAGCGGCCTGTGGCTCGGCGCGCAACTGGTGCTGGACGCGGTGCGAGGCCGCGGGCGTTGGAAAATTTACGGCGCAGTGGTCGCGGCGTGGGTGACTTTTCTGGCGTGGGTGCCGGCGCTGCCGAAACAATTTTACATCACGAGCGGCGGCACCTGGACGCCGCGGATGAAGTTCGGGTTGTTCGTGGATGAACTCGCGATGCAGACGCCGCTGGCAACGGTGCTGTTGCTGACGGCGTTGCTGGCGCTCGTCACCATGCTCGCTCCGAAACGCTGGGAGGCGGGCGACAAGACCAACGCCCGGGCCGCGACCGGCCTGGCGGCGTTGCTGCTCCTCGCGCTGGCGTGGATGGCGGTGCCAGTGGCGACGTGGGCGGCTTCGCAAATCCTGAAGCCGGTCTATCTGCAACGCTACGTCGCACCGTGCGTGGTTTCGCTGGCGGCGTTTGTTGGCGTCGGGCTGTGGGCCATCCGGAAATTGCCGCACCCGGAACCGCCATCACCGAACCGCGTTCCGGCCTGGCTGCCGGGATTGGTGGCGGCGACGATTCTCGGATTCTGCCTCGCATTCCAGCCGCTGCGCGCCATGCAGGATGCCGCCAAGCCCGCCGCCGCCTTCACCGACGAGGACTTCGGTCATCCGAAT
This sequence comes from Pedosphaera sp., assembly GCA_009695195.1. Classification (GTDB taxonomy): domain Bacteria; phylum Verrucomicrobiota; class Verrucomicrobiia; order Limisphaerales; family JADLHS01; genus CAIKLQ01. The sequence continues at coordinate 10,066 of SIBJ01000015.1, forward strand.
CTCCCGATCGTGTGCGAGGACTCGATGGATTTCCTGCCGCGCGCGCACTACGGGAAAGGGCGCGAATACATTTTGTTGATTGATCACGAGGCCGCGGAAAAGTCGGCGGGATATTTCACGAAGCAGATGGAACGCTATTACAGCCGCTTCCGCGCGCACCATCCCGAATGGAAAATCCGTTACGCGAACGAACTGCCCGCCGGGCCGGAGGGATTTTTGCTCGTGGACGTGGCGCAGGCGACGACGTTCGAGTGGGTCCTCAAAAACCGGCCGGGCTTCACGGCGGAATTGCTCGGCACGTGGCCGGAGGGGCAAAAAGTTTTTCTCGTCCGACGTGAGGAAAGGCGGTGACGATTTACGGTCTTGATCGTTTCAGCACTTGCGTGCCGAGGAATAAAACACCAAGGCCAAACAAAGTGAGAATGCCCGGCTCGGGAGCGGGCAGGTCGGAGAAGGCGATGGAGTCGATTGCCAAATTAGAAAAGGCGAAACTCGCAGTTGGAATCGACGCGATTCTCAGTTCACGGGCCGAACCAGCAAACGCCGACACGTCGCCGCCGTACAGTGTGTATCGCGGCGTAACGGACAACGCGAACATAGGAATTTCCTGCCCGTCGAGACTAACAGCAAGTTGGCCGGCGCTGAACGGCTGCATCCTCAACTGCAACGAAAGGGCCGAAACCGGAACGAGATGACTTTGGGCTATGCTTGCTGAAACGATGGTTTGGCCCACGCCCGGGAATACACCTGCTTGCAGCGTGACGGTATAGCTTCCGGCAATCCTTGCGGGAAAAGAATTTGTCCAATCGGGTCCAAGGAGGCCAACCACAGATGTCCCCAAGAACCAGTTGTTGTATAGCACGCTGTTTTGTTGATTGGTGCCGAGGTAAACGTCCCAACTGGGGACGGCGTTTGATGCGGCGACGAAGTCGAAATTGCCGCCAAGGTGGACGAGCGGTAGTAGCGGGGATTCAAAATCAAGATTTTGAAAATTCCCTTGCCCGTAGCTCAACCCTGCCAACTGCAATAAGAAACCGACGGGGAGAATTTGAAATCTCCGGCTCACGATCTTGATCGTTTCAGCCATTGCCTGCCGAGGAACAAAGCGCCAAGCCCAATCAAAATAAGACTGCTTGGCTCGGGAATCGGTTGGTCGGAGAAGGTGATGGAATCTATTGTGAAACTGCTGTGGTCATAATTTGGCGTTGGAACGGCGGAGATTCTCAATTCACGGATCAAGCCCGCAAAGGGCAAGATGTCGCCGCCAAAAATTGTGTAATTGGGAGTGAATGATAACGGAAACATCGGGATATTCTGGCCACCGAGCGTCACAGCAAATTGTCCCCCTCCAATATTTATGAATTCTCGGACACTCATTTGGACGGACATAGCTGAGGGCGGCACTAAACGGCTTTGGGCAATCGATGCAGAAGTTGGTTGAAAGTTTGAATCCAGTCCAGCTTGCAAGTTCATCGAGTAACTCCCGGCGAGGCGGATGGGATTGCTGTTGGTCCAGTCAGGGCCGAGAAGACCCACAGTCGCATTTCCTAAGAACCAATTGTTGTATAGAACGCTGTTACGTTGATTGGTTCCCAGAAAAACGTCCCATCCCGGCACAGCGTTCGACACAGCGACAAAATCAAACGATCCGCTACCGACATGAACAAGGGGGAGGAGTGGTGATTCAAAATCAAGGTTTTGAAAATTGCCTTGGGCCAACGCGGAAAATGATACGACCGCGCCGATGGCAGACCCGAGGATGTGACTAAAAATTGTCCCCATAATACTTCCCCCAGCCGAACGGACTCACTGCTTCTTTCTTAGCACCACAATCAAACCGACGCCAGCCGGAAAATGGGTCGCACGCTGACAGGACAGATTCACAAAAATCCAGCGCAACGGACGGTTCAAGAATTCTGGTGGAATGGAATCTTCCGAACGGCTGTTCACCTTGCCGCCGGGTTTGAGCACGCGCAGAAATTCCCGCGCCGCCGCGCCGAGTGAGGCGGAGCGTCACACGGATTTCCGCGCGAGGGCGAAAAGGGAAGTGCCGGTCTTCAGTTTGCCGTCCAGCGCCCGGCCGTGTTCCCACGCGTAGGCCACACGCATCAGCCATGGCGCGGGCCACGGAGGCAGCCGCAGGTAATCCGCGTACGTTCTATTCTGCGATTTCGCGTCGCCGCCCGCGCGCCGCGTCCGCCGCAACACCGGCACCATCCACGCGCCCCACCAGCAGATGGAAACGATGTTCAAGCCGCTGCCCGCAAATGCCGCGTGCAAGGTTTCCGGCACGTAACGCCGCCGATGTCCCTGCACTTCGTCAAAACGTGAAAACAATTCCGGCAGCGCAGGCACGCTCACGACGACGAGTCCGCCGGGCTTCACGAGTTGCGCCAGACGCGTCACCGCCGCGCGGTCGTCGTCGAGATGTTCGATGACATCGAGCGCGAGCAAGCCATCGGCGGGTTGAACTTGGGACGGCAACGGTTGCGTGAGATCGGCTTCGATGAGCGTGCGGTCCGGACGGTCGAGCCGCTCCAGCATCCGGCGCGAAATATCGAGGCCGCACACGCGATAACCGGCACGTTCGAGCGCGTCGAGATTCGTGCCCCAGCCGCAACCGGCGTCAAGGATTTCAGACGGGGGCGTGAAACCGTTCCGTTGCAACATCGCGAGCGCGAGTTTCGCCCGCGCCCGCCACCACGGATGCCGCCGCACCCGGTCGGCCAGGTCCACCAGAAGATTTTCCGGCATGTTGTTGTCGGCGCGGCCTTGGGACCAGGTGACGATCACGGTTTGAGGCCGGCGGACGGCGCGTCCGGCGCCGGCGTCACGCCGAGCGTCTCGCGCACCACCCAGCGCGGGCGTTGCTTCACCTCGGCGTAGATGCGGGCGAGATATTCCCCGAGGATGCCGAGGATGAGCAGTTGCACACCGCCGAAAAACAACGCCGCGCCCACGACCGCCGTCCAGCCGGGCAGTTCGTGCGCGGTGTGACCCATGAAGCTGAAACCCGCCAGCCGCCAACTCACGATGAACAGTCCGGTGCCCAACGCGGCGAGCACGACGGTGAACCCAAGATACGTGGCCAGCCGGAGCGGCGCGGTCGAGAACGCGAACACGCCGTCCAGCGCGAGGCGGAGCAGTTTGCGGAAGGGATATTTGGTTTCGCCGGCGGCGCGGGCGGCGCGTTCGTATTCCAGCCCGGTCTGGCGGAAACCGCTCCACGCGCGCAAGCCGCGAAGAAACACGTTTCGTTCCGGCATCCGGCGCAGGACATCCGCCACGTTGCGGTTGACGACGCAAAAGTCGCCGGAGTCCAGCGGAATTTCGATTTCGGCGATGGATTTCAGCAGCCGGTAAAAAATCGCGTAGGCGCAGCGCAGGAGGATGTTTTCCTTCCGCTTCCGCCGCACGGCATAGACGACGTCGAAGCCGCCGCGCAATTTTTCCAGGCACGACCCGAGGATTTCCGGCGGGTCCTGCAGGTCCGCGTCCATGATGGCCACGGCGTCGCCGGTCGCGTGCGCGAGGCCGGCGCAGATGGCGGCTTGATGGCCAAAGTTCCGGGACAAAGCCACGGCCTTGAAGCGCGCGTCCGCGCGGTGCGCGGCGGTCAGTTGCGCGAAGGTCGTATCGCCCGAGCCGTCGTCCACGAGCACGACTTCCCACGTGAGGCGGAGTTTATCCAGCGCTTGCGTCAATCGCTCCCGCAGGAGGGGCAGCACTTCGGCCTCGTTGTAACACGGGATGACGATGCTGAGTGCGGGTTGTTCGTGGGCGGCCATTGCTAAGGTGAGAGCATAAGTGGCGAAGGGGCTTTGGAAAGTCTGATTTGGCAGAGACAGATTGCGGGTCGCACTATTTCACTGCCGCCGCCTTCTCGATCTCCGCCACCAGTTCATCCGGCTTCCATTTATTTTCCGCGATGATCTTTTGCACGCGGCCCTTCGCGTCCACGACGACGGTGCGCAGATTGTGGGTGATGCCCGCGCCGTCCGCATCACGCGCGAAGGTTTCGCCCACTTGTTCCGCCAACGCTGAGATGTCCACGAGGTCGCCGGTGAGAAAACTCCAGTGGGCCGGGTCGCAGCCGTAACTTTGCGAATAGGATTTGAGCCGCGCCGGCGTGTCCCACTCGGGATCGAACGAGATCGTGAAGAGATGCCAGTTCGTCGGCGCGTTCGGCAGTTTCACGAGCGCGTCCTGCACGGCGCGAAAGTTGTTCGACATGAGCGGGCAGTACAACGGATACGGGCAGCGCGTGAACATGAATGTGAACACGACCGCCTGACCGCGAAACTGCGCGAGGTTCACGGCCTGGCCGAGTTGATTCGTGAAGCGATAATCCGGCAGCGCATCACCGACGCTCAACGGATCCACATCGCGCAGGATGCGGATGCCCGGTGGTAACGACGGTTTCGCGGGCGGTGGATTAGTCTTTGGCGCGTCCAGTTTTTTGATCTGGTCAATCCAGCCGTCAGTCGCCGTCACGGTCATGCGGAACGAAATGGTGTCACCGGCGGCGAGACCGGCGAGTTCGTTCGTGTCGCGCACGTCGAAGTTCATCGTCATGGCGTCCATGTAATTCGTGATGGCCTCGTGCCGGATGCGGATGGATTTTTCCGCGGGCTGCAACTCGACGACCGTGCCTTTGACCTGAAAAATTTGCTGAGTCGCTAACGAAGACTTCGGCGCCGGCGTTACCGTGATAACGTCAACGGTCTCTATGCGGCACCACCACACGACGAACGCGAGTGCGACCAGGGCCACAAGCAGAAAGAAATGTTTCATCACTCCACAATGAATTCCGCGAACTCCGCGTGGTGATGCGGCGGGATGCGCGCCTTGAAGCGCGCGGACTTTCCGTTGTAACGGCGTTCGATCACCTGTCCGACCTTGTGCAGGCGCGCGATGACCGCCGAGCATTCGTGCGGGATTTTCAGTTTCAACATTTCGCGCACGGGGCGCAGTTGCGTGCTGAGTTCCGCGAGCAACGCGGGCAGGCCGTCGCCGCTCACCGCCGAGATGGCCACGGCGTTGGGATGCCGCTCGAGAAAGCGACCGAGCATTTCGCGACTGCTGTGCAGGCGGTCAATTTTGTTCAACACCATCAACGTCGGTTTGTCCGCCGCGCCGATTTCGGCGAGCACGGCGTTCACGGCGGCGATCTGTTCCTCGGCCTGCGGATGACTGAGGTCCACGACGTGCAGCAAAAGGTCCGCCTGCACGACTTCTTCGAGCGTGGCTTTGAACGCCTCGACAAGTCCGTGCGGCAGTTTGCGGATGAAACCCACCGTGTCCGTGAGCAAAACATTTTGATTCGTCGGCAATTTCAAGCGCCGCGTCGTCGGATCGAGCGTGGCGAACAAAACGTCCTTCGCGAGCACGTCCGCGCCGGTGAGCTTGTTCAGCAACGTGGATTTGCCGGCGTTGGTGTAGCCGACGATGGACGCGAGCGGCCACTGGCTGCGCTGGCGACCGGCGCGTTGCGTTTCGCGCTGGCGGCGCACGGCGTCGAGATCAACCGTGATACGATCAATGCGCTGCGACACTTTTCGGCGGTCGGCTTCGAGTTGGGTTTCGCCTTCGCCGCCACGCATCCCGATGCCGCCGGATTGGCGGGACAAGTGGCCCCAGAATCGGGTCAGGCGCGGGAGCAGGTGCTGGAGTTGCGCGAGTTCGATCTGGAGCTTGCCTTCACGCGTGCGGGCGCGCTGCGAGAAGATGTCGAGGATGAGCGCGGTGCGGTCGAGAATCTTGGCCTCGAAGATTTTTTCCAGATTGCGCGTCTGCGCGGGGGAAAGTTCGTCGTCGAAGATGATCGTGTCCACGTCATGCTCGTGGCAAAATTTTGCGAACTCCCCGGCCTTGCCATTACCGATGTAAGTGGCGGGGTTGAGCGATTCGACTTTTTGCGTGCCTTCGCCGATGAGTTCCGCGCCGGCGGTCTCGGCCAGTTCCCCGAGTTCGTCCAGCGACTCGCGCAGGTTGGCGGTGCTGCCGGATTTCCACTCCACGCCGACAAGGAAGACCCGCTCCGTCCGGGTGTCTCTGGTTTGAACGAGGGCTTTCAATTGGGTGAACGAATCTCAGAGCAATTCCATCAACTGGTCCTTGCTTAAGCCGGTCTGGTTGAGGATGTCGCTCAAAGTGCCGGGACGGATTTCCCGGTGAAGTGGAACCACGGTTCGCAAGTAACCCTCGGGACTTCGCTTTTCGAGGGAAACGTGGCTGCCTTTTTGTCGGAGCACGAGGAAACCCGCGTGGCGCAGCGCCCGGATCAAATCTCGGCCGGAAACGGCAGGAAGGTGACGGCTCATGCCGCGACTTCCATGCTGGCGAGGTAAACTTCCTTCATGGTTTTCGCGCCCTTGGGTTCACCCCAGGTTTCAAAATAAAGTTCCACGGCTTCGCGGAGGTTTTTCTTGGCGGTAGCGAGCGTCCGACCTTGGGTCGTGACCGGCACGTCCAGACAACGGGCGATGAACCAGTCGCCATCATTTTGGAAAACCGCATGGATTGTTCGCATACGATGTCACTGTGCAACCGCTTTGGCGACTTGGCAAGTTGGTTGTGCCGAGGAAAAACATTGCTTGCGCGTCGCAGGTTTGGCTTCATTCCGCCATGCCACAAGTGGCCACTGTCAAAGGGATCATGACCAGCAGCCGTCGCCGGCTGCACGTTTTTTATTCCGGTCACGTGCAGGGCGTCGGCTTCCGTTACGCCGTCAAATCCGTCGCGACGGGATTTGAAGTGGCGGGCTCCGTGCGCAACCTGGCGGACGGACGCGTCGAGTTGCTCGCGGAAGGCGACGACGCGGAGTTGAAGGCGTTTCAACAGGCCATCCGCGACGAGGGCTTGGACCAATTCATCCGTGACGAACAGGCGGACTGGAGCGAGGCGCAGGGCGATTTGCGCGGGTTCGAGATTTCGAGGTAGGACGTAATGAAGTTTGCCATCATAGCCGACATTCACGCGAACCTGGAAGCGTTCCAGGTCGTGTTGGAGGACATCAAGCAGCAGAAGTGTACGCACTATGCCAGCCTCGGCGATGTCGTGGGCTACAACGCAAATCCGAAGGAGTGCCTCGACATCGTACGCCAGATGGGCATGCCCGTGGTCAAGGGCAACCACGACGATTACTGTTCCTCGGATGAAGCGCTCGACGGTTTCAATCCCGCCGCCGCCGAGGCCGTGAACTGGACGCGCAAACAAATCACCGAGGACGACCGCCAGTGGCTGCGCGATCTGAAATACCAGCGCATGGTCACGAGCTTCACCATCGTCCACGCCACGCTCGACGCGCCGCAGCGCTGGGGCTACGTGTTCGACAAGCTCGCCGCCGCCGCCAGTTTCACCTACCAGAACACGCCCGTTTGCTTCTTCGGCCACACGCACATGCCGGTGGCGTTCATGCGCGACAGCGTCGTGCGCGGCGGGACGTATTCCAAGTTCAAGGTCGAGGCGGGCAAAAAATATTTCGTCAACGTCGGCGCCGTCGGCCAGCCGCGCGACAACAATCCCAAGGCGGCCTACGTGGTGTACGACGTTTACGAAGGCACGATTGAATTGCGCCGGCTGGAATACGACATCGCCACGGCGCAGAAAAAAATTCTCGCCGCCGGCCTCCCGGAACGGCTGGCCGAACGGCTGGCCTATGGCCGCTAAGCCCGCAGTTCGCGGAGCGCCGCTCTCCGAGCCGGCGCGTCACTAAACGGTTTCCCGCGCATGGGCAAGCCTCCCAAATTCATCCGCGTTCTCTCCGACAGCCGTCCGGGTCACGAGAACCAGAGCGTCGGGTTGGCGGAGGCGATTGCGCGGCGCACGGGCGCGCGCTTCGAGATCGTGCGCTTCACGAAGGGCGACCGGTTGTGGCGTCGTTATCCCAAAGCCGTTACCGGCGGAAGCGGCGTGGACTTGCTGATCGGCGCCGGACACAAAACCCATCTCGCGTTGTGTCTCGCCGCGCGCAAGCTGGGCGCGAAGGCGGTGGTGATCATGACGCCCACCTGGCCGTTGTGGTTTTTTGATTTCTGTCTCGCTCCGCAACATGACATGCGGGCCGGCTTGCTGGCGAGCCGGCGCATCGTCTCCACGTTCGGCGCGCTCAACCGGGTGCCCGAAATAATTCCGCCCAAACAACCGCGTGGCGTTATCCTCATCGGCGGGCCGTCGCGACATCACGGCTGGAATGAAACGCCGCTCATCGCCGCGGTGCAATCGGTGATCGCCGCGCGACCCGGATTGCAATGGACGGTCGGGGACTCGCGGCGCACGCCGGCGGATTTTCTCGCGCGGCTGCAGAGTGCCGGATGCGCCGCCGAAATCGTTCCTCATGCGCAGACGAAGCCGGACTGGGTGCCCGCACAATTGCTGGCCGCGGAGGAGGCGTGGGTCACGGAGGACAGCGTTTCGATGATCTTCGAAGCCGTCACGGCGGGCGCGCGCACGGGATTATTGCCCGTGCCGCTGTTGCGACCGGTCGGACGGGTGAGCAAATCCATCCGGCAGTTGACGCAGGAAAATTACGCCACCCCCTTCGCGGCGTGGGAGGCCGCTGGCCGCCAGTTGCCCGCGGCGAAACATCTCCACGAAACCGCGCGCGCGGCGGACGCGGTGTTGGAACGATTGTTCAACGCGCCGACCTGAGCGCGGCGAGTTTGCCGCGGATTTTGTCGAACACGTCGGCGGCCAGGTTCAACGGCGATGCGGCGCGCAACGCGTGCCGGCTCAACAGCACCGCCCCGTGCTTCGCCACCGCCGCCGAATGACGCGCCTCGATCAATCGCGAGACGACGGCGAAGGTGTTGTATTCGTAAAGCACGCGCCGCCGCGCTTCAAGGATCAGCGGCAGCCGCTTTTCGTATTCGTTGTTCTCAATCGCCGCGCGGATGATGCGCGTCGCGCCCGGCGGATCGAAGATGTCAATCGGGATGAAACTGCCCTCGGGAAAATATTCCGCCGCGTTCGGGCAGCCGAAATAAAACGGCAGCGTGCAGCCGAGAAATGAATCCGCCAGCTTCTCGGTCCAGTGGTGCGGGCCGACGAAATTTTCCACCGCCACGTGGTAACGGAAATCATTCAACGCCTCAGCCTTGTCGTCCATGTCGCGAACGCCGTGACCGAAGACTTCGAGTTCCGGCAACAACGCCTTGAGTTCACCGGTGAACAGCGAGCGGCGGCGATGAAGGGTGAGCCGTTGTTTTTTCGACGAGGCCACGGACGAGATGACGCGCGATTTGGCGAGCGGCGGATGATCGCGCATTTCGTCGAACTGGATCATGCGTTTGCGGCCCCAACCGTAGAACCAGTACAGCGCCGGCTGGGAACGGACGGCGCCGGGATGCGGCAACGCCGCGGCGGACTGACTGGTCAGCACGCAGCCGAATTGCGCCGTGAAGCGGCGGCCGTATTGCTTGATCGAACTCGGCTCGCTCGTGATCAACAGCGTGTGCGCCGGCGCGCACGCGAGCGGCTCACGGCCTTGGGCCGAGCGGCTTTCGGTTTCCTTAGGCAAATCCTCGTAGGCCGCCAGCCAGTCGTAACGGCGTTCGTCCGGGTCAAAAACAAAACGACATTTCCCCCAGATCGGAACGCCGCCGGGAAATTGCCGCAGCCAGAGATCGGGCGGCCCCTGCCGCGAACTGCGCGAGAGAAACTTGACGATGATTTGCGGTTGCGAAGTCGGGGTCACAGATGCGCCGGATTTTTCGCGAGGCCCGCGACGTTGATTCAATACCAGTGGTCTTTGATCCACATCGCGGGGCGGCTAGTCTTGTGCAATTTGCTTTTGTAACCCGCGAGCGCCTCGTCCGGATCCGGCCGGCCATGAAACGCCACGATGCGCGTGCCCCGCGGGATGCTCGGGGCCATCATCAGATTCAGTGGAAACATCGGCAGGCAATTTCGCTTGAAGCTGCAAACCCATTCCGCCGGCCACCAGGTTTTCTTCGCCCGGATGGCCTTGGTCAGATACGCCTGCTCAGTCGGAAAATCGCGGAGCGCGTGTTCGGTCTCGGAATTGAACGAGTCGAGCACGAACTGCGATTCGCCGGCGTTGAAGCGGAAGACGGAGGAGTTGCCGATGTCGGGCCGCGCGCGGAAAAGCGTTTTGTGAAATTCAATCCAGTTGTGGATGATGCAAATGCGATCCGGCTCGTAATCAAAAAATTCATCCAGCGAACCCGTGATCACCAGGTCCAGATCGAGGACCAGCGTCGGCCCCGACAAATTCGCCAGCCCGTCCTGAAAGAACGCCAGCTTGAGCCAGGCGGACGGATAAAATTCCTTCGGCACTTTCAGCGGCGGCAGCGGCGGGGTTTCGATGCCGGCCTCGATTCCGGCGGGATCCTCGGTGAAACACACAAAACGAAACGGGCGCGACAGGTGACGCTTCACCGCGCGGTGCAAACGGTTCACGTAATGCGGACCGTAGCGCGTGAAATACTTCATGCAGACGATGTTGACCGGTTTCATTCGAAGTGGCGGGAGTATGTTCGGGCGCGTGCCGGGGCGACAAGCGGATTATCGGCCCGGCACTTTGCAAAGCGAGACGTCACGAGATTATTCTTGAGTGCGCCGCCGTCCTGGAATTCACTCGCTGCCGGATCAAACCCCGATCGGAATGTCAACTTTACCAACCGCGCCCGCCGCATCGCCACCGTGGGGAACTTATGTGCCCACCGGTTATCGGCGGCTGCTCCGTTTTCTCGTCGCCCTCGGGCTGGCGCACGGGCCACTCAAGCGCTGGTTTTACCGGCAATGGTTCGCCGCCGGCGGGGAAACACCGGTGGACATCACCAGCCACCAACTGAAACTGCGGGTGCATCCGTGGGACAACACCATCGAAGGCAAACTACTGCTCGGCTCCCGCTCGCGCGACCGCGAGGAACTGGATCAGCTCGCCCGGCACCTGCCGCCGGGCGGGATGTTTCTCGATGTGGGCGCGAACATCGGTTTCTATTCGCTCGTCGCCGTCGCGCGCGGCGCGGCTCGCGCGCTGGCAGTCGAGCCGCTGCCCACCGCGTTTCAACGGTTGCAGTTCAACATCCGCGCCAACGGTTTCGAGGATCGCATCACCGCGCTGCAAGCCGCGCTCGGGCCCGAGCGGAAAACAGTTTCCCTGACGGAAATGGACGGCGATCTCGGCGGCAGCAGCCTGGTGAAAACCGGTCTCGCCGGCCGGCAGATCGAGGTGGCCATGTTGCCGCTCACGGAAGCGCTCGGGGAAAATGGCTTCACGAAGCTGCACGCGATGAAGATTGACGTGGAAGGCATGGAGGACTCCGTGCTCTGCCCTTTTTTTGAAACCGCGCCCCGTTCGCTCTGGCCCGGATTCGTGATCATGGAACACATCCATCGCGGGGATTGGAAGCGGGACGTTCTGGCGAAGATGCTCGCGGCGGGCTACGAGCAAATCGGCGAGAGCCGCTCGAATGTTTTTCTCCGGCTGCCGCCGGAAACCTGATCCGTCCGTTGCACGAATGAACGCCGACCGCTCCACCAGCACCCTGACCGGTCGGAGAATTCTCGTCGGGCCGAACGACATCGCGGGCTTTGCCTCGCGCATCGCCGTGGCGCTGGCGGGTGGCGGTGCGGATGTGCTTTTCTTCAACGGCCAGGACCACGCATTCAATCCGCACGTCGCCGAATCGGAAAATCTCCACCGGCTGTTCGGTCGCGCGATTGGCGTCGCTTCACGCTGGCGGGCGAAGGGCGGTCTCGTTGCAGTGGCTGGTGGTGCGCTGGCGGGGATCGTGAAACTGCTGGCCTTTGTCAAAGCGTGCGTCTGGGCGCAGACCATTGTGATGATCGGCGGAAAGGGATTCTTTGGCGGCGCGTGTGAGTATGCCTTCCTGCGGCTACTTGGCAAACGGGTCGTCCACGTTTTCGTCGGCACCGCGTCCCGACCACGTTACCAATCCGGTTACGCGAAGAACGTTTTGAAAGGTGGGACCGTGAATCAAAAGGAGTTGAAGCGTCTCGCAAAGAGAACCCGCCGCCAGGCCGCGCGCATCCGCGGGATCTCGCGCAACGCGACCCTCGTCATCGAGAATCCGTTGTGCGGACATTTTCACGAGAAAGCGTTCGTCAACCTGTTCAAGCTCGGCATCCCGTTGGACGTCGCCGCGCTGGCAAAGAAACCTCGCCTTTCAGAAAACACGCCGCCGCGGGCCGAGGGAAAAATCCGCGTGCTGCATTGCCCGTCGCGACCCGAGATCAAAGGCAGCGCGCGCATTCAGACCGTCGTGGAAAAACTTATCTGCGAGGGCGTGCCGATCGAGTTTCGCCAGCTCACCGGCGTGCCGCACGCGCAGGTGCTGCACGAGATCACGGTCAGCGATTTCGTCGTGGACCAGCTTTATTCCGATTCACCGATGGCGGGTTTCGCCGCGGAAGCTTCCGCGTTCGGCAAGGCCGCGGTGGTCGGCGGCTACGGATGGAAATTGTTCGGCGAATATTTGCGTCCCGAAGAAATCCCGCCCACAGCGACGTGTCATCCGGACGAACTGGAAAAGTTGATTCGCGCGCTGGCGCTGGATTCCGTGCGACGCGACGAACTCGGCGCCCAGGCGCGAACGTTCCTGCAAAGCCAGTGGTCAGAGGCCAGCTTCGCCGAACGTTTTGCGCGAGTTGTCACGGGCGATATTCCACCGGATTGGCTGGTACAGCCGGCGCAAGTCGCATATCTCCACGGCGCGGGAATGGAAGAGTCCGAAGTCAGGCGTCTTGTCGCCGCCTTGGTGTCGCAGTTCGGTTCGAAGGCGTTGCAACTGGATCATCTTCCCAAATTGCGCGATTCGTTGACGTCTGCGGCGCGCTCTCTGTAAGCTCGGTCACGATGGATCGTCTACCCAGATTTTCCTTTCAAGCTTACGGGGCGCTTCTCAACGAATTCCGCCGCTCCGGCTATCAGTTGCTGCCGGTCAGCACTTTGCTGGACGAATTACAAACTCCGGTCGTTTACCTTCGCCACGACATTGATTTCTTTCCTCAACCGGCACTGGAAATGGGGCGCATTGAATCCGAAGCCGGCGGGCGGGCGACTTACTATTTTCTCTTGAGCGGACCGTACAACCTATTCGCTGCGGAGAATCGGGTCGTGCTGCACACGCTGGTGAAGCTGGGTCACGAAGTTGGCCTGCACTATGATTTAAAAAACTACCCTTAGAATCCCGCCGCCGCCCTCCGGCAATTGGAGTCCGAGGTGGCGATTCTACGCGAGCTTTCAGGAACGGCCATTTCCACCATCAGCCTTCACCAACCGCACCTGACTGCGCATGATCTCTTTCGGGGTTTGAATCGTTATGTCCAGCCGCACGACGCGCGCGATTGTCGCCCATTGAACTATGTAAGTGATAGTTGCCGCGCCTGGCGCGATGAAACTCTGTTGAAATGTTTTGGCGCGGATCGTCCAGAACGGTTGTTACTTCTGACCCACCCCGAGTCCTGGTTGGACGGAACGATTGAAAATCGTCTGGAGTATCTTGAGCACGTTGTCCTCCCGCGCGCGCGACAACCGGTTGAATCCTATTATCAAGAGCGCGTCCGGAAGCTTTGGATCGAACACGCGGGCGGAAAGGCTCACGATTTAAGGACGGGGCTGGGCGGGTCGCAGGCTGTGACCCAGAAAGGAATTGCTTCATGAGCACGCTGCCGGATGCCGCCGAACTCCGGAAACGCACCGCTGCCCGCGCGCGGCAGTTCATGGAAACTCAACTCGGCCTGCCCGTGGACACCAATCTCATCGAAGCATTCGGGCGGGATGATCGCCTGCGTATCGTTGAGTTCGCTCACACGCCGCATCTCGGTCACCTTGGTTTCTTTCGTATGCTTATTGCCGCAGCCCGTCTGGCTGCGGAGCGGGAGGACCGCGTGTTGCTGCTGGTATTCAATGATCATGTCCTCGCCAATGCTCTGCCCACCATCCGTCACATTCCTTTGAGCCGCGATAACAAGGAGATGGAAAAGCCGCCGGGCTTCGGTGTTGCCAAGGCCGATCGCGCCCGGCCGCTTCATTTCGTGCCGCCACCGACTCCACAAGCCCTCGCGATTGCGCGCGATGCGCTCCGAAGCGTGTTGTTGTATGAACGCTCGCGCTGTCACGGACATACTTCAAAGGCGGAGATTACCAGGTTGACGGAGGAAGTTTTCAAATCCTTGACCGGCAACGCGGCGGTCGTGAAAAATTTTTCCGCCTGGTGCATCCGAACTTTGGTCCTGCTGTTGCGTTCCTGTCCGCTCCAATCCGTTCCCGTATTGGTAATCGTTGGCTCGCACCTCGTGGAAAGCATGCCGGAACATTTTGCGCGCGCGCTGTCCCGCCGTGATCAGATTATCAAGTGCCAGAACACCATGGCGGCTTTGACCAATCCGCCCTGGCCGGAATGGTCGCGTCCGAAACCAGCGACCGATGCTTATTTCCCGGCCTGGATTCTTTGCGACCAATGCCGTGAGGCGACGGACAACGTGCGCGTGGCGGAAAATCGCTTCGAGATTTCGTGCCGCAATCATCAATTCTCACACGAAGTCGGATTGCCATCGCGCGATTTCAAGTTCTCCCCAAAGGTTGTGTTGCGCCAACCCTTGGCGGCCCTGCTCAATCTCGAACACCGGGTTTGCGGCAACCGCCTCGGTTACTGGCAGGTGGCGGATGAACTGGTTCAGACGCTGTTTTCAGTGTCACCACCTCCACGCTTCCCCATCACCGGGGGAGTTCGTTTTGACGGAATGACTGGAATGTTGGCGGGTGCTCCGCCCCTGCTCCGCGTGCTTGCCGAAACGCCCGTTCGCGATTTGCTGGATCAACTTTTCGTTCCGAATGATGCGGATGTCATCGTTCACAACCGATCTCCACATCCGGAATCGTCCGATTCCTCCCCCGCGCCATAAATTGTATCGCCATCATGATCATTGACGCCCACGTCCATCTCCTTTCACCGCGAACCCGGCGGGACCCTGCGGAATCCTTCGCCGGCGAAGGCCGTTTTCTGAGCGTGGAAATGTCCCGGCCCGACCTCCGCGCGGTGTGGAATCGGGCCTCCTATGAAAATCTGATCGCGGAGATGGATCGCGACCGCGTGGACCGCGCCGTGGTGTTCGGATTTCCGTGGAAGTCTGCCAGCCGGTGCGATTGGGACAATGAATACGCTGCCGAGTGCGCGCACCGTTCCGGCGGTCGTTTGCTCTGGATGGCAGTTTTTCAACCCGGGATGGCAGCGGAGTCGGTTGCCGGTTTCAAACAATTTGTAAATGACCCCAATTTTTTGGGCATGAAGATCAAGGCTCAATTTCAGGATCACTCTCTGGCGAACATCGAACTCTGGCGGCCGTTACTCAACGAGGTGGGCCGCGCAAATAAGCATGCGCTCATTCATGTGCAGCAACCGATCAGCCCCGCCAATGGCAACGGGCCGCTCGAATTTCTCGAACTGATGCGGGCGTTTCCCGGGCTGAGAACAATCGCTGCGCACTTCGGAGGGATGCTCGGGATGTACTGGTCTTATCCCCTGGCCCGCCAGGCGTTGGAAAATGTCCTGTTTGATACCGCGTTGGGCCTGACTGCCGGCGAAGTCGCCGCCGCCTACACCAACATCGGCCTCACGGATCGCTTGGTTTTCGGCAGCGATTTTCCGATGCACTCACCGGGAAAAATAATTGCCGACCTCAAAAGAAAACTGGCGCCGGAGCAACTTGACCGCGTGCTTGGACAAAATTACGTTCGAGCGGTGGCGCGTTTCAACTCATGAACCCTGAGTTCCGCTGACGGCGACCGGCAGTGCGCCGTTTTCCCGCTTGCATCACAATCCTTGCGTTCCATACTTCGGTTCGATTTATCAAACCATGGCCGTTTTTATTCACCCCACAGCGGAAGTTTCCAAGCAAGCCAAGCTTGGCGATGGGACTTACGTCTGGAACTTCGCGCAAATCCGTGAGGGCGTCGTCGTCGGTGAACGTTGCGTGTTCGGCAAAGGAACTTACGTGGACGCCAAAGTGAAGATTGGCGACCGGGTGAAAATCCAGAATAACGCTTCCATCTTCCACGGCGTGACGCTCGAGAGCGGCGTCTTCATCGGCCCGCATGTTTGTTTCACCAACGATCTTCATCCGCGCGCGATCAATCCGGACATGAGTTTCAAAGAGCCGACGGACTGGATCATGATGCCTACGCTCGTGAAATTCGGCGCCGCCATCGGCGCGAACTCCACGATCCGTTGTGGGGTAACCATCGGGAAATGGGCCATGATCGGCGCGGGCAGTGTGGTGACAAAGGACGTGCCCGATTACGGGCTGGCTTTCGGTGCGCCGGCGATGTTGCACGGCTATGTCTGCCCGTGCGGACAACGGCTGGACGCCGCGGGACGATGCAAGAAATGCGGATTCGATCTTCCCGCCGACGCCTTGCAATAGCGGCCCATGTCCAAGCTGTCTCTCAAGAACAAAAGCATCCTTGTCACGGGCGGGGCCGGCTTCATCGGCAGTCATCTCGTAGATCGTCTGGCGGCGGAATCGCCCACGCGCGTGGTGGTCGTGGACAATCTCTTTCTCGGCAAGTCGTCAAACTTGGATGACGCCCGCGCGCTGTTGGGGGACAAACTCATCTGCCACTGGCAGGATGCGGCGGACATCGAGGCCATGCGGGAAATCGTTCGCAAAGAAAAGGTGCAGGTGGTTTACGACCTCGCTGTCATCCCGCTGCCGGCGTCGCTGGAGAAACCGATGTGGACCGTGATGGAGAACGTGAAGCTCACCACATCGTTGTGCGAACTTCAGCGCGAGGGAGTCTTCGAGACGATGGTGCATTTCTCGTCGTCCGAGGCGTACGGTTCGGCGATGTTCGTTCCCATCACGGAGGAACACCCGTTGCGTCAGAGCACGCCGTACGCGGCCAGCAAGTCCGCGGGCGATCTGGTTGCGCTTTCGTATCAGCACACGTTTGGACTCGACCTCACCGTGCTGCGGCCGTTCAACAATTTTGGCCCGCGGCAAAATGAAGGGAACTTTGCCGGCATTATCCCCATTGTCATCCAGCGCGTGCAGCAAGGCTTGCCCATCATCATCAACGGCGACGGTCTTCAGACGCGGGATTACATTTACGTAACGGACACCGCTGACGCCGCTGTCCGCATGTATGAAGAGCCCACCACGCGGGGACGCGTCATCAACATTGGTTCCGGCGTCGAAGTCGCGGTGAACGATCTCGTTGCCTGCATCCTCGAGGTCATGGACTGCCGGAACCACCCGATTGAACACGGCCCCGACCGCCACGGTGACGTGCGCCGTCACATGGCTGGCACGAAGCTCGCCGAAGAAGTTTTTGGTTTCGCGCCAAAAGTATCGCTTCGCGAAGGAATGAAGACGACGGTAGAATGGTATCTTTCGCAGTCCGTGAAGGCAGGCGGCGCGTCATGCTAAGACTCAATCTCCCCGCGACCGGCGAAGACGAACTCGCCGAAGTGCGCACTGTGCTGGCGTCGGGCTATCTCACGCAAGGCCCGAAGGTCCAGGAATTCGAGCGCGGCGTGCAGGCGATCGTCGGCAGCAAGCACGCCTTCGCCATGTCTTCCGCGACCACCGCGTTGCATCTCGCGCTGGTGGCGTTGGGAATCAAACCGGGCGACGAAGTTCTGGTTTCCGACTTCACCTATCCGGCCAGCGGAAATGTCATCGTCCAGCAAGGCGCGATCCCCGTCTGCGTGGACGTGCTCCCGGATACCTACGCGATGGATGCCGCCGACTTGGAACGACGGATCACAACCAAATCCCGCGCCATCATGGTCGTGCATCCGTTCGGCCTCTCCGCCGACATGGAGGCGGTGAACGCCGTCGCGGCCCGGCACAAGTTGCCTGTGATCGAAGACGCCGCCTGTGCGCTCGGCGCGAAATTTCGCGGCCGCTGGTGCGGCACGATGAGTGACGCCGGCTGTTTTAGTTTTCACCCGCGCAAGTCCGTGACCACGGGCGAAGGCGGCATGATTGTGACAGAGCGCGACGACCTTGCGCAGAAAATCTCGGTGCTGCGCAGCCACGGTGGCGTGCGTGGGCAATGGTATCTGCGGTTCGATGAAGCCGGCTTCAACTACCGCCTCAGCGACATCCTCGCGGCGGTCGGTGTCGCGCAATTGAAGAAGCTCGACTGGTTGATCAACGGCAAGCGCGCCCACGCCGCGCGGCTCGCGGGATTGCTCGCGGGAATCAAAGGCATCTCGCTGCCGGTTGAGCCTGCCGGATGTCTGCATACGTACCAGTCATTCGTCATCGTCTTGGATGCAGGCATTGATCGTGACGCCGTCATTGCACGGATGCGGGAACGGGGAGTGGAAACCACGCTGGGCACGTACGCCATGCACTCGCAACCTTTCTTCCAGCGCACGTACGGTTACAAGCCTGGTGACCTGCCCGTGTCGGATCGCCTCTTCCGCCAGACGCTGACCCTGCCATTGTATCCGCAGATGACAGAAGCGGACTTGCAGCTCGTGGCGAAAAGTCTGGAACTTTCGTTGCGTTGAGTTGCGCGACAGTAACCCTATCGCACACTCGCGAGCAGACGGCGGTAAACTTCCAGCGTGTTCGCGACCATCTTGTCCAACGTGAATTCTTCCGGCACGGTGGCGCGGAGGTTCGCGCGCGGAAGTTCCAGCGCCTTCGCCATCTTGCCGGCGAGGTCTGCGGCGTCGCGCGTGTTGATGATGAATCCGTTCACGCCGTCGCGCACGAGGTTGTTCAAACCTTTCTCGGTCGTCGCCAGCACCGGCGTGTTCATCGCGAGTCCCTCGGCAACGGTGCGGCCCACGTTGCCCATCTTCAACGACGCGTTCACCAGCACGTCGGCGAGCGAATAAATCTCCGGCATCCGCGACTGGGAACCGGTGAACACGATGTTTTCGCCCAGCCCCAGCCGCGCTACGCGCGCTTTCAGTTCTTGAAAATATTTTTCCTTGTCCGGTTGTACACCGCCGACAATCATGCCCACGACCTCGGGCCGCGTCTGCCGCACGATGCCAATCGCATCAATGAAACTTTCGTAATCCTTCAACCACGTCACGCGTCCGACGGAGAGAATGACTTTGCGGCCAGCCAGCCGGTGTTGTGCGCGGAACCCCGCGACGAAGGCCGCGTCCACTTTCGCCGGATCGAATTCGCGCAGGTCCACGCCGCGTTGGATGACCGTGATCCGCCCGACCGCCGTGTTGTAATGCTGTTGGATGTAAGCCGCGACGACTTCGCTCACGCAAATCACGCGGTCGCCGAACGTCATCACCCGGCTGTAAGGATTCACACTGTTCATCGCGTGAACGGTCGTGACGAACGGGAAGCGCGGACGTTTGTTCGCAAAGACGCACAACCACGCCGGCACCCGGCTGCGCGCGTGAACTATGGATGGTTTCAACTCGTGCAGCACCCGGCGCAGTTGCAGCGCGCGCAGTGGAACGGTGATCGGATTCTTGGAAGCGACGTCCAGTGTGATGTGTTGTCCGCCGTGACGTTCGATCTCGGGAGCGAGCTTACCGCCACGGCTGATGACGAAGCTCTCGACGCCACGCGTGACGTATTCACGGTTCAACTCGACCACGCCGCGTTCCACGCCACCTTCGTTGAGGGCCGGGAGCAATTGGACGACGCGCATTGGCTTTGCCTTGCCGTTCAAGCGACGACCGGACGAAGAAACCTTGCCGGATTGCCGACCACGATGCTGTTGTCCGGCACATCCTTCAACACCACGCTGCCGATGCCGACGAGGCTGCGCGAACCGATCTTCACGCCGCTGCGCACGCTGGCGTTCGCGCCGATGTAGCTGGCCGCCGCCACGTGAACACTGCCGGAAAGACACGCGCCCGACGCGACGCAGCCGTGGTCGCCGATGCAGCAATCGTGACTGACGACCGTTCCTTGCAGCAGGAATACATGATTTTCGATCTCCGCGCGCGCGCCAATCGCCGCGCCCGCCAACGCCACGACTCCGTGCCCGAGCCGGGCGAGGCTGGAAACCGACGCCTGCGGATGAATGATGGTTTCAAATCGCTCCGCGGCCAGTCCGGTGGTCTGCAAAATTTCCGCCTTGCGCCAGAAGTTCGCCGGCGAACCGATCCCGTTCACAAAAACAGAATCGGGAAAACGAGCCGCGTCCGCCAGCGGTCCGAGCACGCGCACGCCGTGGATTTCTTTTCCGTGGAGCGCGCCGTTGTCGTCGAGGAATCCGGCGCAATCGTAAATCATGCGGCCCGCGCGCGCGTTCACCGCGAGCGCCGCGTCGAGAATGTCGAGGCAGTTGCCGCCGGTGCCGAGGATAATGAGCCGTTTCACGGGCGATTTCAGGTTTGCAGCGCTTTTTTCAACGTGGCCACCACGCGGCGCATGTCGTCGTCCGTCAGTCGCGGATGCAACGGCAACGCGAGGCCGCACGTCGCGAGACGCGTGGACGCGGGGCACGAATCTTCCGGTTGGAGGAATTGTTGTCCCCAAACCGCCGTGGTGTGGGCGGCCACGGAGCCTGGCCCGGTTTCAATGCCGGCGGCTTTGCATGCTTCGTGGATGCACTGACGCTCGGCGGCGGACTCCAGCGTGATCATGAACGTCTGCCACGTGTGCTCCGGGCTGTTAGGTGGAAGACTCAAGCCGCGCCGGCCATCGAGTTCGGCGAAATAGAGCGAGGCGAGCGACTTTTTGGTTTCGAGAATGCCGGTCAACCGTTTGAGTTGCGCGAGTCCGATTGCCGCCTGCAATTCCGTAAGCCGGTAGTTGAAACCCGCGCACGTGAAGTCCCGCCGGCCCTCGCGCGTTTCCTCCCCGTGATTGCGGAGCGCGCGGATCGTATCCGCCAACGCCGGCTCCTTCGTCACCACCAAGCCGCCTTCGCCGGTGCTCACGGCGTTGCGCGCCGAGAAACTGAAAACCGCCGCGCGTCCGAAATGCCCGAGCTGCCGCGCATGGTGCTTCGCCGCCAGAGCACCCGCGGCGTCCTCGATTACGATCAAGTCCGCAGCGCGGGCGACTTCGAGCAACTCCTCCATCACGGCGGGCAGACCGAATTGATGCACGACGACCACGGCGCGGGCCTTGCCAAGGCCGCGTTCGCGAACCAATCGCATCCCGCGCGACAACGCCTCGCCCGTGAGGTTGGCGGTGACGGGATCAACATCCACGAAGAACGGAACGGCACCGACGCGCACGGCCATGTTCGCCGCCGACGGCCAGGCAAAGCTGGGAATCAACACCACGTCGCCCGGCCCGATGCCGAGCGCGAGATACGTCAAATGCAATCCGGCGGTCGCCGACGAAACCGCGACAGCGTGCGGCATCAGTTGCACCGTGGCCACCGCCGTTTCAAAGGCTTCGACTTCCCGCCCTTGCCCGATTTCGCCACTCTCCAACACACGCCGCACGGCGACTATTTCCTCTTCGCCAAACAGTGGGCGTGACAGCGGGATGTTGGGAAGCGCGCTCATTTCGTCGGGAATAATTCAGCCTTGCAACAAATGAGCAGGCTGGTGGTAAAGATTTTCTTGTTGTGGATCATCAGATTCATTGGCCGCGCCGCTGTCAGCGATAAAACCCGGTGATGGTGGACACGACGTATTCCTGCTGAGCCGCCGTGAGTTCGGGGTACACCGGAATCGCGAGCGTGGTGTTCGCGGCGGATTCACTCATGGGGAAATCGCCGGCCTTGCCGCCGAGATACGCGAAACATTCCTGCAAGTGGAATGGCACCGGATAATAAATCTCGTTCCCGATGCCCGCCGTCGTGAGGTGCTTCTGAAGTTCGTCGCGACGTTCCACGCGGACGATGTATTGATTGTAAATGTGCCGCCGTTGCGGGGCCTCGACGGGGCAACTGATTTTCTTGCGTTCGACGAGGCCGGATTTCGCAAACAACTCGTTGTAACGCGCGGCGTTTTCCTGGCGCTTTGCGGTCCAGCCGTCGAGGTGCGGCAACTTCGCCTCGACGACGGCGGCTTGCAGCGCGTCGAGCCGGAAATTTCCGCCGATGACTTTGTGGAAGTATTTCGGCTTCGAACCGTGCGCGCGGAAGACCCGGAGCTTTTCCGCGCGTTCGGCGTCCAGCGCGGTGACGAGGCCCGCATCGCCCGCGGCGCCGAGATTCTTGGACGGGAAAAACGAAAAGCAGCCGTAGTGGCCGATGGAACCGGCGCGACGGCCTTTGTATTCCGAACCCAGCGCCTGCGCGGCGTCTTCGATGACGATGAGTTTGCGCCGCGCGGCGATTTCCATGATCGGATCCATGTCCGCCATCTGGCCGAAGAGATGGACCGGAATGATCGCGCGCGTGCGCGGCGTGATGGCGGCTTCGATGAGATCGGGGCGGAGGTTGAACGTCGCGGGGTCAACGTCCACGAACACGGGCTTCGCGCCGACGCGCGCCACGCAGCCGGCGGTCGCGAAAAAGGAATGGGGCGGCGTGATGACTTCATCGCCCGGGCCGATGCCTTCGACCATCAGCGCGATGAGCAGCGCATCCGTGCCGGAGGAAACCCCGATGGCGTGCGGGCAGCGGCAGTATTGCGCCAGCTTTTCTTCGCACGACTGAACCTTGGGCCCGAGAATGAAGTATTGCGACTCGAAGACCTCGGCGACCGCCCGGTCTATTTCAGTTTTGATGGCGCGATACTGCGCCTTGAGGTCCAGCAACGGAACTTGCATCGCGGTGATGGAACAGAAATCCGCGGGCCGGGGAAAGCTCCAAATTCCAAGCACCAAGCACCAGAGAAGCACCAAACATCAAATTCCAACGAATAGCAGGACACCCGTGCACCGAAATCACGCGGCAGGGTTTTGTTGTTTGGTGATTGAAGTTTCTCTGGAGCTTGGAGCTTGGTGCTTGGTTCTTTTCTCAGTCAACTTCGCGCTTTTTTGAAATGTTGAAAACCCTCCCTGCCTTCGCTGAATTGTTTTGGCAACGGCGCATCCTCGGCGCAATCGCGGCAGCGGAGTTGGCCGTTCTCCTCGTTGTAAATCCAGCCGGTCTCGGGGCAGACAAATTCCCCCTTCGTGTCGGCCTTCATCGGATGGCCGTGGCGGCTGACCCAACCCTTTTGGCGCGCGGGCACGCCGGTCATCAACGCGTAGTCGGGAACATCTTTCGTGATGACCGCGCCGGCGCCGATAAGCGCGTAGCGACCGATGGTGGTGCCGCAAACGATGGTGGCGTTCGCGCCGATGCTCGCGCCGCGGCGGATGAGGGTTTTTTCGTAGAGATGTTTGCGCACAACCTGCGAGCGCGGATTGCTGATGTTCGTCAGCACGCACGACGGGCCGAGAAAAACATCGTCCTCGATCTCGACGCCGGAATAGATGGCGACGTTGTTCTGAACCTTCACGTTGTCGCCGATCTGCACGTCCTCGGCAACCATCGTGTTCTGGCCGAAGACGCAGTGGCGTCCGATGCGCGCGCGGGCGCAGATGTGCGCGAAGTGCCAGATGCGCGTGCCCTCGCCGATTTCGCAGGGCTGGTCAATGATGGCGGTGGCGTGGGCGGTGTAGCTCATAGGTTTCAGATTTTTTTCAGCCGCACGCCGCGGCCATGCAGGTCCATGGACTTCTGGCAGGCCTCGAGGACTTGCAGGACGCGCAGGCCGGTCTCGCCGCCGCTCAACGGCGCAGAGCGCGTCGCAATGCAATGGAGAAAATCCGCGCACTCCGCGGTCAGCGGTTCGCCGGCGGCCACGGGCACGGCTTCAATGTCCTGATTGTGCAGCACGGGCAGGCCGTTCTCGACGGTGACGTGCTGGTTGTAGAGTAAAAGTTTTTCCTCCTTCGCCATGTCGTTGAAGACCGCCATGCGTTCCTCGCCGACGACCACGAGCTTTTGTTCTTTGAACGGATTCAACCAGCTCACGAAAATATGCGCGTGGATGTTTTCCGGAAAATGAAGCGTGGAAACCGTCACGTCCGCGAGGTGGCCGTGAACGAACGCCGCGCCGCGACAGGAAACTTCCTCCGGCAGCGCGCCGACGAGCCGGAGGATCACCGCGACATCGTGCGGCGCAAAACTCCAGAGCGCGTTCTCCTCGGTGCGGATTTTTCCGAAGTTGAGCCGGTTGGAATAAATGTAGCGGATGCGGCCCAGTTTCCCGGCGTCAATCAACCCGCGTAGCGCGAGAATGGCGGGGTGGTATTCGAGAATGTGGCCGACCATCAGCACGCGGTGGCCGGCGCGGGCGGCGGCGAGCATTTCGCGGCCTTCCTCGGAGCGCAGCGACATGGGCTTCTCCACGAACACGTCCCTGCCCGCCGCGAGACATTGCAACGCGAGTGGCAAGTGCGTGACCGCCGGGGTGGCGAGCGCGACGCCGGCGATCTCCGGCAGGCGCAACAATTCCTCGACCGAGTCGCACAACTTGGCGCCGGGCGCGAGTTCGCGCGCGCGGGCGCGTCCGGATTCCGTCGCGTCACACACCGCGCGCAACGCGCCGAGCTGGTGAAAATTGCGGACCAGATTTTTGCCCCAATAACCGCAGCCGACCACGGCCACGCCGGGAGTTGTGCTCATAAATTTTTCCGCCGAAATATCGGACGGCGGTCTGAATCGAGGCCAATCAAGTCAAAGCCTCCGGGCGTTGTCAATGTCTGGCATCGCAACTCCGACCCGGCGCGGTGAATATTGTCGGTGGTCGCGTCGTCCATCTGATGCCATTAGTCGGGCCGGATGCCTCGTGGAAGCCAGGGGCCGGTACCGCGGCGTGAGGGTTTTGCGGCTTGTTTCAAAGGCGAACCCACTTAGAGTTTGCGGCATGAAAAAAATCTTTTCCTTTCTTCTGCTGTTGCTCGTCGGCTTGACTGCCGCACGGGCGCAGGTGGTGGTGGAAGTGACGCTCGAACAGGAACAATTCCTGCCGGGCGAAGCGCTGCCCGTGGCGGTCCGCATCAGCAACCGCTCGGGCCGGACGCTGCATCTCGGCGAGTCGCCGGATTGGTTGACTTTTTCCGTCCAGTCCCGCGACGGCACGCGGGTGACCCGGAACGGGGACGTGCCCGTGCTCGATGCATTTACACTCGATTCCTCGAAGGTCGCCACCAAGCGCGTGGATCTCGGTCCCTATTTTTCCCTGACGCGCGCCGGGCGTTACAACGTGACCGCGACCGTGCGCATCAAGGATTGGGACGGACTTGCGGCCAGTCCGCAGAAAATCTTTGACATCATTCCCGGAACGAAAGTCTGGTCGCAGGAATTCGGGGTGCCGCCGGGCAGCGCCACGAACCAACCGCCGGAACTGCGGAATTTCGCGCTGCTCCAGGCGAATTATCTGCGGTCGGAACTGCGGCTCTACTTCCGGCTCACCGACGCGACGGACACCCGGGTGATGAAACTTTTCCCGCTCGGTCAGATTGTCTCCTTCGCGCGGCCCGAGGCCCAAGTGGACAGCCATAGCCGGCTGCATGTTTTGCACCAGAACGGCGCGCGCACGTCCCTCTACACCGTGATCACTCCGGAGGGCGACACCGCCGTGCGGCGGATTTACGATTATGCGAACGTGCGTCCGCACTTGCAGGTGGACCGTGAAGGCAAAATTTCCGTGGCGGGCGGTGTGCATCGGCCCACCCACGCTGACATACCCGCCGCTGAAAAAAAAGAGGATGAAACCAAACCGGCCAAACCCTGAACGCATTCGTTTTTACGCCATCCTGCTCGCGGCCCTTTTGGGCTTAGGCGGCACGGTGGCGCGGGCGGAGCAAATCATCCTGCACCTGCACAATGGTGATCACCTCACCGGCACCCTCGTTTCCGAAGATACCAACCGCGTGACGCTGGCGACCAGTTGGATCAAGGAGTTGACGGTTCCGCGCTCAGCCATCAAACAACGCGAAACCGTTCCCCCGCCACCACCACCGCCTGCGCCGCCGCCAGTCGTTGTTAATAAACCTCCGGTCACGAATGTAGTCGCGGTTGCGAAACCACCAACGCCGGTGCCGCCGCCGGTGAAACCCGCCGGCCCCAAACTCTGGAAGGCCAGCCTGACCTTGGGCACGGACATGCAATTCGGCCAGATTGACCGGCAGTTGTATTACAGCCGGTTCAAGCTGACTTATGAAAGACCTTACAAGAGCACGCCGCAAAAGTTTTTCCGCTCCATCTTCGATTACGCGGTGGATTACGGCGAGAGCGCGGGGATCCGCTCGGCCAACCGCATGGACGGCAGCGTGAAAACGGATTTCGACATCGGGAAGCGTTGGTTTCTGTACAATCTCGGCGGCGCGGGTTACGACGAGATCCGCAAGATTGACCTGCATTACGAGGACGGACCGGGCGTCGGCTACCATCTTTTCACGCTGCCGAAGTTTGTGGCCAACGTGGAGGCGGGCGGCAATTACCAGGTGCAGGAGCGCCGGGGCAGTCCGGACGCGAAGAATTTTTTCTTTCGTCTGGGTGAGGATGTGACCTGGAAAATCGGATCGAAGCTGACGCTGAGGGAAAAATTAGAATTTACTCCGCGGGCCGAAGACCTGGGGCGCTATCGTTTTCGCTTCGATTCATCGCTGGACTTCCCACTCTGGAAAAACATCACGATGACTTTATCTTTTCTCGATCTCTACGACACCGATCCGCCTGGCCGCGTCAGTCGGAATGAATTGCTGGTTCGCTCGGCGCTGACCATCACGTTCTAAAAATCCGGACCCCTCACCCGATCCCGCACGGCGGAATCAATCTCTCCGCACACAGCGCCCGAGGGGGAGAGTGATGGGGTGAGGGGTAAATGACATGCCGGGAATTGAGTTGTTGCTTGCTCAGGCGAACACCGGACCGGGCGCCGACTTGAGTTGCAGAATTTTTTCCACGACCGCCCCGAGGTCGGGCAGGATCAAGTCGTGATGCACGCCGCTGAGCCAGGGGGATTCGATCAACAGGGAGGTGCAGCCGACGCGATGGGCCGCGTCCGCGTCCTGCCATTTGTCGCTGACCACGAACGAGCGCTCCAGATCGAGATGCCATTTGAACGCCGCCTCCTTCAGCAGTCCCGCCCCGGGCTTGCGGCAGGGGCAGTGATCCGTTTCGTCGTGCGGACACATGAACACGTCGTCCACCGGCAGTGTGCGCCGGAGCAGTTTGTGCATGATGTCCACCTCGTTGCGCGACTGGTAGCCGCGCGAAAGGCCCGGCTGGTTGGTGGTGACGATGAGAATGAACCCGGCCTGCTTGAGTTTCAACAGGAACGGCGCGCCGGTTTTGTGAATGTGAAACTGGTCGAGCGTCAGCGGACTGACCTGATGCTGACGCTCGACCCGCGCCTGGTTGAGGACGCCATCACGTTCGATAAAGACCGCCTGTTTCATGATTCAATTCTGCTAGAGCACAAACCTGGCCGACCTCATTTCTGCGACGAAAATAGTACGCGCCACCGGTGAGATGTCCGAATGATGGGCTGGCATCTCGGAGGGAGAGCCATGAAATGGACAGGCGGTTCCAATCCCGCGGGGTGTTTTCCAACTGCAAAACCCCCGCCGTTACTGGATCAAATCTTCCAACGATTGCACGCGGGCCTGGATGTCCTTGACGATGGGGCGGGCGCGGGCCAGGGCGTTCTGTTCGGTCTGGCCGGTGAACGAAGTCATCCGCAACCGCACCGCCGCCACCGCGTCGCCGTTGCGATCGCGCACCGGCATCACGACGGACACGGCTTCCTGATCCTTGCCGTAATAAATCCGGCCGGTGGTGAGGCAGTCTTTCTCAATCTTGCCACCCGCCGCGCCGGCTTGCTTCTCGTCCTTGCTGCCGGCCACGCGCGGTTCGCCGTCGGCGCCCGCGGTGTAAATTTTCAAGTCCAGCAGCCGCGAATTTTTCTTGAGTAATTCCTTCACGACGGTCTGCGCCAGCGGAATGCGCGGCGTGTAAACCACCTTTGTGTCCGTGAAGTAACTCAGCGAATCCGATTTGGTCCAGAACGCGATCTTGCCGGCGGTGAAACTGTTGTCCGTCAACGGCGGAATGATTTGCTTGTTGTTGAACCACGCCTCGATCTGATTGCCCTTGCAACGGATTTTCAACTCGTGCCAGACCTTTTTCGCCACGGGGACTTCCGGCCCGATAGGATTCCCGCGCTCGCCATTGACCATTTTGTAAAATCGGATGTTGTTCCCGTACGCGCTGGCGCGAATGACGTAAAAATTCTTTTCGTCCTGGAGGCGAAACGCAATGCCCGCCATCTGCTCCAATCCGCCGCCCATGAGTTTGAACCGCGTCGTCAATGTGAAATCGCTGAACGTCTCGCCGTCAAAAACCAGCAGCGGGAAACGCTCGTCGGTCGGGTCCTGGTTCACCTGCGCCAGCACCGGGCGTTTGGCGGCGGCGGGCGCCTTCTCCGAGAGCGGCGCCAACAACGGCGGCACTTCGTCCATCACGATTTTCCACTCGCCCGGTTTGCCCTTGCCCGCGAGGACGCTGCGAAAACCCACCGGTGGCTGGTCCAACGCCGACTCGGCGAAATCAAAAGCCCGTTCCGCGCCGCGCGCCGACAAAGTCAGCGCCAACCCGAGCCACAAAAAACGATTCATCATGCGTCGCCAGCCTGACAATAAACCGGACCCGCCACAAGCCTTGTGCCGTGGTGCTAATAAATATCCCGTAGCAAGTCAGCCACCGGAACTTTGAGAGCCTTGGCGATCCGAATCAACCGATCCACCGAAATCGTTCGCCATCCATTCTCCAGCAGCGAAATGAAGACCACCGACAAACCAGCTCTTTCAGCAAGTTTTTCCTGCGTCAGTTCCGCGCGCTGGCGATAGCTTCTAAGCCTATCACCCAGAACTCGGCGATGCGGGGGAACTGAGGGCACGCTAAACGCAAACAGACCGAGCATCGTGCCGCCATTTACAATAGTTAAATTTTGTCCTTGCTGGAAAAGCCATGCGGCCTTACAACCGGATTGCATCTCGGAACCAACCCGTCCGATCTATGGAAACGGAATATGAAACGCATCCAGATTTGCCGCCACGTCGCGAGCTTCGGGCTGATTCTTTTTTTGTTGGCCATTCATTCTGCGCTCGCCAAACCCCGCGTGCCTTTGCCGCCGTGGCCGGAGACACCGTTGTTGCGGCTGGATTTTGACGGCAACGAGTCGCCGAACCCGAGGCAGACCGACGAGTTCAAGCTGGGCTTCACGGATTTCGCCGAGAGTTGGAGCGGGTTCGCTTTGCGACGGGATGGATTGGCGCTGTCACCGTTCGTTGTGCCGGGTGTGAGGGCGGACGGTCGCGCGGCAATGAACGGTGAACGGGGCTGTGTCCGGTTCTGGTTTTCTCCGGCGTGGAGTGCGGCTTCCGCTGGCGGCACCGGGCCGGGTGTTCATGCGCGGTTGCTAGAGTTGGTTTCGGCGGAAGGGCAATCCGGCACGGTGTTATGGTCGCTCTACGTTTCGCCGGACGGAGCGACGACGTTCCTGAGCGGGCAGACGGGAAATGGCGCGGCGGATATTTTGAAGGTGGAGATTCCGTGGGTGGCGGGCCGGTGGTATTGCGTGGCGTTGAACTATGGGCCAAAGGGAACCCAATTGCTCCTGAACGGAGAATTGATCGCTGAAGGTTCGGCGATTCCGTCCTTCAATCCGGCGACGGCGGGTTTGATCGTCGGCAGCGATGGTGCGGCCAATAATTTTGCGGACGGTTTCTTCGATGAAGTGACGACGTTCGCGAAGCCGCTGCCGGCTGCAGATTTCGCGTTTTACTTTCAGGGCACGAGTGCTCAGTCGGCGCTAGGGCCAATTTCCGCAGAGGAACAAGCGGCCTTGGACGAAGCACGGGCCAAGCGGCGGGCGGAACGGGAAGCGGCGGATTCTGAGGGCGGCGGGGCGATGATGCGGGCGGCTTCGAGCGGGCCGTCGAGTGTTTGTGTGACGAATGGGCGGGTGTATCTGACGAACATCGTGGCGGTGTTGACGACGAACGTCGGCACGACCGTGACGTTTGATATTTTGGGCGGCACGAATGGAATCCCCTACGACATTTTCAGCACGACCAATCTTCTCGGCGACAACATCACCAATGCGCAGTGGACGTGGGAAGATGTCGGCTACACGTGCAATACCTACACGTTCACGAATCAGCCGACGAATCTCACGTTTTACGTTTTGGGCACGCCGCAGGATTCTGACAACGACGGTTTGACCGACGCGTACGAGCAACTGGTGAGCAAAACCAAGTGGAACGTTTGGGACACGGATGGCGATGGCATTCCCGACGGCTGGGAAGTGCATCACGGCCTCAACCCACTGGTGAATGACGCGAGCGATGACCCGGACGGCGACGACGTGACTAATTATCAAGAGTATCTCGCGAACTCGAATCCACATGACGTGATGGTATTGGCTTGGGGCGACAATTCAGCGGGCCAATGCAATGTGCCGACAGATTTGCGTGATGTCGTCGCGGTGGCGGGAGGTGAAATCCATTCGCTCGCGTTGCGTGCTAATGGAACCGTGGTGGCTTGGGGCGGCAACACCCTCGGTGAAACTAACGTGCCTGCTTCCGTCACCAACGCGATGGCCATTGCGGCGAATCGGTTTTGGCCGTTGGCTCCGAATCTGGCGCTGGCGACCAACAGCACGGTCGCGCAATGGGGGACTGCGGTTGCCAATCCACCCACGAACCTGAACGACGCCGTGGCCATTGCCGCCGGTTTGCTGAATTGCTTTGCCGTTCGTTCCGTCGGCACCGTGGTCGCGTGGGGCGACACCAACGATGCGGCGGGCCGCGTGCCGACAAACTTGACCGGGGTGAAAATGATCACCGCCGGTTGGAATCACACCGTCGCTCTCCGTACCAATGGCGCGGTGGTGATTTGGGGGCACAATTTTTTTGGCGAAACCAATTCCCCGGCGGATTTGACGAACGCGGTGGCGATCTCGGCGTTTGGTTTACACACGCTCGCGTTGCGGAACAACGGCACCGTCGCCGTGTGGGGCCACAACAACTCCGGGCAAACGAACGTGCCTGCCGGTCTGAGCAACGTCACTGCCGTGGCTGCCGGCGGAATGTTCAGTCTCGCGCTCAAAGCGGACGGCACTACGACGCAATGGGGTGGATTGAGTTTCACGCCCGACCTGAATCAAATCATCGGCATCGGTGGCGGCTGGAATCATGCGCTCGCGATTCGTAAAGGACGGCAGACGCCTGTGTTCATGCAACCACCGACGAATATGGCGGCGATTGCGGGCGCGACGCTGACGTGCAATGCCAAAGCTGCCGGTCTTGCCTCCGTCGGATACCAATGGCAGTTTAACAGCGTGAACATTTCCGGCGCGACCAATTCCACGTTGACCCTCTCGAATGTTCAAACCAACCACGAAGGCAGCTACCGGCTCATCGCGTGCAACGGCGCGGGTTGTATGACCAGCGCTCCGGTGACGTTCACGCTCATCACGCCACCGGTGATCACTTCGTTGACACAGCCGCAGCAGCTTTGGGTTGATCAAAACGGCACGCTCGCTCTAAACGTCGGCGCGACTGCGCCGGCGCAGTGGGCCTCGCCCTTGCGCTACCGCTGGACGCTGAACGGTACCAATTCCATTGCTCTCGATTCAACGAACTTCACGCTCATTTACGCGGATGCGAATAATGACGGCGCGTATTCGGTTCAAGTAACGAACGCAGCCGGCAGCACGAATTACAGTTGGCGCATCGGCGTGCTCGTTCCCGGCACGGTTGCGGCTTGGGGCGACAACAGCGACGGCCAGTTGAACCATCCGCTCTGGCTTACAAATGTCATTTCAGTTGCGGCGGGGGAATTTCATTCCGTGGTTGCACGCGAGGATGGCGGCGTCACGCAATGGGGCTACGAATGGGCACCTGTTCCATCTGGTTTGAGCAACGTCGTCGCCGTCGCCGCCGGTTACGATTACAGCTTGGCACTCCGCGAAAACGGCACTGTCACAGCCTGGGGCAACCCCACCAACCACGCCACCAGCGTCCCGACGAATCTGAGCGGCGTGAAAAGCATCGCCGCTGGTTGGAATCACAGCGTCGCGTTGCGGACCAATGGCAGCGTCACGGCGTGGGGATTGAATTTTCCGCTGATCGGCTGGACGATGACCGAAGTGCCGCCGGACTTGACCAACGGCGTGGCGATTTCAGCGGGCGGGTTGCACAGCCTCGCCGTGCGCAGCGATGGCACCGTGGTCGGCTGGGGTTACAACGACGCGGGCCAGACAAATATTCCCGCCGGACTCTCCAACGTCGTCGCCGTCGCCGCTGGCGGTAGCCACAGCCTCGCCCTCAAATCCGACGGCACGATCACCGGCTGGGGACTGAACACGTTCGGCCAAGCCACTCCGCCCGCCGGCCTGAGCAACGTGATGGCGATTGACGCCGGCTGGTTGCACAGCGCCGCGCTCAAGAACGACGGCACGGTCATCGTCTGGGGCCGCGGCGATTCCGGGCAGACGAACATCGGCAGTGGCTTGCGCAACGTGAAACTCCTCTCCGCCGGTGGCAACCACACGCTGGCCGGAATCTTCTCGTCGCTCTCGCAATACGAAGTGGCCGTGAGCAAAGACCTGCTGCTCATCTACAACACCAACTCGGCGGACAGTTCCAATGTTTGCGCCTACTACCTTGCCCACAGGCCGATGGTCGGCGAAGCAAACGTGCTAGGCGTCGGCTGCACCACGAACGAAACCACAACCGCGAGCGACTTTACGAACCAGATTGCTGCTCCGCTTCTATCTTGGCTGGCGAGCAACCCGACAAAGCGGCCTCAATACATCGTGGCGTTCTTGGGCGTGCCGACTTTGGTTTCTGAGGGCAGTCCGAATGTGGGAGCGCGGATTAGGTTACAATACTCCGGCCCACCCCCGTTCGTAAATTACATCAGCATGCGCGACACGAACGCCTGCATCGCTTACATCAACAAACTCGCCTATTTCGGATCGAATTTCTGCCCCGGCAAAGTTGTGATCAGTCCTAGCAGCGGTGGATATGCGAACACAAACTATTGCGTTGACGGCTTAGGGACGTTTCCTCCCGAATGGTGTAGAGCTGTGACTAACACTTTGGTTCTCAATGGCGTTTCCGCTGTGGCCATCACCTACGTTGACGGGGCGTTGTTGGACGTGACCAACAATCATCTACTATCGGCGACGAATGTTGCGGCTTACTTCTCGTATGGAACGCACAGTTCATTGCCAAGAATGTTTGCGACAAATGGTTTGGTGCGGTTTCATGGCCAGAGCGGTTGGTATAGCATGACCTGCTATGAATCTACTGGCGGTGTTCGCGATGATCCAACCTTCAGCAATTATTTAGACTGGTATGCTCCCAACGCTTTTGGGGGAACGAACTACGAAAATACGCCGGTGATTGCGGCGGCAAATACCAATGAGTGTTCTTGCAGTCCTGAGCCGGTTCCACTTCTTGGGCTTTGGTCGCTGGGAAAGAACGCCGCCATCAGTTCCCGGAAATCTGGAGAATTCTCTTTTAGCAACGGCGATACGGTATTGGCGGTTGGCGACCCGCTCGTGAAACGATGAAACATTTAGCATTACGGATGACCATATGAAAAAAATTTCCTCCACGTTGGTTTGTTGCTTATTGATGTTTAGCATAGCCGGCGGTGTTTTTGGGCAAGGCAGTTTTCAAAATCTCGATTTTGAGGCGGTTAACATTTCACCGCCCAATCAAAATGCCTTCTTTCCATTTAGCGAGGTGTTTCCGGGCTGGATCGGCTACATCGGTACCAATCAAGCCACTCAAGCCTTCTACAACGGCGTGTCGCTTGGTGCCGCGCTTAGTTCCGTGTTCAATCGCAGCACGGGCTACTCCAACTGGGTCATTTCCGGAAACTTCACCGCCGCAATTGCGGCGGGACAAGACCAGATTATTAACAACAGTTCGGAAATTGTATCTGCCGCGATTGCGCAGACCGGCCCGGTTCCCCCGTCGGCCCTATCCGTGAGATTTCGCGTCGGGACGGCCAGCCGTGTCAGCGACCTGCGGGTCACGTTCAACGGACAAATTATTCCAATCTTTCCGTTGGCGAGCGGATCCAATTTTGACGTTTATGGCGGCGACATTTCGGCGTTCGCGGGATTGCCGGGCGAACTTCGGTTCACTTCCCATCCGATTTCATCGCCGCTTTCAAAGACGTACCTCGATAACATCTTCTTTTCCGATCAATCCATTCCCGAGCCGAGCGGGATTGGTGTCTTTGCTCTTGGCACTCTCCTCGTAAGCTGGCGACTCGCACGTTTCAAGCGTTGAATTCTACTTGCGTGCCTGCGGCCTTACATCGGCTATACTTACCCCGATGCGACTCGGTCCGCTGACATTGTGTTCAAATTTGTTTCTCTCGCCGCTCGCGGGATACACAAACCTGCCGTTCCGGCTCGTCGTGCGCGAGGTCGGCGGCGTCGGTCTTTGCACCACCGACCTCGTCAACGCCCGCTCGCTCCTCGAACAACGTCCCAAAGCCTTCCAACTCATCGAGACCCGGCCCGCCGATTCGCCGCTCGCCGTCCAACTCTTCGGCAGTGTGCCGGAGGAAATGCGCGACGCGGCCCAATTCCTCGAAGCCCGCGGGGTGGCCTCCATTGACATCAACATGGGTTGCCCCGTCAAAAAAGTCTGCAATGTCGGCGGCGGCTCTGCGATGATGACCGAACTCGACAAAACCTCCGCCCTCGTCCGCGGCATGGTCAGCGCCGTCAAGATTCCCGTCACCGCCAAGATGCGGCTCGGTTGGGACGACGAGAATCTCACCGCTCCCGATCTCGCCCGCGCGCTCGAAGCCGTCGGCGTGGCGGCCATCTTCGTTCACGGCCGCACGCGGGAACAGGGTTTCGGCGGCGCGGTCAATCTCGTCGGCATCCGCGCCGTGGTCGCCGCCGTGAAAACCATTCCCGTCATCGGCAACGGCGACATCACCACGCCGCAGGCCGCCAAAAAAATGCTGGAGGACACCGGTTGCGCCGGCGTGAGCGTCGGGCGCGGCGCATTTTACAACCCGTGGATTTTCCAGCACACGCGGCATTACCTCGCCACCGGCGAGCTTTCGCCCGAGCCGCCCTTCGACGAACTGGTGCGCGTGATGTGCCGGCATCTTGATCTGATGGTGGAAATTTTCGGCGAAGAACTCGGCTGCCGGATGTTCCGCAAGGTCGCGCCGCAATACTCCCGCCGCTTCGGGCCCGCGAACGAGTTCAATAAACGCGTCGTGCTCGTCGCCACGCGCGCGCAATTTCTTGAAATCCTCGCCGACTACCGCCGCTGGCGCGCGCAGTTCCTCGATGACCGTGGCGAATTGCTGCCGCGTTTCCGTCCGCCGCCGATGGTCGCTTCGTTCATGCGGGACGCGGAAACGCCGGTCAGCGGAAAAGTCGCCGTGCCCAAAGGCCCGGTGGAAGTGTGGTGAGTTCAGCGCCTGCGTCGAATCGCTCCGGCCACGCACGAATCATTTTTTCGCCAGGTGCCGCTTGCGCCAGAGAACGTAAATCACCGGGTAGAGCAGCAATTCCAGAATGCCCGACGTGATGACGCCGCCGATCATCGGCGCGGCGATGCGTTTCATCACGTCCGCGCCACTTTGCGTCGTGGGCGACCACATGATGGGCAGCAGGCCGAAGAGGATGGCGCAAATCGTCATGATCTTCGGGCGGATGCGCTGCACCGCGCCTTCGATGACGGCGGCGTGAAGGTCGTCCATGGAATTCATTTTGCCGGCGGCGCGAAATTTGTCCCACGCGTGATCGAGATAAAGCAACATCACCACACCCGTTTCCGCATCGAGTCCGGCGAGCGCGATGAGGCCGACCCACACCGCCATGCTCAGGTTGTAGTTGAGCAGATAAAGAAACCAGAACGCGCCCACCATGGAGAACGGCACGGCCAGCAGCACGATGAACGTCTTGGCCGCGCTTTTCGTATTGAGGTAGATGAGCACGAAAATTATCAGCAGCGTGAACGGGATGACCACTTTGAGTTTCTGCTCGGCGCTCTTCAGATATTCGAACTGGCCGGCCCATTGCATGTAATAGCCGGGCGGAAACTGGACGGTTTCTTTGATGCGCTGCGACGCGGCGTCCACGTAGCCCTGGATGTCGCTGCTCGTGATGTCCACGAAAACGAAACCGACGAGCTGGCCGTTCTCGTTGCGGATGGAGGGCGGGCCGGTTTTGAAACTCAACTCGGCCAGCGCGCTTATGGGAATTTGCGCGGGCGCACCGGGCGCGCCGCCCATCGGCACGGGCACGAGTACGCGCTTGAGCGAATCGAGGTCTTCCCGGAAATCGCGCGCGTAACGGACATTGATCGGGTAACGCTCGCGGCCTTCCACCGTCGTCGAAATCGTTTTGCCGCCGATGGCCGTCTCAATGATGTCGTTCACGTCACCGACGGTGAGGCCATAGCGCGCGGCGACTTCGCGGTTCGGCGTGAAGTCGAGGAAGTAACCGCCCGTCGTGCGTTCGGCGAACGCGCTGCGCGTGTTGGGGAAATCGCTCAACGCCTTTTCTATCTGCACGCCCACGTCCTGGATCGTGCCGAGGTCGGGCCCGAATACTTTGATGCCGAGGATCGAGCGGAAGCCCGTGGTGAGCATTTCCGTGCGCGTCTGGATCGGCATCCAGAAAATGTTCGCCATGCCGGGCGTCTTGATTTTGTCGTTCATCTCGGCGACCACCTTTTCCCACGTCATGCCGGCACGCCATTGCTCCGGCGGCTTGAGCCTCACCACGGTTTCAAACATCGAAAGGGGCGCGGGGTCGGTGGGCGTTTCGGCTTGGCCGGCTTTGCCAAAGACGGATTCAACTTCGGGAATCTGCCGCAAAATTCGATCCTGGATTTGCAAAATCTTCGTCGCCTCGCCGATGGCCATGCCGGGCACGGCGGTGGGCATGAAAAGAATGTCGCCTTCGTTGAGCGGCGGCATGAACTCTTTGCCCAGCTTCATGAAGGGAAAGACCGTGGCCGCCATGATGAGCAGCGCGACGAGGAGCGTAGGCCAGCGGAAGCGCAGCACGAAATGCACGAACGGCTGGTAAGCCCAGATCAGGAAGCGGTTCACCGGGTTCTTCTTCTCCGGCGTGATTTTACCGCGCACGAACAGCATCATCAGCACGGGCACGAGCGTCACACCCAGCAGCGCGGCGAAGAACATGGAAAAAGTTTTCGTGAACGCGAGCGGCTTGAACAGCCGGCCTTCCTGCGCTTCGAGCGAGAACACCGGAATGAAACTCACTGTGATGACGAGCAACGCAAAGAACAGTGGCCGCCCCACGCTCTTGGCGGCGGCGATGATGACTTCGATGCGCTCGGCGTTCGTCGGGTCGCGGCCTTTCTCCTCGCGGAAATGTTCGAGGAACTTGTGCGCGTTTTCGACCATGATGATGGCCGAGTCCACCATCGCGCCGATGGCGATGGCGATGCCGCCGAGCGACATGATGTTCGAAGTTAAGCCCAGCCAATGCATCGGCAGAAACGAAAGCAAGATGGCGATGGGCAGCGTGATGATCGCGACGAGCGCGGAGCGGATGTGCCAGAGAAACACGAGGCAAACCAGAGCCACCACGATGCTTTCCTCGATGAGCTTCTCGCGGAGCGTGGAGATGGACCGCTTGATAAGCTGGCTGCGGTCGTAGGTCGTGACAACTTCGACGCCTTCGGGGAGCGAGGGTTTTATTTCCTCCAACTTCTTCTTGATGCCGTCAATGACCGTCAGCGCGTTCTCGCCGTAACGCATCACCACGATGCCACCGACCACTTCTCCCT
This sequence comes from Pedosphaera sp., assembly GCA_009695195.1. Lineage (GTDB taxonomy): Bacteria > Verrucomicrobiota > Verrucomicrobiia > Limisphaerales > JADLHS01 > CAIKLQ01. The sequence continues at coordinate 47,776 of SIBJ01000015.1, forward strand.
CGCCGTTGAGTTCAGCTACGCCGCGCCGCAAGTCCGGGCCGAGATGCACCGTGCCGACGTTCTTCACATAGACCGGCGTGCCCTTCTCCGACTTGAGCGGGATGTTCTCGATGTCGGCGACGCTCTTGATGTAGCCGCGCCCGCGCACGTAATACTCCGTCGAGCCGACCTCAAAGATTTTTCCGCCCACGTCGCCGTTCGACATGCGGATTTTATTCACGACCTCGTTGAGCGGAATGCCGTAGGCGACGAGCTTGTTCGGGTCGAGGTCCACCTGATATTGCTTCACGAAACCGCCGACCGGTGCGACTTCGGAAACGCCCTTCACCGATTCGAGCGCGTAACGCAGATGCCAGTCCTGGAACGAGCGCAGTTCGGCGAGGTTGTGTTTGCCGGATTTGTCCACGAGCGCGTATTCAAAAACCCAACCCACGCCCGTCGCATCCGGCCCGATGACAGGATTCACGCCCTCCGGCAACATGCCGCGCACGGATTGCAAATACTCGATCACGCGCGACCGCGCCCAGTAAATGTCCGTGCCGTCCTGAAAAATCACATACACGAACGATTTGCCGAACATGGACTCGCCGCGAACGAACTTCACCTTCGGCGCGGCGATGAAGCGAGTGGAAATCGGGTAAGTGATTTGATCCTCGACCAGATCGGGCGAGCGCCCTTCCCAATCCGTGTAAACAATCACCTGCACGTCGCTCAAATCGGGGATGGCGTCGAGCGGTGTTTGTTTCAGCGCCCAAATTCCGCCAGCGATGCCGAACACGACGAGGATGAGGACGAGGAAAACATTCCGCGCGCTCCACTCGATGACGCGTTCAATCAGGAAAGGTTTCTTCTGTTCGGTTGGCGGAATGGAAGTTTCCATAAGTCTAGTTCGCAGGATAGCGACCGGGAAAAGAATGTGTGACGCTCGCCCTCACCCCGGCCCTCTCCCCCGGGGAGAGGGAGAAGCGAAGCAAGTCGCTGAATAATTCGGAAGCCCTTGATGCAATCGCCGTCGCAATTTCTTTCGGTGAAAAAGCAGAACGAAATCTGAGCGCCTCACCATTGCCTGGGCGCGGCGAATGATTCTCCCTCTCCTGGGGGAGAGGGCCGGGGTGAGGGCGGTCGTTTTTTTTCACACCTTGATTTTTTTATCGGTTTACCACGACTTCAACGCTCCTTGCACTTTGGCTTCGGCATCAATCAGGAAGTTCGCGCTCGTCACGACGCGTTCGCCCTCCTTCAAGCCGGATTTCACTTCGTAGTTGTCGCCGTACTGGCGGCCAAGCTCGACGTAGCGCGGTTCGAGTTTTCCCTCGCCCTTGTCCACGAAAGCGATGTTGTGTTTGCCCGTCGGCAACACCGCGCTCACCGGCACGGCCACACCTTCGCCCATGTCCATCGTCAACACCGCGTCCACATACATGTCGGGGCGCAGCTTGAAATCGGGATTCTCGACGTCAATCCGCACCCGGCCCGTGCGCGTGGCTTCGTTGATGAACGGATCTATCAGCGAAATTTTCCCGCTGAACTTCTTGCCCGGATACGACGAGCTCGTGACGGTTAGGGGCAAATCCTTTTTCAACATCGGCAACTCGTCCTGATAAAATTGCGCCCAGACCCACACCGCTGAAAGGTCGGCCACATCCACGAGATGATCGCCCATCATCACGCGGCGGCCCTGGTCCACCGGAATGTCCTGCACGACGCCTTTGAAGGGAGAATGCAGCGTGAGCGTTTCCTGCGGCTTGCGGGTCTTTTCCAATTCGGCGATTTGCTCATCGCTAATATTCCAAAGCTTCAGGCGTTGTTTCGCCGAGAGGACGAGATGTTGCGCGCTTGCGAGCAGGGCCGCACTGGCGTTGGTCTGACTCCGGTCGCGCAGGTTCAGCGCGTTCACAAATTCCCCCTGCGTGGTGAGCAGGTCGGGACTGTAAATCGTGAGCAGCGGCGCGCCCTGCTCAACCAGCTCGCCGCGGGAGGAAACAAAAAGCTTCTGCACGTAACCCTCGACGCGCGCGACGTAATCCCAATGGCGCTGTTTGTCGTAAGCGACCGTGCCCGCCGCGCGAACCGTGTGCGAGAACGGTTTTTTTTCAACCGCCGCGTAGGTCACGCCGATTTGTTGCTGACGGGAAACCGCCACGGTGAATTCGCTCGGAGCTTCTTCTGGGGCCGCGTTGGTCTTACCGTCGCCCGCAGCTTGCTCGGCGAGCATCTTCGCGTGGTCGTGGCCTTTCTCTCCCATCGCCGGCTCGCTGGACTGGCTTTGCTTTTTTTTCACCGGGACGAGGTCCATCGAACAAATCGGGCATTTGGCCTTGGGGTCCTGCGAGTGGACCGACGGGTGCATGGTGCAGGTGTAATAATCCACGTCGGCGGGTTTGCCGCCGCCGCTCTGCTTGCTGCACGAAACCAGCAAGACCGCCAGGCCAAGCGCTGCCATGCCGGTGATGAGGACGATGAATTTATTTTTCATGGGTCTGGTTCTTCTTGGAATTGTTGTCCGATTCGAGGCCGAGCATTTGCAACGCTTCGAGATCGCCGAGGCCGCAGCACAGGACGAGTTCGGACAACATCTGGTATTGCTCGCTCACGGCGCGGGCGATCATCAGCCGCGCGTCGAGCAACATGCGCCGCGCGTCGAGCAGGTCGCGGAACATGCCCCGGCCCGTTTCCCAATTTGCCCGCGCGCTTTCCAGCGCGACCTCGCTGCGCGGGATGATTTCGTCGCGATACACCACCGCTTCGCGCCGTGCGGCGTCAATCTTCACGGTGAGATTGTGGACTTCCTCGCGCACATTGAGCGAATAATCCTTGGCGTCGGCTTCGGTGGCTTGGAGTTTGGCTTCATCGCGCCGGATCTCTGCGCGGTATTTGCTCCGGTTAAAGAGCGGGAGGTTGAAGTTCAACATGAATTCCGTCTGCCGCCACTCGCCGTTGCCGGAAAAATTCCGACTCTCGACACCGAAGCTCACATCGGGCAACCGCGCGCGGCGCGTGGACGCGACCACAGCCTCCGCCTGTTTGATTTGCTCGCGCATCATGCGGAGCTTTGGTTCGTATTTCGTGGCGAAGTTTACGAGCTGCTCGTTGTAAACCACCGGCCCGGCCAGCGGCGGCAGTTCGAGCGACGGCCAGGGCGATTGCAAATCGCGATTGAGAAAGCGGTTCAACGTCACTCGCTCGTGCCCGAGTTTGTTTCGGTCCGTCTGCAATTGCGTCGTCCGTTTCGCGCGTTCGTTCTGAAGTTGCAACACCTCAACCTGCGTGCCGGTGCCCGCGCGATATTTTGCGTCCATCGTCTCAATCATCGCCTCAACGAACGCCAGGTCCTGTTCGCCAACGGCCACGATCCGCTCCGTCAACGCCGCGCGAAACATCGCCTTGGCAAAATCACTGCGCAGGATTTGAAACTGGTAATCCGCGTTCGCGTTCTCGACTTCAAATTCCGCGCGCGCGACGCGGCGGGCGAGGTCGGGTTTGCCCCAGAGCGGGAGCTTTTGTTCCGCGCCGTAAATGAGGTCGCCGTCGCTGGCGCGAAAATCCTCGCGCGCCGCCATGCCGCCGAATTTGATCATCGGGTCCTCCCACGAGCGCACGGCGGCGACACTGGCGGCGGCGGCGTTGGTGCGGGCGCGGGCGGCGGCGAGCGCCGGATGATTCGTACGCATCTCCTCCGCGAACTGGTTCACCAGCGCGGGCGTGAGCGTGAGGGAATTCGTGGCGGCGAAGGTTTTCATTCCCGCCGCGCCGCTCAAGATCAAAACTGTAATCGCAATTGTTTTCATACCGACCAAATCAAAGTTTTCCGGGCGCAGGCAGACGAAGGGCGTACACAGTGCGCCTGCGCGGTACACACTGCGGGTGTTCAGGCGGGAAGGGTCAGATCAGCCGGGCGCAATCCCGTTGGAAAAGCGGGACGCGCGCCGCTGTCACCGAAGAGGAAGCAGCGGAAGCAAAAACTTCGGCCTCGGCGCGTGGCAAGAGCCATGCCGTCGAAGCGGTGAGCGCAAACAGATTGAGATGGAATTGAACCGACGGACTGGCAGCGGCCGGCTGCGGCTGCGGCGCGGAGGAGGTCTTTGCGACGCAACAGGGAGCTTTGCACTCGCAACAACCGCCCGCCCGCTTCGCGCCGCCGGAAGGCTGGGCCATCACAACCACCTGCGCCCAGAACAGGAGCAGGCTCAGAACGATGGCGGACAGCCGTTTCATGCGCTCAGTCTTAGCACCGATTGGATTTCGGCAAAGCCGGTTTTTGCCGAAGACCGGTTATTTCTTGGCCTTGGCCTTCGCGGCTTCGGCATCGGCGATCTTCTTCGCGTACTTCTTCGGGTCTTTGTTGAAATCCTTGAGGCAGGACTTGCAGCAGAGTTTGATTTCCTGGCCTTCGTGTGTGAAGACGTAGGGCTTCATGCTGGCGTCCGCGCCGAGTTTTTCATCCGAAACGATGCATTTCTCGAGGGGATAGGGCTTGGCCTTCTCGGCTTTCTTTTCTTCAGCGAGGCCGGACAGGGGCGCGGTGACAAAGATCGCGGCGAGCGCGACCACGGTAAGGGCGTTCAGTTTTTTCATAATCATTTTTGGCGGACTTGCCTGTATTACGCCAGAGACGGGGGAATCCCTCAAACTATTTTGCCGGTTTTTTTCAGGCGCTCTCTGACCGTGACGGGGTGGAAAGCGATAATCCTTCGCGGGATTTTGGAAGCTGCGGGGTAGTTATTTCCGGAACAACGGGAGGCAATGAAGCTTCCCGCGGAATCAAAAACATATGAAAACCAAAATCCTCACCGCCATCAGCGCAGTCACGTTGGCTGCCTTCACCCTTACTGCCGGCGAAGCGTTGCTCTCGCCGCGGGCCAAGGACAACCAAATCACCGTTGTGCCCCGCAGCGCAAACGGCGTGAACCTCGCGACCGCGAATCGCGACCAGATCGGCTCGCCGCGCGCACTGGCCAACGAAAACGCTGCGGTCGGGGGTACGGAAACCGCCTCCAACCCGGCCAAATGTGCCGTCGTCGGCACGCCGCGGCAGGCGGATATGTTCGCGTCCTGCTGCAAAGTGGCCAAGGCCAGTTGCACCTCCGCCAAAGCCTGCTGCGCGAAGTGACCCGCGTGGTTGCATCCGCCAAACGAACCATCCAAACTTCGGGCGGCGGGTAAAAACGTCGCCCATTTTCTCATGAAAACGCCAGATCAAAATCCCGAGGACGCGAATCTCAGCCGAGCGCTGCGGTCGGCGCGGCCTACGCCGAAATTACCGCCGCGATTTCAAGAAGGCGTCTGGCGTCGGATCGCGGAGGCCGAGTCGCCGGTGCGCGAAGCGAGCAGAGCGGCGTGGCTGGACGCGATCACGGCGCTGGTGATGCGACCGCGCTTCGCGTTCGCAACGGCGGCGGTGTTGATCTTCGCCGGCGCGCTGCTCGGCGTGCGCGAAGCGAGCCAGGCCGTGCGGCAGGATGCGCAGGCGCGCTACGTCGCCACGGTGGCCCCGGGCACTCTGCGCTGATCCATGAAACGTTCCCTGTTCATCATGCTCGGCGTGGTCGCGCTGGCGGCGGCGCTTTTTGCCGGCGCGTACCTGATCGCCAATCGAGTTTGCACGTCGCGCCTCGGCAATGCCACCGATGATCTCGCCTGGCTGCGACAGGAATTCCGGTTGAGTGACCCTGAGATGGCGCGCATCCAAAAACTTCACGAAGGTTATCTGCCCAAGTGCGCCGAGATGTGCCGGAAGATTGCCGCAAAAAAACAGGAATTGGATTCCGTACTCACCGGCGCCACGAATGTGACCGCGGTGGTGGAAAAAAAACTGGCCGAGCTGGGCGGATTGCGCGCGCAGTGCCAGGCGCAGATGCTCCGGCACTTCGCCGAAGTCAGTCAGGCCATGCCGCCGGAACCGGGAAAACGTTACCTCGCCGAAATGCAGCGGCTCACGCTGGGCGCGCACGAGCAAGTCGAATCCACCATGTCGGAATCCACGGCTCATGGGCACGGATCACACTGATGCCGACGCCCGCGACCGGGCGGACATGGAGCGGCTGATCGCGGGGCATGACGCCGCGTTGAACGACTTGATGGCGCGCAACGCCGCGCCGGTGTTTCATTTCCTCTGCCGGATGCTCGCCAACGAAGACGACGCGAACGATCTCGCGCAGGAAACTTTCGCCCGCGTCTTTCGCGCGCGCGCCAGTTTCCGGACGAGCGAGAAATTCTCCACCTGGCTTTACACCATCGCCGCCAACCTCGCGCGGAATCAATTCCGCTGGCGGGCGCGGCACGCAACCGTGTCGCTTGACGCCGCAACGGACGCGGAGCCGGAAAATCTTGCGGCCGTGATTCCGTCGGGCGCGCTGTCGCCCGACGCCGAAGCGCTCGCCGCGGAACGAAATGAGGCGGTGCGCGGAGCGGTGGAGCGGTTGCCCGAGGATTTGCGCGAAGCCATCGTGCTGTGTGAATGGGAGGAAAAAAGTGTGGCCGAGGCCGCGGCGATTTTGGAGACGACGCCCAAAGCGGTGGAGTCGCGTCTGTATCGGGCGCGGGGAATCCTGCGCGAACGGCTGAAGCGCTGGTTTTAAGCAGCCGACGGATTCAGCACGAAATGCCCGGCCGCTCTCCGGCTCCGGGCGATGGCGCGGGTGATGAAGGGTTTCGCCAGCGCGACGGCGCGGGAAAGTTTTTCGCCGCGCGCGAGGTGCGCCGCGATGGCCGCCGAATAAGTGCAACCCGTGCCGTGCGTGGACACGCCGCGCACGCGCGGCGCGCACAGTTCGGTGAGCGTGCGACCGTCGAAAAATACGTCCACCGCCTCGCGTTCGCTGCGCAGATGGCCGCCCTTCACGAGCGCAGCGCAGCCGAAGCGTTCGTGGATTTCCCGCGCGGCCGCGCGTAAATCCGCCCGCGAATGCAGCTTCCGGCCCACCAGAATTTCCGCCTCGTCGAGATTCGGCGTGACCAGCGCGGCGAGCGGGAGCAGTTGCCCTTTCAGCGCGCGGATCGCCGAAGGTTTGAGCAGCACCGCGCCACTGGTCGCGACCATCACGGGGTCAACCACGAGCGGGGGGCGGTGGCCCGTGGAAAAAAAATCCACGACCGCGCGGATGATTTCCGCCGAGAACAACATTCCTGTTTTCACCGCGCCCGGTCGCAGTTCGGCGAACACGGCTTCGATTTGCGCCCGCACCATTTCCACCCGGATCGCCTGGAGGCCGGTGACGCCGCGCGGATTCTGCGCCGTGACGCAGGTGATCGCGCTCGTGCCGTGGACACCGAGCGCGGCGAAGGTTTTCAAATCCGCCTGCACGCCCGCGCCCCCGCCGCTGTCGGAGCCGGCGATGGTAAGCGCAACGGGAATTGATTTCACCGGGTTTTGGTTTCCTTGCGGGCGAGAAGTGTTTCGAGCCACGGTCGTCCGGGTCAGTACGAAACTTCCAGGTGCGGCTCGTGATCGAAGTTCCACCGCCGCCGGTTGAGGTCGCCGTTGTCCATGAATTTTTTGATGGGAATGGTGATCGAGTGGCCGTCGGCGAAGGCGACATTTTCGCCGCCGTTGTGACGTTCCGGCGATGGCTTGCTGTTGATGATGAGCAGGAACGTGTAGATGTTTTGATATCCGGGCTGCGGCATGGAATCCGCCAGCGCGATCATGTCCGCCGGGGCCACGACCTGATGTTCCTTCACGACCGGCATGGTCTGGCCGGGATTGACCTGGAGGCCCAAACCGAGATTGGCCGTCCAACTGACGGAATTGGCCGAGCCCACGCCGAAACCATTGTAACCATAACTGACGCCGGCGTAGCGGCCGGGCGTCGCGGGATCGCGGAGATAGGCGTTGCCGAACAACCAGACGATGGCCTGATCAAACGGAAATTCACCGTTGAAGGCGGGACAGGTCAAGATGCGTTCGTTGCCGGCGAAATTCGGAGCGATGAAGCGGTCCCACGTTTTGGAAACGTTCGCGTCCACCAGATACGGATACACGCCCGAATCCATGACATACATGTGCAGCGCGAGTCCCAGCTGGTGCAGATTGTTCTTACAGGCGGTGTTCTTGCTGGCGAACTTGGCGCGGGTAAGCGCCGGTAGCAACAACGCCGCGAGCAGCGCGATGATGGCGATCACGACGAGCAACTCAATGAGCGTGAACGCACCGCGCGAGTTTGGCCGCGTCTTTTCCACGGGGATATTTTATCACGTGGCCGCAAGACGCAAAAGTGATTTCACCGGAATTTTGGCCTTTGCGCCCCGGCGCGACCGTCCCATATTCCGGCCATGGACAAAGAAAAAGTCGCCGAGGTGCTGGTCGCGATCGGGACGTTGCTCGAACTCAAGGGCGAGAACCCGTTCAAGACCCGCGCGTATCTCAACGGCGCGCGCGTCATCGAGGCGTTGAACGAACCGCTCGCCAAAGTCGTCGCGGAAAAACGACTGGGCGAATTCAAGGGCATCGGCGACGCGCTCCAGCAGAAGATCACCGAACTCGTCGAAACGGGGAAACTGAAATATTACGAGGAGTTAAAGGCGAGTATCGCGCCGGGGTTGGTTGAAATGCTGGACATCCCGGGGCTTGGGCCAAAAAAAATCCAGGCGATGCAAAAGCAGCTCGGCGTGGACTCGATTGAAAAACTCGAGGCCGCGTGCAAGGCCGGTAAAGTCGCGGAGCTGGACGGCTTCGGCGAGAAGACGCAGGCGAATCTGCTCGAAGGCATCGAACGCAAACGGCAATACGCCTCGAAACATCGGCTCGGTGACGCGCTCACGGCGGCGGAGCCGTTGCTGGAAAGTTTGCGGCAGCATCCCGACGTGATCCGTTGCAGCACGGCGGGGAGTTTGCGGCGCTCGAAGGAGATCATCGGCGACATTGATCTGCTCGCGTCGTCAAAAAGGCCGGTGGCGGTCATCGAACATTTCGTCGCGCAACCGGGCATCCTCAAGGTCATCGCGCAAGGCGATACGAAGGCCAGCGTGATCCTTGAAGGCGGCATCCAATGCGATCTGCGCGTGGTGAGCGACAAGGAATTTCCCTTCGCGCTCGCTTATTTCACCGGCAGCAAGGAGCACAACATCGTGATGCGTTCGCGCGCCATCGCGCGCGGACTGCGGCTCAACGAATACGGCCTGTTCAAATCCAAGGAGGAGACACGCGATCTGAAACTGCTCGTCGAGTGTCAGGACGAGGCGGAGATTTTTTCGACACTCGACCTGCCCTACATCGCGCCGGAAATCCGCGAGGACCACGGCGAGTTCGCCGCCGGCGAGCAGGGCAAATTGCCGCAGCTGCTCGAATGGACCGACCTCAAGGGCGCATTGCACAACCACTCGACGTGGAGCGACGGCCACAACACGCTCGAAGAAATCGCCGCCCACATGGAAGGCCTCGGCCTCGAATACTGGGCGATCACCGACCACTCGCGCGCGTCGTTCCAGGCGAACGGCCTCGATCCCAAACGCGTGCGCGAGCAACTCAAGGCCATCAAACAACTCAACGCGAAGCTCGCGGATGGCGGCAGCGAATTCCGTTTGCTCACCGGCACGGAAGTGGACGTGCTCAAGGACAAACTGGATTTCGACGACGACCTGCTCGCCGAACTCGACGTGGTGGTGGCGAGCCTGCACGTGTCGGCGAACAACGAAGCGGAGAACACGAAGCGGCTCATCCGCGCGGCGGAAAATAAATTCGTCCACACGCTCGGACACCTCAGCGGACGGCTGTTGCTCGAACGCGAGCCGTATCCGGTGAATCAGGAAGCAGTCATTGACGCCTGCGCCGAAACCGGGACGTGGATTGAACTCAATTGCAATCCGTATCGTTTCGATCTCGACTGGCGGCTGTGGGCCTACGCGAAAAGCAAGGGCGTGAAGTGCGTCATCAATCCCGACGCGCACCGCAACGAACACGCGGGCTTCCTCCGGCTCGGCGTCGGCGTCGCTCGCAAAGGTTGGCTGACGAAGGCCGACGTGATCAACACGTTGCCGCTGGAGAAGTTGCGGAAGGAACTGGCGCGAAAACGGAGTCCCGGAAGAAAATAAAATCAATTCCCGACCGGCGGTGACGTGGCCCCGGAGTTTTCCAGTTTGGATCTCCGCAGGTTTCGGAAAAGGAAAAACCAATATACCGGCGCCAAGATCAGGAAATTAAGCGAACAAAGCACGTAGCCGGCGACGATCAACGCATTGAACCGCAACTTGGCCTGGGTTCCGTTCCGCAGCACTTCGCCTTCGGAGAAAATTTGCAGGTAAGGCATGTAGTTGTTGTAAGGCCCGACCGCGCACCCGCAGGTTTCACAAAACCAATGGCCCGGCGGCACCGGCGTCAGGCAACGATGGCAAACCGGAACCGCGTCGTCCTCTTGCACGGCTTGACCGGTCTCCGAGTCCCAAGGGTCCGGGTGGGTGGGGGAGCGTTTGATCCAATCAAGAATTCGCCACAAGGCAAAGGCCGCCACCGTCATGACGGTCAAGATGCCGATCACCGCTTCCGATTGGTCTGTTCCATGCATGGTTCAAGCCCAATCCGTGCTGACGCGCCGACTATAATCGCGCGTGCAACGACGTCAACCGCAGGAAAGTGCAGGCTGGAATTGCGGCGGTCGGCAGAAAGCCACCAGCCAAAATTTCCCGCAGAAGTTGTGCGGCGCTCTGCCGAGCGGCCGCTACGAATTCAGTCGAGCCGCTTCACGCGGATGTTTTTGTAGCGGATGGTGCTCTTTGGATCGTGGCCTTGCAGACAAAATGTGCCTTCGTTGAGTTTGCGTTCATATTCTTTTCCAGCCTGCGCGCCCTTTGGCTCGACGTACTCCACCACCTTCCGGCCGTCCACCAGAACCGTGACCTTGCTGCCTTCGACGATGATTTCCTGCGTCCACCATTTGTTGTCGGCGGCGATGGTCAGCCCCGTGTTGGCGATGTCGTAAAGGCTGCCGGTTTTTTTCCAATCGCTGTGCGTGTTGTTCACCTGACATTCGATCCCGCCTCGCGGCCAGCCATCGGTCTGGTATTTGGTGTGGAAATAAATTCCGCCGTTCGAGTTCGTGTCGGTCATCACCTCCACTTTGAGATGGAAATTCTTGAACGGCTTTTCGTCGCCGACGTAATAGAGATGGGCGCGATTACCGTTCGCCACAAACGCGCCGTCCTTGATCGTCCAGGTGGCGGGGTTGTCCGTGGTCACTTTCCAGCCGTCAAAAGTTTTGCCGTCCATGAGCGACTTGAAGCCGGGTTCCGTTTCCGCGCGGAGGCAGGGGGCAATTGCGAAAGCGGCGACGGCGGCCAGAGCGAAAAATGGATTTGGTTTCATGCACCGGACAGTAGGACGGTCCGTCACGTCCGCCAAGCGAAAAGAACCCTCAATCATTCGGCTTGAGCAGCTTTGCAATCGCGTCCGCCGGCAGGCCGCTCGTCTGGATGGCCGCGCGCGCCGCGACATCGTCGGTACGCAGCCATTGCTTCGCGGATTTTTCCAGCGCGTCCTTTTGCTTCAGCGGGTCGGTCAGTGTCGTGGCGTAAGTCCACGCCAGTTGCGGTTCGAGGTTGGCGGCACTGTCCACAAACTTGCTGATGGCCGACTGGCGGCTCTGGCCGTCCGGAAGATTCGCCAGCCACGCGGCGGCGGCTTTCGGGTCCTCGCGTCCCCAACGCGTCATCAATGTTTCCGCCGCCTTCTCGCGCATCGTGCCTTCGGAGAATTGCTGGATCCACGTCGCCGTGTACGGCGCGTCCGCGCCGACCATGCCGGAGATGACGGACTTCACGCCGCGCTCCAGTTCGTCGCCGCTCAAACCGGAAACGAACTTTGCTGCGTCCTGCGGCGATTGCGAAGCCCACGACCCGAGCACGCCGGCCATCGCGCCCGCGCGGCCGTCGCCGTTCGGCATAGTCTGCACCCATTCGATCGCGGTGGCGGGGTCATTGCGTCCCCACGAACTGGCGATGCGGCGCATCGCGTCGTCGCGGCCCGCGCCTTCGGGCAGCGAGGCCGCAAACTTCGCGGCTCCTTCCGGATCATTGCCGGCCCAGTTGCCGATGACGTTTTCCACGAGTCGCTGCCGCGAGGCGTCGGCGGGCAGGCCCATTGCAAACTCAGCCGCCTCCTGCGGGTTCTGCCAGACCCACGTGCCCGCGAGCCTGTTGAGCATCTGGTCGCGCATTTCGCCGGAGGGCAGCGTCTTGGCGAATTCGCCTGCGCCCTTCACGTCGTTGTTGACCCACTCGTCGCTGAGATTTTGCAAGGCGACGTTGCGCGCGCGACCTTCTGGTAATTCCTTGGCCCACGCCAGTGCGCCGTCGAAATCCGATTCCGCCCAGCGCCGGGCGAGCTGGCCCGTGAGATCAATCTGGCTCTGGCCCTTCGGCAGAATGGAAACGAAATCCGACGCCGTCTTCGGCGAATTCTGCGACAGGTTCCACAGCACATTCTGGATGGTGTCGCGCTGGATGGCGGCGTTGGGAACCTGCTTGAGCCAATCGAGGGCCGCTTGAGGATCGCGGTCGGCCCAATCGCGCGCGAGCTGGCTGATGGCATTGTTGCGCGCAGGACCGCCGGGCAACGTGAGCGCAAAATTCGCCGCCGCCACCGGATCGAGTTGCGCCCAGCCGGCGAGCGCGCCGCTGATGGCCTGGTTGCGCGCGCTCACGTCGGTGAGTGTCTGGGCCATCGCCAGAGCGGCCTGCGGTTCGCGCTGGGCGTATTCGTTGTACACATGCTGATACGTGTACGAGTGGCGCTGATCCGGGTGAAGATTTTGCAATGCGGCGGCGGCGGCGGCGGGATCGGACGAAGCCAGTCCCTGCGCGTAAGCGAGTTGTCCGAGCGTTTTTTCGCGCGGGTCGGTGCGCGCGTCGGTCCAGGCGCGCAAGCCGTCGAGGTCTTTGTTGCCCCACGAGTTCAAAATGCTGCCGAGGGTTTCGTCGCGCGTCTGGCTCTTGGGCAAAAGATCCACGAGCTTCATTGCCGCCGCCGGGTCCTGCCAGCCGAGATTTTGTGCGGCCTGCATGACGACGCGGCGTTTACGCACAGCTTCGGGTTGCGATTGCAGCCACGCGACGGCGGCGTCCGGGTCGTTACGCATCCATTTCTGGAGGATGTTGCCCAACTGGCCGTCTCCGTTCCCGCCGTAGCGCGAACTGCGATCATTCTCCAGTGCCATCACTGCCGCGAATGGCGCTTAGTTAAGGGCATGTGTCGTTGATTTTTTCTGGGTGGCTTCGGCAATGATTTCCTGCCGGGGGCGCATCAACAAGGGAAAGTTTTTCGGCCTCCGTTTCCTCATGCGCGGTTCGGATCGCTCAGGGCGTTCCAGC